>DASVFK010000101.1:0-28903 GCA_036380095.1 Candidatus Angelobacter sp. | reverse complement strand
CGCTACTCTTCCTCGCGCCCGCGTGCCAGTTCCCAGATCGAGGTCGCGCTGATGCCCAGCAGCAGGGTCACTCCGCCCAGGCGCCCGGCTGCCTCTGGCGTGGAGAGCAGGAGGAGTCCCGCGCCGATCCCCAACCCCATGCCCAGCAGCGCGCCGAAACCAATCACAATGGCGCTATAGGGGCGTCGATGGCTGCGCACCATGGCAAGCGCCGCCAGGCCCATGGCGACGATGGGCAACACCGCAGATAGAGTACGTTGCACAGTAAGCATGGACGTTTTCCGCCTTACCGC
Organism: Candidatus Angelobacter sp.; assembly: GCA_036380095.1. Classification (GTDB taxonomy): domain Bacteria; phylum Acidobacteriota; class Terriglobia; order Terriglobales; family Acidobacteriaceae; genus Angelobacter. The sequence continues at coordinate 28,610 of DASVFK010000101.1, read as the reverse complement.
TTGAAAAGCTGCGCCATGGGCACGTCGAAAAAATTGGCCAGCTTGCACAGCGTAGTGATGCGGATGTCGCGCTCGCCCCGCTCGATGGAGCCGGCAAAGGAACGCCCCAGCCCGCTTGCATGAGCAAAGCCTTCCTGCGAAAGTCCGCGCTTCTGCCGCAGCTGACGGACCCGTTTCCCGAGATTTTTCCTCACCGCAACCGGATCTTGCATTCCCATTCAATATCGAGTACACTCCATGTCCGTCTACGCCAGATCAAGACACCCCATATCAGAGGTCATCTTATCCGGTGTAGGCCAGGTAGAGGGAGATGTCATCCGCTGCGCCCTGCCTTCACCGCGGCAGCAAATGCGGCTGGAGGCAGGGTGAAAATTCACGGTACGCGGGGAAAAAAGATCTGCGCATGAACGCTGTCAGGCCGCTTTCCAAAACTGACGTTTGTGAAGCGCTCCATTCGCTGAATCGCGCCGTGGAGACAATCCTGGATTCGCTGGTGGTGATGGAATCGGCAGGGATCGATTTCCCTTTCCTCAACGGCCACCGGCTGGTGATCTCCGAACTGCGGCGCGCGGTGAACCAGGGCGTGGCTGTGCGTTATTTTGACGAATTGCTGGAACCACCGATTGGCCGCCCCCTCATGTAAACGCGCCCGGGCTCTATCGTTCCGGAAGTTCCATCACAGCGGCCGCACTGCGGTTTGGCGTTCTCGGCTTCTTGGGCGCAGTGACGTACGCGTAAGGATCGCCAGGCAGGCCGCCCGGCTCCGGCTCTGCGGATTTTCTGCCAAACAGGCCCTCGATGATTGCCGCGATGCGCTGCCATGCAGAGCGCTTTGAGGACGGGTTGGACGGCATAAATCGGTTGCTCCTTGGGTTCATCTGGCCAACGGCTTGGTGATCTCGCCCAGCACGTCGGGCTTGGATTCGTCGCGGACCAGGTGTGCATACTTTTCCCCGCCATGATACTGGATCGTATGGTTGCGGTAGAAGTCGCCGTTGATGACCAGCAGTTCGAGGTTCACGTTGGCGGCCTTGGCGGCTTTCAGGGCGTCGCGCAGGATGTCCGGGCTGTACTTGCGGCCGTTCACGGCCGCCAGCTTGCTGCCCGGAGCGATGCCGGCGTTCCATGCGGGACTGCCGTGGATCACGTCGTGGATTCCTCCCTTTTCATCCAGAGACAGGCCGATGGAAAAACGTGCATCCACCACGTCCCGCGTTTTCTCCATTGCCTTGGTGAATTCGCTGGGCGTTTCGTCGTACACGAGCTTCCATCCGCCGTTGACGATGCCTCCCAGCGGAGCGCCCGGTCCGTTGCCATCCATCCGCTCGCGTAGGAACTTGCGCCAGCCATAGGGCAAGACTTGGTTCAACGTGTTGACCACGTCATCGAAAGTGTAAGTCTTTAGTTCAGGCCCATTGTTCGGACCGCCGAAGAATATCCGGCAGAAATCGTTGAGCGACTTTTGCCCGCCGGTCTGCTGGCGAATCATCGTATCGGCTTCCAGCCAAATGAGGAAGCCTTCAGGATAGTAGTCCACACTCCGCCGCCAGCTTGCAAACTCCGGAGGTGCGCCATAAAGCAACTGCGCGGCGTCTGCGGTGTCCTGCAGGTTGCGCCAGGTGCGGCCCGGAATGTGATCGAGTGCGGCCGCTGTCTCGGCGGCTTCGTCCAGAGACTGCTGACGGCTCCACAAGCCGGCGCGCGCAGAGAGAATCTCACCCAGGTACTGTGTGAGTCCTTCATATACCCACAGCAGATCGCCTTCCATCGGGAGCTGATAGTTGAGCGTGGCCAGCCCGGCAGGACGGCGGAATTTGCCGTTCCAGGAGTGCGTCATTTCATGCGGCAGAAGAGCGCCAGCCAGCCAGCGCATATCGTCGTCCACCATGGTGCGTTCGGCCACGCGGTCATCACTCGACTGATGATGTTCCAGTCCGAAGTGCGCAGTGTGGTCGCTCAGAGTCAGCAGGAAGTGATATTCGCGATAATGCCGCGCGCCGAAGAGCGCTCCTGTCTCGGCCACCAGCCGTTTGTATGCGTTCACTGTATCGGGGGGTATTTCCAGCGCAGCGTCGCCATCAGAGACCATGTCAATGTAGTGCTGGATCGGCTGGTCCGCGGTAAGAGGGACGCGGCGGAAGTGCGCCCCTGCCAGTACCGGGGAGTCCACCAGCGTGGTCAGCGAGACGGTCTTGAAATTGATTTCCTGCCCCCTTTCGCCGGCTGCCGGCAGAGCAGTGCCGTAATGCCAGCCGATGGGTAGTTTCACGGTTGGCGAAACCTGCACGTCATCGGAGTTGGCGTCTTTGGGATACAACACCACCTGGTTCCAGCTCAGCATGGCGAGTTGCGTGGTGGCGGAAGCGCCGGAAGAAAAACCTTCCGGCGGCGCCGGCATCACCAGGTCCAGTTTCGCTTCCAGCACGGACGTACCTGCGGGCGCAGTCACGTGAAATGCGTACATCTCCGCCAGGTCGCGACGCCATGCCAAACGCTGGCCGCCGGCCGAGAACTCAATTCCAGTGAGATCGGTGATGGGGCCGGTGGGACCGTGCTCGCCGGGGATCCATTTGGGATACACCAGCACGACCTCGCTCTTGCCTTGCACCGGAATCTGCAACTGCGCGTGCAGAATTTTCTGCGGCGCCTGCGTGGCATCCACCGTGAGCTTGATGGGCGGCGCAGGCGGAACGGGCGTGGGCACATCACCACGTCTACTTTTCTGGGCGAAGGCGGTAGCTGAGATGAGGAGGATGACGAACAAAACAGTGCTGCGACCCGCGATAGTCATGGTGATGGGGTTCTCCGTGAGTGATTCAGATTAAAGAATAGGCCACCTGGAAGCAAGAGTTCCTATCGTAAACCCACTGCCTTGTGATCGACGCCAGCTTTCTTTAAGCGCTCGTCCTGCATTGCGTTGTAAGCTTGCTCGGCATTGACTACTTCCTGGTGGCTTGAATTGACGAGTCTTATTCTTCTGTTGAGCTCTTCCAGGACCTTATCGTCGAAAATCTGCAGGTTGCCATCCACAACTTTCAGCGAGGTTTTGTACTCGGCTGCGTAATTGTAAACATGGTGCACCGACAGCACCCAGGCTTGAGAGGCATCGAGATACCGATGACGCAGGGTTTGCGGCTCGGTCAGAATGATGTCAAAAGACTTCAACAGACGCTCGCGTTGGGGCGCTGCCCAATCCGCCGTTTCAAACGTGTGCCTTAGATTAGCAACTGACTGGTCTGCCTTGGCCCCGTGTTCTTTTTCCAGCGCCGAGTACGCATCAAGCTCTTTCAGTTGGTCCCCGCCGGCCGCGGGATCAGCCAGCGATTCTGCCGTCAGCAGCTTCTTTATTTTCTCCATGTCGATCTTGCTGATGGCAGCCATGAAGTCCCGGTTCTGTTGGACCATGTTCCGGTACTGCGTGCGAATCGCGTTTTCGAAGGCACGTTGCCGGGGATAAGTCGACTGGCGCACCGGCTGCGAACCGCTGGCTTCCCTGATCAGGCGGTTCACGTATTGCTCGGGCGTTTCCGCATGTTGGCCGAAAGACGCCAGAGTCATGAAAAACAGCAGAACAAAGGTTAGCAATCCATGGATCGGCGAGAGCGGTTTGCGGTTATTGAGCGACAATCCAGCTTCCTCCGTGGAGAAGATAGAACAGCTGAAGGCATCTATAGTAAATCCCAGTGGAATTTGCTCCCAACCCGGAGCTGTCCGGCAGGTAAGAGAGAACAAAAACCAGGGTGTTCACAGACAATTACGGTTTCGGCGATTCTGGCATCGGCAACGTTACAGAAGATGTTCATCGTTCCACTTCCAACGTCGCCAGCGTCGCAGTGGCTTGTCAGGATGCGACCCAACTACTCCCCTTTGGGCCTCCTCCCTTTCTTTTGGGGCGCCGGCTCTTCCTGCTGGGCGGCCATGGCTGTAGCCATAAGCTTGTCGAAGGCCTCTTTGGCTGTCATCTCTTTGTTGCGGCTCTTGTTGTGGCGGAATTTGTGTTCGTTGTTGCAGGTGCGGCAGCGGGTCTTGAGCACCTCGTCGCCCATCATGGCCACAATGGCGTGGTCCGTGCTGCGTTTGCAGCGCGAGCAATGATCGTCAATGTAGTCACCTAGTCTCATTCGTCTCCCTCCGGGTTACGCCGCCAGCGGCTCCAGTCTGGCGGTAAAGTGGCGCAGGAATGGCGCGCCAGCAAGCAGCTTGAGGCCTCCGATGGTGGCACGGCGGTTCCACACTTCCAGGATCACTTCGACCACGTAATCGATGTGGCTCTGCGTGTAGACGCGGCGCGGGACCGCCAGCCGCACCAAGTCCATGCGCGCTGCCTGGTCAAACATGAGCGTGCCGATTTCCACCGAGCGAATACCGCCCTCCAGGTACAGTTCGTTGGCCAGCGCCACGCCAGGAAATTGCTCCTGTGGGACGTGCGGTAGAAAAGCGCGGGCATCAATATACACCGCGTGGCCTCCCGGCGGCTGCACAATGGGCACGCCCTGCTCTGAGATGTGGCGGCCCAAGTACGCAGTGGAAGCGATGCGGTACTTCAGGTAATCTTCGTTGAGCGCCTCCTGAATGCCGATGCCCACGGCTTCCAGGTCGCGTCCGGCAAGCCCGCCATAAGTAGGATACCCCTCGGTGAGGATGAGCAGGTTCTTTTCCTGCGCGGCAAGCGCGTCATTGTTGGTGCAGAGAAACCCGCCGATGTTGGCCATGCCGTCTTTCTTGGCGGACATGGTGCAGCCATCGCCCAGGCGGAACATTTCCTGCGCAATCTGCTTGGGAGTCTTGTGCTCGTAGCCAGGTTCACGAAGCTTGATGAAGTAGGCGTTCTCGGCAAAACGGCAAGCATCAAAGTAAAACGGAATATCATGCTTGCGACACACGGCCAGCACCGCGCGCGCATTTTCCATTGAGACCGGCTGACCGCCGCCCGAGTTGTTGGTAATCGTCAGCATCACCAGCGGCACGCGCTCGCGGCCTACGCGCGCGATCGTCTGCTCCAGGGCGCTCACGTCCATGTTGCCTTTGAAAGCATGCGAGTCGCCGGGGTTCTTGGCTTCCGCGCAGGGCAGATCCAGGGCTTCTGCGCCGACGAACTCCACGTTGGCGCGCGTGGTATCAAAATGCGTGTTGTTGGGCACCACGTCGCCCTTTTTGCACATTACGCTGAAAAGGATGCGCTCCGCGGCCCGGCCCTGGTGCGTTGGTATTACATGCTTGTAGCCGAAGATTTCCTGGACGGAGTCGCGGAAGCGTATGAAGCTGGGGCTGCCGGCGTAGCTTTCGTCGCCCCGCATCACGCCGGCCCATTGCTCGGTGGACATGGCGCCGGTCCCCGAATCCGTGAGCAAGTCGATCAGCACATCTTCCGCGGCCAGCAGGAACAGGTTGTAGCCGGCGGCGCGCAACAGTTGCTCGCGCTGCTCGCGAGTCGTCCAGCGGATAGGCTCCACACTCTTGATACGGAAAGGCTCGATAATGGTGGTGATGGGCATAGGTTTATTATCGCGCGGCCAGAGTGGTTCCTTCGGAAATTGGATTCACGGGCGCCGGTCCTGGCAGGTACTCTGCAGGAAGGCAACCCGCAATCTTTCGTGTTGTGTTTAAATTCTTACGATGGTCAGGCAGCGAGGAAAATTCATCACTTTTGAAGGGCTTGACGGCGTGGGCAAATCCACGCAGCTGGAGAAGCTGGCCGTCTGGCTGCGCGAACGCCGGCTAGACGTGCTCACAACGCGCGAGCCCGGCGGCACTCCGCTGGGAGAGAAGCTGCGCAGCGTGCTGTTGAGTTCGCGCACGCAAGGGCTCTCCCCGCTGGCCGAACTTGGATTGATGTTCGCCGACCGGGCCCAGCACATTGACGAGCAGATCATGCCTGCCCTGGCGCGCGGCCAGTGGGTGTTGTGCGACCGCTTTACTGACTCCAGCGAGGCCTACCAGGGCGGCGGACGGGGACTGGGCAGTGACGTCGTCCGCCAGCTGCACAATCTGCTCTGCCGGGGCCTGCAGCCTGACCTGACTGTGCTGATGCTCTCCGACATGACGCACAGCCTGCATCGCGCACGCCGGCGCAACGTGGAACAGGCAAGGCTCTCCGCGGAAGACGAAAACCGCTTTGAACAGGAGAACCGCGCCTTCCACCGGCGCGTGCTGGCCGCTTATCTGGCCATCGCGGCGCGCGAGCCGCAGCGCGTAGCGAGGGTGGATGCGCGCGAACCGATCGCTGACGTCCACAGAAAGATCACGTACATTGTTGAAGAGCGCTTGATCACGCCGACGAGCGCGGAGAAACAGGCCCGCCACGCCAAAAGGTGATGCCGCTCAGGCCACGCGCCGCTTGTAAATGTCCTCGACGCCCGTAGCTACGCGCCTCAAGGCCAGCGCCGTGGCGATGCGGGTCACGCCGCGCATGATCACCGCTATGCCCACTAGCGTCCCAATGGCCCAGATGGAACTGACCGGCCATTGTCCAAGGATCATGAAGGAGAGCAGCAGGGTGACGATCGCGTCAAACACCAGCCATCCCCGGTTTTCCTTGACCTGGAAGGCCATCACCAGCAGGACAATTCCCTGCACCAGCAACATGCTGCCCACCAGTAGAGTGAGCACAGCCACTCCGCTCACAGGACGCGTAAGCAGCAGAAAGCCGGTGATGCCAAAGATGGCGGCGGAGAGCAGCTTCAGGAAGAAGTCGCCTGCCGAGCGGAAGCGAAACGCCAGGACCAGCTCTACTACGGCTTCGGCCAGCAGAATCACGCCCAGCATCACCACAGTTGCAGCTGCGGTCAGGAAAGGATACGCCACCAGGAAGATCCCGAGCGCAATGATCAGCACGCCCGCAAAGACGCTCCAGCCGGCGTGGCTCTTTACTTCACTTGCCAGATTTCCTGCTTCAGCCATGAAAACCTCCTCGCCTGCAAGACGGCAGTTCTTGATAGTTAATACGATTCTCCAAGGCTGGGCCGTTCGTGGCATCCGGCAGTTCTTCCTGTCGGCGGACGGGGAAGAATTACGGTAGGAGCGGCAAGCACACCAGAGGAAGCGATCTGCAAGATTATTTATGCGGATCTGCGGTCCGCCTTGCTTCCGCCAGCACAGAAGCCAGCGCAGCGTTCCCAGGAGCACCGGCGAGCCGCGGCAACCGCAGCGTGTAGAGGTCCTGCTCTTCAATATCAGCGGAGTGCCGCAGCAGCAACTCGAGATCGTCGAAGACTGAGAGAAACCGGCCGCTCATAGCATCCGCCTTCCCGGAAGCCAATTCCAGCACCAGGCGTGCCGGACGCTCAGCCGGCACATCAATATGCTCCTCGAAGACGCGCCGATACCAGGGGAGCCAGCGCTGTCCTTCCGGCGATTGCAGCGAATACTCTGACATGGCGGTCCGCACGGTGCCCGGCGAAATGGCAAAAATTGCCAGGCCGTGCGCGGCCGTCTCCAGCGCCAGACATTCCGTCATTCGAATCAACGCCGTCTTGCTCACGATGTAGCTGGAGTAGTACGGCGCGCCCATAGCGCCGGCTCCGCTGGAGATATTGATGATGCGGCCACGCCGCCGCGCGATCATCTGCGGCAGCACGGCCTGCGCGCATAGCATGGGGCCGCGAACATTCACTTCCATGCCGCGCCACCATTCGTCCACGTCGTTCTCCCACAATGGTCCAAAAGGCTTAAGCACGGCGGCGTTGTTCACCAACACATCGATCGCTCCCATGGATCGCTCAATCTCTTGGAACGCACGCGACACGGCAGCCGCATCGGTCACGTCGGCGACAAACGCCTGGGCCCGGCCTCCCTCTTGGTGAATCAAAGTAACCGTCTCGTTCAGTTCCTGAGCGGACCGGGCAAGCGCAGCAACCGCCGCGCCGGCTTGCCCCAGCGTTTGCGCCACAGCGCGCCCTATGCCGCGGCCGCCACCGGTGACCACTGCGATTTGCTCTTTCAGGATTTGCGTGGAAGGTTCCATGGTTGCCGTTGCTCCTGCTCCAAGGTAGACGTGCCGAGGCAAAACTCGCAAGCATTAGCGTCGCCAAAAAATCAGAGGCCCCGAAAAGCAGGGCCTCTGACTGCTACAAAGTATGTTTTGTCTGGCGGTCATCTGCCCACGATGAACAAATGACCGTCATTCTGGGAGTAGATCCTGCCGTTTGCGTCCATGGACGCAGGCGTATAGGCCGCGCCGATGGCCAGTTGCTGGAAGATGCGTTGCAGCATCACTCCACCTTGACCGATGGCGTAAAGGTTGCCATCTTCACTGTTGGCGTAGACCACTCCGTTTGAATCCACCAAGGGCGCGTTGACACACCATTCGAAACCATTCGGATGGTTCGAGACGCAAGTCAGCGTGCCGTCTGGATTGCGGGTGCAACTTTGCGTATTGGTGTTCTGGAAGGTCCACTCGATGTTCAAGTTGGGATCAAGCTGGCTTACAAAGTACGACTCTGGTCCCAGCAGGTCAGCAGTGGTCCGCGGCGCCGGGCACCAATTCGGATCGATACAGTACGTGCCGCCCGCGTAGTGGTTGTTCTTGATCACCACCGAGTAAGTGCCGCCGTGCGGATAGATGGCCGGTGTCGAGTCCCAGCCAAAGTTGAACGCGCCCAGGAAGTCGCCATTGGCGCTGAAGTGAAGCAGATGACCCTGAGCGTAATTGTACGCGGTGTAAGCGCCGTAGAAGATGCTGCCATCGGGCGCGATGGTGGGTGTGGAGGAAGAATCATCGATCACGCGCGCCGGCGGCGGCTCATTGGTAGCGGGATCAAAGCCGAACGTGACGCCGGTATTACAGCCTCCGTTGGCGTTGGCGCCGCCCGGGTTGCCGATGGGCTCGCTTACACCGCAGCCGTCATTGAGACGCCCGCGGAATGAAGCCGCCCATTTGCCCGTCATATTCGGATTCACCGCGACCAAGTAGTTATAGCGGGTCACGAAATGGCCCTTGCTCACCGTGTAGATCGTGCCGTCAGAAGCGATAGCCGGCGCGATATTCAGGGCAGCGCGTTGCGAGCCGCAGGGCGTGGTCTGCGGGTTGGCGTTGGGCTGAGGCGGCCACGGCAGCTGCGCGGGGCTGAAGGAAAGGTTGCAGCGGTCGTTGGCGCGCGGCACCGCTTCGCCCTTGATCACAGCCTGCGTGAACAACGTGCTGTAGCTGACTTTGGTAACGCTATCGTTGGGCGCGACGCGCACCAGCCAGGAATTCACCGCATCGCTGGTGAAGAAACTGACCGTGGGCGCCGTGGAGATTTGCACCACGTTGTAATACACGTTCCCGGCTGCATCCACCGAGAGCGGCGAGGCCGTGTAGGTGTTGGGGTCCACCGTGGTGCCGAACGGGTTGATGCGCTTCACCGCAACGCCCGTCGTCTTGTCGATCTTCCAGATGGTGCCACCTTTGCCGGGATCATAGAGAAAACCGTTGGCCAGCACGGCGTGGTAGACCGGCTCCCAGAAATCGTTGCTCGAGCCAGGGGCGAACCAGTCCGTGTCGAAGGTCCAGACCTTCACGAAGTTGCTTCCCTGCCAGGTGTATTTGTTCTGGTGCCATCTCTGCGTGCTGTAGGTGTTGTTGCTGTAGGTGCCGTCCTTGGATTCGATGTAAACATCATTTCCATCCACGAGCGGGACTTGATAATGGACCAGCAGGTCGCCGGTTGCATTGGGGTCAGCCTGTTCGGCCGCGACGTTGAAGTCATAAATAATGTTGACCAGGTTGTTGTTCAAGGGCTGGCCGGCAACGTTGAAAAACAGGGTGTGTTGCTGGTTCAGTCCCCATTGCGGCCAGGCCGGCTGGGGCTTTGGAGCTAAAGTCTGGGCTGGGCCAGATGTGGGGAGAAGAGCCAGCGCCGTAAACAGGCACAGGCACACGAACAGTTTGCTGCGGGAGAGACACTGCATGCTGCTCACCTCATTAGCAATTTGAGATTTGTCTACTTTGAAACGTAGGAACCCGCTCGGTTGGCAAAAGACTAGGGCAAACCGGGCACCCTTCACCCGCTGCTGGACACTTGGCGCAAGAGACTACAGGGCAGAGTGACTGCGGTCAAGATGTACCTTAGGCCAAAATCGCCGCTGACAATTCGTAATCGGAGATTCGATGCTCTGTGTCATGCGAGTTCCAAATTGGAACGGTCTCCTTTGCCGAGTGGTGCGCTAGTTGCTATCGGCGACTTGTGCTGCTTTGCCATTTTCCTGGTGGACACGGAACCATGCCAGCAGCCGGTCTTCAAATTCCTGGTGTGCGGCGGCCCACGCACCAGTGTGGCCGGCCTTGGGAACCAGCCATAGCTGCACATGCTCTGGGGCGGCCCTGGCCATGATCTCTGAATGATGCGGGCTGATGTTGCGGTCATTTTTCCCGTGAATCAGCAGCACGGGAACACTCGAGTGCGTGATGGCGTAGAGCGGACTAGGCTTGAGCAGATCAACGCCGTATTTCATCTTGGAATAAGCCACAGCCGACTCAACCGCCGGGCGTCCCAACGTTTTGCCGAACCAGGGCTTGAGATGCAGTGGTCGCGAGATGCGCTCGTAGCTCATCGCCCGCGCGGTGGAAAAAGCGCTTTCCACAGCCACGGCGCAATACCTCGGCTCCACGGCAAGTGACTGCAGCATCAGCGCGGCGCCGTACGATTCGCCAAAGCCATATACGCAATGCGGCGGATCGTGCTCGTAGATCCACGATACCCAGCGATGGATATCGTCGCTTTCCTTCAGGCCGTAGGTGGCTAACTCGCCACCGCTTTCGCCGTGGCCGCGCGCGTCCGGCAGCAGAACCGCATAGCCGTGATCGAGCAGCAGCTTGCCGTAGCCGGCCACGCCCTCGCGATTGTCAGTGAGGCCATGCAGCAGGATAGCCGCGTTGCCGTTGTAATCCTGCGGATGGATATACCAGCCCTTAAGCACCGCGCCATCTTGCGCCTGGATGCTCACGTCTTCGAGCTCCGCGTGGTATTTCTCGTGGGCCTGCTTGGCGACCTCTTCGCGATGACGTAAGGGCAACCGGTGTAGGTGCAAACTGCCTTCAGCGATGAACGCCCCGCCTAGAAGAGCAAGGACTATGTAAGCGCCAAGAGCTAGAAAAAACTTGGGCATGGTAAAGGATTTTACGATTCGGGGCCGGGAAAGTTCCATGGTGAGAAGACGGAGACGAGGGCTGGAGTATTAACTTGGAAACTTAAGGCCTTTGGATTGGGCGCGATTATTGCAGCAGGGGAACCTGTCATGGGTAGCAGACAGAGGTTTGGGCTTGCTATAGAGCCGGATTGTGGGTATTAATTCTTATTCCGAACAATCTTGGTTGCTGCGTTCGAACGCCCGGGGCGCGGCCTTGCGGGCAAAATGCGTATCAATCCATTTAAGTTTTTCGCGGCGACGCTTCTCTCAGCTGGCCTCTTGCTGGTCTCTCCCCTCACTAGCTTGGCTCAACAAGCCGTGGGCGGTCAGGGCGACCCTGCAGGCTGCTCTGAGCCGCTCAAACCCGGAATCGTTGTGGAGAGCCTCGGGATTGACAATGAAGGGTCCAGGGCAGGACTGAAACAGGGAGACGTCCTTCTTTCGTGGCGGCGTGGGGAGGATCACGGCGAGCTCAATTCGCCTATGGATCTCCTGTTGACTACCAATGAGCAGATCCTGCACGGCCCAATCTCACTTAACGGGTCAAGAGAAGGAACTGAGATTACGTGGCATCTGAGTCCCGCTGCTCTAGGTTTCTCAACAAGACCGAACTTTTGTGACGGCTTCCTAGCGGAATACGAGCGTGGCAAGGAGTTAGCAGAACATGAGCACGCTGAAGAAGCAATAATTGTTTGGCAAGGCGCGGCAAGCCATTATGCACCACAAGTGTTCTGGTTAAGGGGCTGGCTGGCAGCTAATGCAGCGCAGATCTTCACGAAATCAAGAAAATGGGCTCAAGTCGATGAACAGTACCAGCTCGCGGTAGCTGGAATAAAGGACTCGTTGCCTGCTGCCGCTGCGTCCTGGGGGATATGGTGGGCATGGACGTACGATCAGCGTAATGATCCGGTAGCGGCCGAACAAACTTGTGTGCAAGCACTCAGCCTGGCGCAGCAAGGTGGAAACCACGTATTCCTGCAAGTGTCCCTCCTCTCTTATGCTGCTAAATTGGCGGACGACCAAGGCAACAGCCAGTCGGCTCTAAGCTATTTGGACCAGCTTAATGAGCTGGACAAGGGTTCGCCACCGCACGGAATTCGCAGCGCATTTGCGTTCGCCCTCCATTATGCGATCGTGGGAGATCTGGATAAAGCAGAGCAATACTATCGCCAAGGGTTGGTCAAATCTCGAATTTCGAACCCCGAATACGCCTTCTTGATGCTTCACGGCTTGGGTGCCATCGCAGGCGATCGCGGCGACTATGTCACAGCACTCCGACTGCTGGATGAATCTCTAGCAATCGGACAACAACTTTATCCAAACAGTTACTCCTTATCCATGGTCTTGGAGGTAATGGGCATCGCCGCTCGGGAGACAGGTGATTTGCGCAGAGCAAGGGATTGTTTTGAGCAAGCTATGGTAATCGCGCAAAAATTCTCGCAGCGGAATATTGCAGTTGCGAGAAACCTCAACCACCTTGCCATTCTCCTCGAGCACAAGAAGGATCTTGCGGGCGCAGAAAGGTATTTGCGGAATGCTCTTGACGTGGCATTAGAGGCTGCACCCCGCTCTAGGGAAGCTGCATGGATCTACACGGATTTGGGGGGCTTGCTAATGTCCCGCGGCAGTCTTCCCGATGCGGGCAAGAACTACGAGAACGCGCTTCAGATACTCAACACCGTGACTCCGAAACGGCTTGAAATGGCATCTACACTCGCCGCCCTGGCCGATATTAAGCGCCGGACCGGCGAACTGGAAACTGCTGCTGAATACTTTAGGCGTTTTCTTGCCGTGATGGACACACAAGCCTCCCGCCTGGGTGGTTCAGCCAATGCACGCGCCGGCTTTCGCGCGAAATATGAGGACTACTACCGCGAGTACGCGGACCTGCTCGTCGCGCAGAACAAGCTTGAAGAAGCTTTTGCGGTGATTGAGCGTTCCCGCGCGCGCACGCTGCTGGAGACCCTGAACGCGGCTCGTATCAACGTCCAGAGTGGCGCGAACAAGGAACTCCTGGAGCACGAGGGCTCGCTGCTTGCCAGGATCAATGCCAAGTCCGAGCACCGCGCCCGACTGCTCGCCGCGCAGCACACCGCGGAACAGATCAAGGCCGTTGAGAAAGAGATCAGCGATCTCACCACCGAGTACCAGGACGTGGAGGGCCAGATTCGCTCGACCAGCCCTGCTTACGCCGCCCTAACCCAGCCGCAGCCGCTGACTGCCAAGGAGATCCAGCAGCAGTTGTTGGACGAAGACACGATGCTGCTCGAGTACTCGCTGGGCGAAGAGCGCAGCTTCGTTTTTGCTGTAACACCCGACTCAATACATGCGTATGAGTTGCCCAAGAAGGCCGAAATCGAGCAGCAGGCGCGCAAGGTGCATCGATTGCTCACAGCGCAGAGGACGGCGGTTCGTGGCGAGTCACTCAGCCAAAGACGCCAGCGGATGGCACATGCTCAGACCAGCTTTGACCGCGCTGTTGTGGAACTAAGTCCGATGGTGCTTGGCCCGCTGGCCGGGCAACTCAACAACAAACGCCTGCTGATCGTCACCGACGGCGCCCTGGCTTATGTTCCCTTTTCTTTGCTGCCGGAGCCGCGCGCGCCGGATGCTGCCGCCAGCAACGGCGAACCCGTTCCGCTGATCGTGAACCATGAGATCGTCAATCTGCCTTCCGCCTCGGTGCTGGCCGTGCTGCGTCAACAACAGAGGCAGAGGAAGCCAGCTCCCAAAACGGTGGCGGTGCTGGCCGACCCTGTGTTTGACCGGCATGACCCGCGGCTTGGCGGCATCGCGGCTCCTAAGGCTGCGGCGGCGCCGCAAACCCGCAGCGCCAAGCGCGACTCCCTCGACGAACTGCTCGCATCAGACTTTTCCTCCAGCCTGCTCACGCGCTCGGCCACCGATCTCGGTCTGGCCCGTGGCGGACGGATCGCGCTTCCCCGCCTGCGCTTCAGCCGCCAGGAAGCCGATGCAATTCTCGCCGTCACTCCTGCTGGCAAGGGACTGGAAGCAGTCGATTTCAGCGCCAACCGCGCCACCGCGCTCAACCCCGAACTGAGCCAGTACAGGATCATCCATTTCGCCACCCACGGCCTGCTCAACAGCGAGCATCCGGAGCTCTCCGGGCTGGTGCTGTCGCTGGTGGACAAGAAAGGCAAGCCACAGAACGGCTTCCTAACGCTTCAGGACATTTACAACCTGAACCTGCCGGCAGATCTCGTTGTGCTCAGCGCCTGCGAAACCGGCTTGGGCAAGGAGATCAGCGGCGAGGGATTGATCGGCCTGACGCGCGGCTTTATGTACGCCGGCGCCACGCGCGTGGTAGCCAGCCTGTGGAAGGTTTCCGATGCGGCCACGGCGCAGCTCATGGCCGAGTTTTACCGCGGCATGGAAAAAGACGGACTGCCGCCCGCTGCGGCACTGCGCGCGGCCCAGATCGCCATGTGGAAACAGACGCGTTGGCGTCATCCCTACTACTGGGCGGCCTTTCAGATCCAAGGAGAGTGGAAATAGTCATTGTCCCACTCACCTTCTTCAGCCCCTTCGCTTTTAGGAGACCCTGCCTGCGTTCAGTCCCGCCTTGGCAGCCAGCAACCTCACGCGACTGGGTTCGGGATCGATGACCTTCATCTGGTCCCAGTCATAGGCAAACTGCTTGCCGCACTTGACGCAGACAAAATAGGTCCCGGTGAGAGCGGCCACTCCGGAGCGCTCAGTACCCGGACGCAAGGTAATCAGTGGACCCACTTTACGGTGGAGGCAACGGGGAAACAGCGACACAATTGCATGCAGCCAGTCAATCATGGTGGTAAGCCTTTAAGCGCACGAGTTCCGGGACACATTCGCTTGCACGATGTGGGGAGAGGAACTCCGTTGTTCGCATCATCTGGTAAGACACGTTGGAATTTGCTTAGAGAACAGTTAAAAAATCTAATTCCCCAGCAGTGGTCAGTCTAAGAGACTGACCACTCCGGGTATCAGCGTCTAGCGCTTCGCCAGCGAAGAGCGGGCCTTTAGGCAGACGTTCATCGCCGGGACACCCGTGAACCCGCATGTTTACAATGGACTCGATGAGCTTTAAGGAGTTTTACGGGAATAAGGAGGTCGTCAGCCGCCTGCGGGAGATGCTGGCGCGCGAGCGCTTCCCTCATGCCGTGATCCTGGCCGGTCCGCAGGGAGCGGGCAAATATACGCTGGCGCTGATGCTGGCCCGGGCGATGAACTGTACAGGGATCGGGTCATCGGAGCATCGGACCATCGGGAGATCTGGAACCCCGGCTCCCAGCCTTGCGACTGACGGACTTCCCGACTTTTGTGGGGTCTGCGAGAACTGCCGGCGCATCGGTGAAGCCGCCGACCTGGACGCGCGTTTCGCCGAAGCAGTGGAGGCCCGCGAGGGGCTGCGCGAGACCGACAAGCGCGAGACCCGCATCCTGGTCCAGCCCCATCCGGACGTGCTGGTAATTCCCCCCGATCCGCCGCAGATGATGATCAAGGTTGACCAGGTGCGGCACGTGAATACCACGATCCGGTACAAGCCGGCGGAGGCCCGCCAACGCGTCTTTATCTTCACAGACGCGGCTTTCATGAAAGAGGCGGCCAATGCACTGCTCAAAGTCCTGGAAGAACCGCCGGAGTTCGCCACAATTTTCCTTCTTACTCGCAACCCGGGAGAGCTGTTGCCCACCATCCGCTCACGCTCAGTGAGCTTTACCCTGCGCGCCTTGCCGCCGCAGGAGATTGAGACCTATCTGGGGGAAAACCGCACGCAATGGAATCCGCGGCAGCGTCAGCTTGTGGCCCGGTTGAGCGGAGGGGCCGTGGGCCGGGCGCTTTCACTGAATCTGGAAGAATACGTGGCGGCGCGCAAGGACGCTCTTGCCCTGCTGGCCTCGGCGGCACGGTCGGCGGAGCATTCGGACCTGTTTCACACCACGGAAACATATCGTGGAGGCGGGGAAGGCAAAGAGAAGACAGACCAGCTTGTAGCCGCGCTTTATAGCCTGCTCAAAGATCTGCTGGCTATCAACTCCGGCGCCCCGGATATGGCCCGCAACACGGATATTCTTAGTGAATTAAGACCATTGGCCGCCTCCATGGAATTCGAGTGGATCGCGCGGGCTTCGCAACAGCTTGGCGCAGTCCAGAGCGGCATGCGCCGCAACCTGCTGCGCCCGCTCTCACTGGATGCATTCTCGCTATCGCTGGAACGCTAAACTGGCCTGCCCTGGGCTCAAGAGAGATGAAACAAACATTAAACATTTGCAAAGAAAGTCGTGTGCCCGCAGTGCCCAATCGGCCTCGGGACATTGTCCTTTCAGTCAATTGAAAGACTGAGGCGGGCTGTGGTACGGTAACTAGCAACGTACCCGCACTGAATTCCCAGCCCCACAAAGTTCGGGGTCAGCTCGGCTTTACGTTCAGCGTGAATAACTTTCAAATTCGCGCGCTGAATCAAACTCGGGAGCATTCACGATGAAAGATGGAATGGACGCGACTGCGGCACGCCCTGCGCCGGAACCCGCGCAAGAGGAGTTTGTGAGCCGCAAGCTGATCCGCCCTTCGCTGAGTTCGCCGCCACCGCGCACCGAGCCGGTGTCTGAACGGCGCGAACGCATGGAGCGGACTGAGCGCGTCCCTTCCAGCGCTCCCAGGAGAAACAACGGAGTGGCTGAACAGACCCACGCGGAAAACTACTATTACCAGAAACAGATCCAGAGCAAGACGCCGGTGGTGGTGGTGCTGAAAGATGGCGAACAGGTGCAGGGCTTGATTGAATGGTATGACCGCAACTGCATCAAGGTAACCCGCAACGGAGGCGGAAACCTGCTCATCTATAAACCCGCCATCCGATATATCTACAAAGCCGGCGAAGCCACCAAGCCCTAGTGACCGAACTTCTCGGTTTCCTCGCGCGCAACTGGGTTGAGCTTCTGGGTTTCCTGACCGGGGCCCTGTGCGTCTGGCTGCTGGTGAAGGAAAACATCTGGAACTGGCCCATCGGTATCGCCAACAATATTTTCTACGTCTTCATCTTTTTCGGCTCCGGTCTCTTTGCCGATATGGGCCTGCAGTTCGTTTATATCGCCATCGCTATTTACGGCTGGTGGAACTGGCTGCACGGCGGGCGCAACCACTCGACGTTGAGCGTGAGCCGGACTTCGGCCGCCGGCGCTCTGGCTTACACCGGGCTGGCTCTGGCGGTGACTGCTGTTCTGTATTTCATCCTTCGGCACACTCCCAGCAACGTGCCGCTGGCGGACGGGTTCACCACGGCGCTGTTTCTGACGGCACAATACATGATGTCGCGCAAGGTAGTGGAGAACTGGTGGTTCTGGATCATTGGCGATGGATTCGCCATCGGCCTCTATATCTACAAACACCTCTACCTGACGGCGGTCCTCTACGCGATTTTTATGGCGATGTGCATGATGGGGCTGCTCAAGTGGCAAAAGACCACCGACCGGCAAGACCTGGGTGCAGCCGCAGCTTCAGGGGCGTGACGCCTGGGCCTTCGACGGTTCCGGACGGCCAATCTCTGTCCTTCGCACTCTGACGATGAGCCCTAATCCAATCCACAAAGCCAGGGCGCTCCATTCAGCCAGAGAAAAATGCCCGGGCACAAAGGGGAATATCTTCATCCCGACCAAAGCCGACGAAATGACCGCGCCCAGCACGGCCACCGTGCGCACCGAATACGAGCGGTCCATCACGAACAGCGCGGCGCAGGAAGCCAGCCAGCCGCACGCCGAAGCCAGCCCTCCTACTTCCGTAATGGGAATGAGAATGGCCTTGCCTAGGAAAATGCCGGCTGCTGTAAGCGCTCCGGTGAGGAGTACTGCTGCCCACGGCGTTTGTCTCCGCTCGTGAACGTCCCCGAGACCGGGATAGATCATCTGCTTGCGCCCCAGTGCGAACAACAGCCGTGTGGTTGCCAGGAAGTTGGCGTTAAAACACTTCAGCAGCGCGCATAAAGCAGCTGCCAGCACCAGGTCCACGATCCACTTGCCGGGCGTCACCTGCTGCAAGGCGTAGGCGGTGGCAAATGGCTGGGTCACCAGGCGCTGCCATGGGAATGCGTATCCCACGACGAAAATGATGACGCAATAAAACACGCCGCTGACCACGATCGCAGCCTGAATGGCGCGAGAAAATGCTCCCGGCCGGACCCTCGGGCTTGCTTCCTCAGCACACTTGCCCACGGACTCAAAGCCGGTCATGAAATATGGAACCACCTGTAACACCAGAAGAATGGAGAGCCACGGTGCGTGCGCGAAGCCGGGCGAGAGATTAGCCGCTGAACCATGTCGCGCTGCCCCCAAGGTGAAGATCGCAAACAAGCCAAGGAGCGCGAATGTGGTGACGCCTTGGAACCGGGCGCTCATTTTTACGCCGGTGTAGTTGATCCAGGTGAGGGCGCCGGTCAATGCCAGCCCCAACAGCAACTGCGGCAGATAGACCGG
This sequence comes from Candidatus Angelobacter sp., assembly GCA_036380095.1. Classification (GTDB taxonomy): domain Bacteria; phylum Acidobacteriota; class Terriglobia; order Terriglobales; family Acidobacteriaceae; genus Angelobacter. Next base: position 10,035 of record DASVFK010000101.1, on the reverse strand, counting down.
CTGGCCGGCGACACGGTAGAGCTCGAAAGACTTCAGCTGGGGAAAAATGTAGGAACACACCGTTCCGATGGCGACCCCTTCCCAGGGGCAGACTACCAGGTAGGCCAACGTCATCATCCAGCCGGTGGCAAAGCTTACCGGTGGGCTGAATGCTCGCGCGGTATAGGCGATCTCCGCGCCGGCGTCGGGAATGGCCTGGACCAGCTTTCCATAGACATATCCCACCGGAAGGAGGACCAGAGCGCCGACGAAAAATCCCAGCACCGCTCCCAGCGGCCCGCCGCGCTGCAGCCAGTCATCCATCACCACCAGCCAGCCCACGCCAACCATTGCGCCAAAGCCGACCACAAAGTAATCCACCGCGCCGAGTTGTTTCGCCAGTTGCTTCATCGATTTCTAGTTTTGAGTATCGTCTACTTTGGCAGACAGTAATATAATGTTCCTGCGGCTTAGCTGACCTTGGGAGGATATGACAATGAAACTAAAAAGCATTCCTGTCGCTCTTTCCCTGCTCTGCGCCCTTTTGCTCCCTGGCTGCGGTGGCCAGGACCGCACGCTCCAGTCGATGACCGTCGATGGCGGATCCACGACGGCGGTCCCGCGCAACGCACAAGTGACATTTACGGCTTCAGGCCAATTCGACATGGCGCCCATGAACGTGAACCCGGTGGCCGCGAGCTGGGCTGAGTTCGGCCCTGGCATCGATCCGGTCGGCGGCACGGCATATTCATTAAGCACTCAGCCGTTCATTTTTACCTGTTTCCTCCCCGGCACGTTCACGGTTGTAGCTTTTGCACCAGCCGATCCCAAGGCCGCAGCCACCGGCACCGTGCCTCAGCAGGTGTATCAGGACCTGGTAGGCAGTCGCACCATGAGCGCGGAGGGCGGCTTTGTCGCAGCCACCGCTCAGGTTACTTGCCAGTAAGCAAAAGCGATTGGATCGGGAAGCGGCCGAGTGTGCTTTCTGCAAGCCGCTCACAGTTTCGGCAGCACGATCCCGCTCTGCATCTGATATTTGCCGGCTTTGTCTTTGTAGCTGGTCTCGCAAGGTTCATCGCCCTGGAAGAAAAGGATCTGGCAAAGACCTTCATTCGAGTAGATCTTGGCCGGCAGGGGCGTGGAGTTGGAGATTTCCAGCGTGACAAAGCCTTCCCACTCCGGCTCAAACGGAGTGACGTTGACGATGATCCCACAGCGAGCGTAGGTGGATTTGCCAACGCAGATGGTGAGCACATCGCGCGGGATCTTGAAGTACTCCACCGACCGCGCCAGTGCGAAGGAGTTCGGCGGGATCAGTACGGAAGCCGCTTGCACACTGACAAACGAGCGCTCGTCAAATTTCTTGGGATCGACAATGGCGGAGTTCACGTTGGTAAAGATCTTGAACTCGTCGGCGACGCGCAAGTCGTACCCATAAGAAGATACGCCGTAAGAAACAACGCCTTCACGTACCTGGTGGTCGCTGAAAGGAGTGATCATGCCGTGTTCCTTGGCCATTCTGCGGATCCAGCGGTCGCTTTTTATCGCCATTGAAAGGGCAGTCCTTGGATTTGGGATATGTTTTTCTGGAAAACGAAGAAGCCATCTTAACCGTGTGAAACCTCCATTGACAACCGACGTAAAAGTCCCGTATTATCTGCAAGTTACGCCCCCTTGAACAAGCTTGAGGAGAGCTAACCAGTGATTAAGCTCGATATCATTAACGAAGTAGTTAACAAGACCGGCATTACCAAGACCAAAGCTGAGCTGGCGGTAGAGACGGTTTTTGAAAGCATGAAGAAAGCCCTGACGCAAGGCGAGCGCATCGAATTGCGGGGCTTCGGTGTGTTTAACGTCCGGCCGCGCAAGACCGGGATTGGGCGCAACCCGCGCACGGGCGCCGAGGTCAGCATTCCTCCCGGCAAGGCGGTACGCTTTAAGCCGGGCAAGGAATTGCAATCCATCGACTGAAAGAGGACGCGGGCCCATCTGTTTCCATGCCGGACACCTCTCCCCCCACGCTGGAATACCACATCTTTGATCCGGAGACCCAGGAGATCAGAGTTGTCCTGGTGCCACGGCCGCGCCGCCGCTACTGGCTGCACGCGGTGTTGTTTCTGGCCACGATCTTCACCACCCTTTGCATTGGGGCCAGGCTGCAGGACAATTTCAACCACAATTTGCCGGCCTTCTCTGACCAGGTATCGGACAGCGTGGACTACTGGCCGTGGTCGTGGGCGTTGGCGGACCCGCGCCGGCTGCTGCTGGGCGTTCCTTTTTCCCTGAGCTTGCTGGGAATTCTGACGGCGCACGAACTCGGGCACTTCATTCTGTGCATTCGCCGGGGAGTCTATGCCACTCTTCCCTTCTTCATTCCCGCGCCCACTTTGATCGGGACCATGGGAGCGTTCATCCGCATCCGATCACCCATCCGCAGCCGGGCCGATCTTTTCGACATCGGGATCGCCGGACCCATCGCCGGATTTGTGGTGGCCGGGCCCGTCCTGCTGCTGGGGCTGATGCTCTCCAAACCACTGACTGTCTCAGCCATGCAGAGCGACGTTAATTTTGGCCTTCCCTTGATCTTTTCCTTAGCACATCGGCTCTTGGCGGCGCTGGGCGGTCTGGGCGCCGATCCGACCTCAGTGAGCGGGCTTGCTCTCTCACCGGTCGCGATGGCGGCTTGGGCGGGGATGTTTGCCACCGCTCTCAACTTGATTCCGGGCGGGCAGCTCGATGGCGGGCACATCATCTTTGCTCTCAAGCCCAGCCTGCATCGCCGCATCACTTTGCTCACCATCCTGGTGTTGTTGCCGTTGAGCTGGTATCTCTGGGCCGGATGGCTGTTGTGGGCCCTGGTCTTGCGCTTGACCGGCTCAAGACATCCTGAAGTCCCTTTGCAGCCGGGGCTGGACCGCAAGCGCTGGTGGCTGGGAGCGTTCGCTTTGCTGATGTTCATCCTGACTGTCACACCGTCGCCGATTAGAGATATCGGCGGGAAGGACAACAGCCTTCGCTACATGCTGGATGAGCTTCGCCAGCAACGGATGCATCCTTCAGAGCAGCGATAGCGCGTCCACGTCCGCGATCACGTTGGTGCGCGGGATCTTCTGCTCATCGGCGAAGGCGAGCATGCGGCGCAGGGCGGCGTTCAGCCTGTCTCTTCCCGTCCCCTTCACGATGAAGTGATAGCGGTAGTCGCGTTTCAAGCGCAGGATCGGAGCTACGGAAGGGCCGAGCACGCGAATTCCTTCATTGCGGGTGCTCTCAAACCAGCGGCCGAGTTGCCCGGTCCATTTGAGAGTCAGCTCCAACTTGTCACTCCGTACCAGGATGTTGGCCAGAGCGCTGAACGGCGGATAGTGCATCCACTTGCGGAAACGGATCTCTTTTTCGTAGAAACCGTGGTAGTCGTGGCGCTGGGCAAAGAGAACGGCGTAATGGTCAGGATGCCAGGTCTGCAGCACGACTTTGCCCGGTGTTTCACCGCGGCCGGCACGCCCGGCCACTTGCGTCAGCAACTGGAAGGTGCGCTCGGCGGCGCGAAAATCAGGAAAGCTGAGTGCGTAGTCTGCGCCCACCACACCCACCAGCGTAACGCCGTGAACGTCGTGTCCCTTGGCGATCATCTGCGTTCCCACCAGAAGATTGATCTCTCCGGCGTGAAACTGGTTGAGCACGCGCTCAAAGTCGTGGCGCGTGCGCACGGTGTCGCGATCCAGCCGTCCGATACGCGCCTGGGGAAAAGCTGCGTGCAGCCGCTCTTCGACTTTCTCTGATCCCGCACCGAGAAAAAATATGTGCTCGCTGGAGCAGGTAGGGCAAACCTTGGGCACGGCCTGCCTGTATCCGCAGTAATGGCATTCCATGCGGTAGCCGGCTTTGTGATAGGTCAAGGCGATGGTGCAGTTCTTGCACTGGAGCGTCTCGCCGCAGGCGCGGCACAGTACCACGGAGGAGTATCCGCGCCGGTTCAGTAGGATCATGGCCTGCTCGCCGCGGGCCAGGCGTTCCGTGACTTCTTCAATCAGTTGCCGTGAGAACAGCCGGTCTTCCCCGCTCTGCTGGAAATCAAACTTCATGTCCACGATTTCCACTTCCGGCAGCGGCCTGCGCTCTACGCGTTCGGACAGCTCGATCAGTTTGTACTTGCCGCTCCCAGCATTGTGGTATGACTCAATCGAGGGCGTGGCTGAAGCCAGCACTACGGCAGCGTTGCTCAATTTGCCGCGCATCACGGCCACATCGCGCCCGTGATAACGCGGTGTCTCTTCCTGCTTGTAGGAATGGTCGTGTTCTTCATCCACCACGATCAGGGCCAGATCGGTGACCGGAGCAAACACGGCAGAACGCGTCCCCACCACGATTCTTGCTTCGCTGCGGCGGATGCGGTGCCACTGCTCCGCCCGCTCGTCGGCGGAAAGCGCAGAGTGCAAGATGGCCACCTGTTCTCCAAACACCTGATGCAGATTGGCCGCGGCGGCCGGCGTAAGCCCGATTTCCGGCACCAGCAAGATGGCGGAGCGTCCCGCCTCCAGCACGGCCTGCATGGCCGCGAGGTACACCGCGGTCTTGCCGGAACCGGTCACCCCGTGCAACAACGAGACGGAGAATTGCCTGGCCTCCGCCGCTTGCTGAACGGATTGCAACGCGGCTTTTTGTTCGGGATTGAAGATGAAATCGAGATGCGAAGGCCCGCGCCGCTTGAGGCCGGCGACGTTGAACTCCGCCGCCTCTTCAACAATTTCTACGACTCCGCGTTTGGCCAGCGTTTGCAGGGTGGTGCGCGGCACGTCAAGCTGGCGGATTCTTTCCACGGAAGCACGGCCGCCAGCTTCCTGCAGGCGGGATATGATCTTCTGCTGGTTGGCGTTGAGTTTGCCTGCGACCTCTTTCAACACAGCGATCGCGACGGTGCGGCGAGCGTCGCGGACCGACGAAGCGTCTTCGCGCGCGGCCCATTTCTTGCGCACCAGGTTGTCCAGCACCGCGCGGCTGGCGCCGGTGGCGGAGCGCAGGGTGCTCTCCAAGACATCGCTGGACATGGCCAGATAATCGAGAGTTTCATACTCCAGCATCTGTGCATCTATCGCCTGCCTGGAGCGGCGGGAGGAACCGACGGTGGCTGAAGCGTGCAGAGCTTCGTGGCCTGCGTCGGTGATGCGATAGATCTTTGCCTTCTTGATCTCCGCCGCCAGAGGCAGCATGGTGCGAAAGACCTCACCGATGGGCGCCAGATAATATTGCGCAATCCACTGGCCTAACTTGAGCAGCGTCGAGTCGAGCACCGGCTCCGAGTCGAGCGCTTGCAAAACTGTTTTGGCCTGCATGGAAGGCTGACGATCGTGCAATGCGGTGACAATGCCGGAGAGGCGCTCCGCGCGAAACGGCACCAGCACGCGACCGCCGACCACGGGTGCGTGGCCGCCTACCTGGTAGGTAAAGGCCATGTCCAAAGGGACAGGCAAGGCGACATCACAGAACGATGGCATGGATAAGCAATGATTGTACGAGATGTAAGCTGGAGCGCGATCTTAGTCCAAGATGATTAGAGGATTTGATCCGGCGATCGCCTCAACAGCGTGTGCGCGTTCCAGGCCTTATAATAGATTCATTCCAGCCGGGCAGTGCCGTGCCCAGAAGGCGGCGAGCGTTTGGAGTTGCCCGTGTTGGCCGCCGGGCCGGTTTTCCGTCGATGCATCCTATCGTCTTCCCATTCCGTCCCACTCCGCTCAAGGGAGCCAGGGCCTACGCTCTGGCCTTTGCGGCAACGGCAGCGGCAGCAGGGTTGACCCTAGCCACAGCGCCGCTGATGAACGCCACTCCGACTGCGCTTTTTTTTGCAGCTGTCACGGTAAGCACCTGGCTTGGCCAGGTGCGTCATGGGGTCTTCTCAGCCCTTCTGTCAGCGCTGTTCCTTGACTATTTCCTGCTCAAACCTCACGGACACTTCTCCCTGGATGCGGCGAGCCTGCTGCGCACAGGAATGTGGCTGGGAGTCTCGTGCGGGGTCGTATTCCTGGTGGGCAAGCTGCAGGAATCGCAGGAGCGAATCTTTGCCATTCTCAGCGGCATAAGCGACGGCTTTCTCTCTATCGATCGCGAATGGAAGTGCGCTTACGCGAATGAGCAGGGTGCGGCCCTGCTGGGGAGCACGCCCGACGCGCTGCTGGGCAAGACCCTGTGGGAATTATTTGCCACGCACGGCGCATCCGGCATGCATGAGAAATGCCGGCAGGCCGTGGAGGAGCAACAGAAAATGCGGTGCGAGGAATACTATGCTCCCCGCGAAGCCTGGTATGAGCTGACCGCATTTCCTTCCAAAACCGGCTTGCGCCTGGTCTTGCGTGACGTGACCGATCGCCACACAGGGGAAGCCGAAAGGGCCAAAACGGAAGAGATCCTCTCCCGCCTCCCCGAAGGTTTTGCCGTGATGGACCGCGACTGGAATTTCCTTTACGTAAACGACCGCGGCGCGCAGCTGTCCGGCAAGTCGCGCGACGAGATGATCGGGAAGAACTGCTGGGAATTGTTTCCCAGGGCGCTGGGCACGGTGATTGAGACCGAGTACCTGCGCTGCGTGCGGGAAGGAGTCCCGGTGCACTTTGAGCTTCCGTTGCTGCGCCAGGGGCTGAGTTTTGAGATTCGCGCCTATCCGCTCGCCGACGGAATCAGCGTGGTTTACCAGGATGTGACCGAAGCCCGCGAGAGGGAGACCCAGTTGCGCTCGGCACTCGACCGGCTGGAGATCGCACACAACGCGGCCAACATCGGCACATGGGACTGGAACATCCGCAGCGGCGAGTTGATCTGGTCGGACAATATCGCGCCCATCCACGGGCTCGATCCGCAACAATTTGACGGCAAGCTGGAAACCTGGCTGAAGACCATCCACCCCGATGATCTGCCCATGGTGCAAGCCAATATCCAGAAAGCGATTGCAGAGCGGTCGGATTACTATGTGGAGTTTCGCACCATCTGGGCGGACGGCAAAGAGCACTGGGTCTCCGGACAAGGGAAGGTCATCGTGGGGGCCGATGGCCAGCCCGAGCGCATGGTGGGCATTGGCGCGGACATCGACCGGAGGCGCAGGGAGGAAGAAGCGTTGCGCCGCTCGGAAAAGCTGGCGGCCGCGGGAAGATTGGCCGCAACCATCGCCCACGAAATCAACAATCCGCTGGAAGCCGTGACCAACCTGATCTACCTCATGCGCCAGGATGGAAGCATCAGCGCCGAGACGCAAGAACTTCTCACCATGGCGGAAGAACAACTCGCCAGAGTAAACCACATCGCTCGCCAAACGCTGGCGTTTTATCGGGAGCGGACAATTCCGGAGATGGTGGATGCGGCGCAAACGTTTGACGAACTGCTGACCATCCTGCAGTCGCGGCTCACGGCCAAGCATGTCATCGTGGAAAAACAGTTCGAGGACGTGCAGCCGTTGCGCGCGTTCCGGGGTGAAGTCCGGCAAGTGCTTTCCAACCTGCTCACCAACGCAATTGACGCCTCTCCGCTCCACAGCAAACTAATCGTGCGCGTAAAGCCGGGACCAGCGCTCGACCACGGCCATCCTGCAACCATCCTGATGGAAGTGGAAGATTTCGGCCACGGCATCCGGCCGGAAGACCGGGAACGCATCTTTGAACCGTTCTTTACCACCAAGTCTGACGTGGGTACTGGACTGGGCCTGTGGGTGAGCCGGCAGATCGTGGAGAAACACGGCGGAACCCTGGATTTTCGCACTTGCCTGGAAGAAGGCTCCACGGGGACCTGTTTTTCCATGGTGCTGCCCGTTCGCGCAGAAGAAGTGAGCAGCGCGAGCATGCAGTATGCTTCTTGATAACGCAAGCTGAGCTTTCATGTTGGCCACGCGCCGCTTTGCCTATTCCGGCGAAGATTGCGCCGCCGCTCTCAGTCCCAGATACTTCATCACCATCTGCAGGTCTTTCCAGGCCTCTTTCTTCTGCCGGGGATCCCGCAGCAAGTAAGCCGGATGGTAGGTAACAGCCAGCCTGGCCCCACTCCACCCCGTCAAAGCAAAACCGGATTTGCCGGGGACCCCAGGCCGGAAGTCATACCAGCGCCCGCGCAGGTTGGCCATGGAGTCGTTCATCGCCAGCAGGTTCTTGGCGGCGACGGCGCCCAGCGCGACGATCACTTTGGGCTGAATGACTGCAATCTGGCTCATCAGGAAGGGCGAGCAGGTATCGCATTCGTCTTTCTCCGGCGTGCGGTTGCCCGGCGGTCGGCACTTGACTACGTTGGCGATGTACACATCTTCACGGCGGAGACCCATGGCGGCAATCATGTTATTCAGGAGCTGGCCCGCGCGTCCCACGAAAGGCTCGCCCTGGGCGTCTTCGTCGGCGCCTGGACCCTCGCCGACAAACATGAGTTCCGCATTCACATTGCCCACGCCAAACACCAGGTTGGTGCGGCCCTTGTGCAGACGGCAACGCGTGCAGTCACCGATGTCCTCGCGGATCGCGAGCAAAGCAGCGGCCTTGTCCTGAATCACCGGAAGAGGCGAGACCGGTGCGGGCACGCTGACCTGTGGCGCGGGACTGGCAGCTTCGAGTGCAAGTTGTACGCCCTCTTCCACCGGGCGGCGGTAGAAATCGTAGATTCCCATCTCGCGGTAAAACTTCACACGAGCTTCGAGCTGCTTTCTTTTTGCGGGATCGAGGGCTTTGGGCATGGGAAAAAAATAAATGCTGGAGCCGAAGAAGTAAATGGGCTCTGATCGCACCGTGCTGCCGAGCCAGAACCACAAGCACCGCGGCACCATCATAAATCGAGCGCGTTCACAAAGCGGCATTAGAATGTTTTTGTCGCTCCGCCTGCGGCTCCGCTCCAGCCTACGGCAGTAAGGATGTGGCTCGTTACTCCGCTTACCCAGCCCTTATCCCTCATCCCGCTTCGCGGGACTCCGGAACGGGCTGGGCTAAGTTCTTGACGGGCCTACGGCCCTGAACATCGATGGTATTGTTCGCGACGAGCCCTAGAGCGCATTAACGAGAGAGGCACGGCAATGAGCACACCATCCCGAATGACTTTCGAGGAATTCCAGAGACTGCCAGAACATGAAGGGACGATTTACGAACTTGATGAGGGTGAACTTCTCGTAGAACAAGGTCTCACGCTCAGGCACAACCTCGTGCGCCAGCGCATCGCCATGAAGCTGATTCACTTCGTCGAATCGAAACAGATGGGGATTGTTCTTGAAGAAATGGATTTCCGGCTTGCGGCTGAAACCGTGCGGAATCCTGACGTCGCCTTTGTCACAGCAGAACATGTGAAAAAAATCGGTCTCGACCGTTCGCCCGTAGATGGCGCTCCAGCCCTGGCCGTTGAAGTAGTTTTTCCCAGCAATAGCGCTCAAGACATGGCCAAGAAAACGCAGCAATACCTCCATGCGGGCTGCCGCTCTGTGTGGATCGTGTATCCTTCGTTGCGTCTTGTGGAGATCCACTCCGCTTCGGGAGTTCATCGCGTTGTGGAACCGCAGGTTTTGAGAGCCGAGGAGCTGTTTCCCGGATGGTCGCGATCCCTTACTTATATTTTTGACGGCAAAGAGTAGCTGCGCAACTTCACCACCGCATCCAAGACACGATGCGCGACCTCCCACTTGCTCATCTCAGGCACATGTTCCACGCCAGCGGAAGTCAGGATGGAAACGGCGTTGCGTTCGGAATCAAACCCGATGCCGGGCCGCCCAACGTCGTTGACCACGATGGCGTCAAGCGATTTGCTCTCCAGCTTCTTGCGCGCATTTTCCAGCGCGTCCTCGGTTTCGGCGGCAAAGCCGATGACCAGTCGCCGGCCTTTCTTTGCGGCCACTTCAGCCAGGATGTCCGGTGTTGGCTCAAGTTCCAGCGTAACGGGCCCTTTGCGCTTGATCTTCTGCTCAGCGGCGCCGCGCACGGTGAAGTCCGCCACCGCTGCGGCTTTGATCACAATGGTGGCGCGCTCCAGGCGCGACATCACGGCCTGGCGCATCTCCGCTGCCGTCTGCACGGGAACAAATTCGGCAGCGGCGGGCGGCTGAAGCGCAGT
>DASVFK010000100.1:0-51878 GCA_036380095.1 Candidatus Angelobacter sp. | reverse complement strand
TCCGAATCCGATCGCATCGCCACCATCACGCTCAACCGTCCGGACAAGCGCAACGCCATCAGCTATGAGCTGATCGATGACGTGACGGCGGCGCTCAAGCAGGCTGCGCAATCGTCCGCGCTGGTGGTGATCCTGACTGGTGCGGGCAGCGCCTTCTGCGCCGGCATGGACCTGGACAACCTGAAGCAGCTTCTTGGCCGCACGCCGGAACAGAACCTGAAAGATTCCCAGACCATGGCCGGCTTGTTTCGCTCGCTCTATGACTTTCCCAAGCCGACCATCGCCGCCGTGAACGGCCCGGCTATCGCCGGCGGTACGGGGTTGGCAACGTTGTGCGACTTCACGCTGGCTGAACCGGAGGCCAAGTTCGGTTACACGGAGGTCCGCATCGGCTTTGTGCCCGGGATCGTCTCGAGCTATCTGGTGGCGATCGTCGGCGAAAAGCGCGCTCGCGACCTGCTGCTCACCGGGCGTATCTTCGGCGCGGAGGAGGCGTTCCGCTTTGGCCTGGTCACGGAGATCGTTCCCGCCGGCCAACTCACGGCACGCACGCAGCAGCTTGCGCAGCAGTTTCTGGAGATCAGCCCCAACTCGCTGCGCGCCACCAAAGCCCTGCTCTCAAGCTACACCAAGGACCAGCTTGACCGTCAGCTCAAGTTGGCCATCGCCGAAAACGCGGCGGTGCGCCAGACCGCGGACTTCAAGGAGGGCATCACGTCATTTCTGGAGAAGCGCAAGCCCAAATGGACCAGTTAGCTCAGATTGCCGGCGAAACCCGCCTGCGCGTGCGCTACGCCGAGACCGACAAGATGGGCGTGGTCTATCATTCCAACTTCGTCATTTGGTTTGAGGTGGGCCGCGTGGAGCTGCTGCGCCAGCTTGGTTTCGAGTACAGCCGCATGGAGCAGGATGACAACTGCCACATCCCGGTGGTCGATCTGCGGGTGCGTTACAAAGCGCCTGCCCTATATGATGATGAAGTGGTGGTGCGGACGCGCCTGGCCAATGTTCGCTCGTCGCTGCTGCATTTCGTGTATGAAGTAGCGCGCTCTGGCGACGGCACGCTGCTGGCGACCGGCGAGACGACTCACATTATCGTGAACGACAAATTCGAGCGCCGGGCACTGCCGGAGAAATACATGAACGCCTTCGGCCGCAAGCAGCCCAAAACGAATTCATGAATCCTCTCAGACTCAACGGAAACGGCCTGACTTTTGACGACTTGCGCGAGGTGGTCTACGAGCGCCGCCCGGTGCTGCTGGAGCCGGATGCTCGCGAGAAGGTGGAGAAAGCGCGCGCCGTGGTCGATGCTCTGGTGCGGGAGGACCGCACGGCCTATGCCATCACCACCGGCGTAGGCAAGCTGGCAGACGTGCACATTGATCCGGCGCAGAACCGCCAGCTCCAGCTCAACCTCATCCGTTCGCATTGCGCAGGCGTGGGCGAGCCGCTGAGCCAGGAAGAAACCCGCGCCATGATGCTGCTCCGCGCCAACTCGCTGGCCAAGGGCTACTCCGGCGTCCGGCCGGAGGTGATCGTGCAGCTTTGCGAGATGCTCAACCGCGGCGTGCATCCGGTGGTGCCGTCGCAGGGCAGCGTGGGTGCAAGCGGTGATCTCGCGCCCTTGGCGCACCTGGCGCTGGGCATGATCGGCGAAGGTGACGTGATGTTTGAGAACACGCGGTTGCCGGCCGCCGAGGCGCTGAAGCGCGCGCAAATCAAACCGCTGGTTCCGGAAGCCAAGGAAGCCATCTCCCTGATCAACGGCACGCAGGCCATGCTGGGCGTGGGCACGCTGGCTTTGCTGGCGGCGGAAAACCTGGCGGAGACAGCGGACGTGATCGGCGCCATGACGCTCGATGCCCTGCGCGGCACAGATGTAGCGTTTGACGAGCGCATTCACGCGGCGCGTCCCCATGCCGGACAAATGAAGGTTGCCGCCAACCTGCGGCGGTTGATCGCAGGCAGCCAGATTCGCCAGTCGCACAAAGACTGCGGGCGCGTGCAGGATGCTTATTCCCTGCGCTGCATTCCCCAGGTCCACGGCGCCGTGCGTGACACGCTGGACTTCTGCCGCCAGACATTCGAGATCGAGATGAACTCGGCCGTTGATAATCCGCTCGTCTTTGTCACCGGCGAGGAAGAAGGCGACGTGCTTTCCGGCGGCAACTTCCACGGCCAGGCCCTGGCCTTTGCGCTGGATTACCTGGCCATCGCCCTGAGCGCGCTGGCTGGCATCTCCGAGAGGCGCGTCGAGCGGCTGGTGAACCCGGCCCTGAATGAAGGGCTGCCGCCGTTCTTGGCGCCTGATGCGGGCATCAACTCCGGCTTCATGCTGCCGCAAGTCACAGCGGCAGCGCTGGCCAGCGAAAACAAGGTGCTGGCCCATCCGGCTTCGGTGGATTCCATCACGACTTCCGGCAACAAGGAAGATTACGTTTCCATGGGGATGGCGGCGGCGATCAAGCTGAAGAGAGTGGTCGCCAATACCACGAACGTGCTGGCCATTGAGGCTTGCGCAGCCGCCCAGGCGCTCGATTTCCTGGCGCCGCTCAAGACCAGCAGGCTGCTTGAGCAGGCGCACGCGGCCGTTCGCCGGGTGAGCCCCGCCATTGACCATGATCGTGTGCTCGCGCAGGACATAGCTGCGATATCATTGCTGCTCGAAAGCCGTACCCTGGCTGATGCGGCGCGGAACGGATGAGCATGGCTGACCAACCGACAAAAAAAGAGAACGCCGAACTGATCCAGGCTCTGGTTGTGGCCGGTGAAACCGGAGTGGCTGAGAGCTGGAAGCGAGTTTACCGCTTGCTGATGGATAGCCCGCTATGCATTCCCGTGCTGAGCGTGCCTGAGCTGGCCAAGTCCGGCGGCGCCGGAAAAGCCTTCAATATTACTGTGGTGCGGCTCAAGGACAACCAGGGCCGGCCGGTCACTCTGGCGTTCACGGACGAAGAAGCGCTGCACCACTGGCGGCCCGGCCTGGCCGGCGTCCGCATCCCGGGACGCGATTTCTTTCGCATGGTCAAACAAACGGATGTGAGCGGCGTGCTGATCAACTTCCATGATCCGGAGCAGACTGCGCTCCGACCGGGAGGCAGGCTGACACGTTTTGAGATCGAGTCTCTGGCGCAAGGAATCGTCCCGGCCAGACCGGACGAGTCAGGCCGCGTGGAGATGACCGTCTCGGCTGACTCCACCATCGAAGTGAATGTCTCCAACGAGCTTCCGTCGCAGCGGGTGCTGGATGCCCTAAGCGCCGCCGCACGGACCATGCCGGACATCAAGGAACTTTACATAGTGGAACTGACCTTTGAAGGAGAAGATCCGCACAACGTGATCGGCGTTGAGTTGCTTGATGTGATAGGTAACGACCGCTGGCAGACGATCACCAGAGGTCTGACGGACAGCGTGAACAAGCTGCTGGCGTCGGGCAGCTTCCTGGAGTTCGTCAAAGTGGAAGGCGCGCTGGGCGAGGCCATCCAGAGAAAAGGCAAGACGCTGCTGAATTAAAATCCGCCGCACGAACTCACGTGGCGTACTGGGCGACTCCGTTGCCGAAGGACCAATTCTCTTTTGCCACTTCAACCAGGCTGATGAGCACGTCCTCTTTGCGCACCTCAAGCTCCTCATGGAGCAGCTCGGCGATGCGACGGTAGAGCGCCTTCTTCATCTCCGTGGTGCGGCCGGTGTTCAAGGTGATCTGGATGATGATCAGGCCGTCCGTGCGCGCCACGTTCAGGTATTGCGGGTCATAGATAAAGGCGTTTCTCGCGTGTTCCGTAATGAGCTGGAAGCGGTCCAGCGGCGGCACGTTGATGGTCTCCACCATGGCGCGATGGACGATGTTGCCGATCTTCTGATGCTCGGTTTTCGGCCGGCCTTCCAGCAATGAGATTCGAACCAGGGGCACGAGTTACCTCCGGGCAAATTGATTCTTTGGCCGAGCGCCAGGATTCAGAAGAAATTGCCAGGATTGCCACGATTGCCAAAGATTGAGGATTCAAAAGCAGTTACGGTTCGCCTGGATCTCCACACGAGAGCGAAGTCTGGCAATACAATGTACTTTATGATATAAAGTTACTCTTTCAAATGGCCACTTCCGCCATGCCCGCCGCCATTCGCAACTGGCGTCCTTGTTCCCGGCCTCTGCGGGTGAAGCTGATCCTGCCGGCGCTCACGGAGGCCACCAGCCCCTACTGGCGGCCGATCAAGTACTCGCTGTTTCCGCCTCTGGGGTTGGCGACGCTGGCCGCGTACCTTCGTCCGGACGATGAAGCTGTGATCGTGGACGAGCATGTAGAGCCGTTGCATGTGGATGATGAGCCGGACCTGATTGTGATTCAGGTATACATCACGAACGCATACCGGGCCTATAAGCTTGCCGATCACTACCGCGCCAAGGGAGTGTTTGTGGCCCTGGGCGGGCTGCACGTGACCTCGCTTCCTGAAGAAGCGGCGGCGCATGCCGATGTGATCTTTCTCGGGCCGGGAGAGCAGACCTTCCCGCAATTTCTTGAGGACTTCCGCGCCGGGCAGCCGGGCCGCGTGTATGCCTCAACCGGCGGCCGCACTTTGGAGCGTATTCCGCCGGTGCGACGTGACTTGATCCGGCGCAGTTGCTATCTGGTCCCCAACTCGATCGTGGTCACGCGCGGCTGTCCCCAGCATTGCGACTTCTGCTACAAGGACGCATTCTTCTCGGGCGGCCGCTCGTTTTACACACAGCGAGTGGATGATGCGCTGGCCGAGATCGACCGCCTGCCCGGACGCCATTTGTATTTTCTCGATGACCATCTGCTGGGCGACCTGCGCTTTGCCGAAGCGCTCTTTGCCGGGATGAAGGGAATGCGGCGGCTGTTTCAAGGCGCTGCGACTGTCGATTCCATCCTGCGCGGCCACCTGATCGAGCGTGCCGCCGAAGCCGGGCTGCGCAGCATCTTTGTCGGCTTTGAGACGCTCACGCCCGGCAACCTGGCGCGCAGCAACAAGCGGCAGAACCTGGGCCGCGACTACAAGGCCGTGACGGACCGGCTGCACGCGCTGGGCATCATGATCAACGGCAGCTTCGTCTTCGGCATGGACGACGACGGCGATGACGTATTCCAGCGCACGGTGGATTGGGCCCTCGACCACGGCATCACCACCGCCACGTTTCACATCCAGACGCCTTATCCCGGCACCAGGCTCTATGCGCGCACGCGCAGCGAAGGCCGCATCATCACGAGCAACTGGGACCTCTATGACACGCGCCATGTGGTCTATCGTCCCGCGCGCTTGCGGCCGGAGACGCTGAAGGCCGGATATGACTGGGCCTACCGCGAGTTCTATCGCTGGAGCTCGATTGCGCGGGCATCCCTGCGGCACGGCACTCTCAAGCACCAGGCAAAACACTTCTTCTACGCTTCAGGATGGAAGAAATTCGAGCCGGTCTGGGATCTGATGATCCGGGCCCGCCAGCTCGCGCGTGTGACGCCGCTGCTGGAAGCGGTGTTGAGCAAGATCACACGAGCTCGTGGAGCGTCTTCAACGGCTTCAACGGCAAAGGCAATTGCGAAAACGCAAACGACGACCTGCTGAAAATGGTGCAGATACGAGATGGGCGCGCTGTGAGTTTTGTCTCACCCAGGGCCCTCACAGGACCCTGAGTGAGCGCAGCTATGAGCAGGAACGTCTGCCGAACGAACCTACTCAATACACTTGGACACGCCGCGCCCGACTGCGGAACAGAAAAAATGGCTCTGGGCAGCTGAAAAATCAATCCCGCCCTGGGTTTATCTCCCCAACAAATTCTGCGATGATCTGCGGCGACTTGGTTCTTCTCCGTGTCTCCGCGCCTCCGTGGTGAATCAGCTAGCTGCATTTCCCGCCAACCCCAGCTCCGCCGCAATCGCCTTCATCGCTTCAATGCAGAAAGCGATGTGTTCTTCTAGGTCCACTCCCAGGTCGGCAGCGCCGTTGATGATGTCGTCGCGGTTCACGGCGCGGGCAAAGGCCTTGTCTTTCATCTTCTTGCGCACCGACTTGGCTTCCACCTCTGCCAACGACTTGTTCGGCTTGACCAGGGCGCTCGCGGTGATGAAGCCGGAGAGTTCGTCGCAGGCATAGAGCGCCTTCTCCATGCGGCTTTCGCGCTTCACGCCGCTATAGTCGGCGTGGGAAAGGATGGCGCGGCGCATCTCCTCGGAATAGCCCTGTTCCTGCAGGATCTTGCTGCCGACAAAAGGATGCTCCTCCGGCGTGGGGTGCTTTTCGTAATCGAAGTCGTGGAGCAGGCCGGTAATGCCCCAGGTGTCTTCGTCCTCGCCGAACTTGCGGGCGTAAGCGCGCATGCAGGCTTCCACGGCGAGCATGTGTTTGCGCAGGCTTTCGGATTGCGTGTACTGGCAGAGCAGGGCCCAAGCGTCGTCGCGATTTGGCTGTGGCTTTGTCTGCGGACCTGTCTGAGTCATAGGGGTTTTGTACCTGTTTCTCCTTATATTCACCTTTTCTTAGGGTGGTGATATTCCTGTTTTACCTGAAGTTTTTGGTTGACAAGCCGTAAATGCCCGTAAGACACTAACCTACGTTGTGAGTAGCTGAACAGTAAAGGTTTTTTTTGGAGTTGAGCCCGCTCTGGCCCTCCGAAAAACTTATGGCGACAACGCTGGCGCCGGTTGATTCCCGTGAAGTTGTACGTTGCGACCATTGCCACCTGGTCCAGTTCCGGACCATGAACAATCTCTGTAGAAAATGCCGGACGTCACTCGACGAGGACGAACCGGAACCAATCCTTACAGTCCAACCGGCCATTCCGGAAACTGCCAGCAGGCCTTCCCACCTGCAGATCGCGGCGGCCATCCGCATGTTGCGGCAGAAAGGCGGCCTGAGCCAGCGCCAGCTTGCGTTGCGCATGCAGGTGCCGCGGACCTACGTTTCCAAGATCGAAAACGAAAAGGCCACCCCGACGCTTTCGTCCCTGCAGCGGCTGGCAACGGCGCTGGAAGTTTCCGTGGGCGACCTGCTGAAAGGCTGCAGCCGCACCCTGGAAGACGAGATTGCCGACCTGATGAACGACGAATTCATCGCCGAACTCGTGCCTCTGCTGGAAAAACTGGACAGCATGCAGCGCACCACGCTGCTCACCCAGGTGCGCGACTTGAGCGTGCGGCCGAGGAGAAGCGCGTAAGGCAAAGCAATCAGCCATTGGCAATTGGCAAAACCAAAAGATCAGACAAGCAGCCGCGAACCCACGCGAATGAAGCGATTCAGCAGAAATTCGTTTTATTCGCGTTCATTCGCGGCTGCTTCGTTCTGGTTTCGGTGTAACCATCCCCAGCATGCGGCCACGGAGAAGCGCGTAAAAAAAGCAATTAGCAGTTAGCAATTGGCAATGGCTTTGCACAAGAACCCAACCCTCACCACGGATAACACTGATAACACTGATTTACACGGATCAACAAAGTTCAATTAGGACCATTTTTAAGTTTGTAAATCCGTGTCATCCGTGTTCATCCGTGGTGAGATTTGTTTTTGCTAACTGCTATTTGCTAATTGCTTTCTTGACGAGAGCAGGCGGGATGTCCCCGCCCGCCCGGAGAGAGTTATTTGAAAGACGCGACGGCTGCGGCTTCGTCGTCTTTTATATCGAAGACGGTATAGAGCTTGGTGATCTGGAGCAGGTCGTGGACTTTCTTGGTGAGATGGAGCAGCTTCAGCTCGCCGCCCTGGTTGCGGACGGAGGTGAAGGCGCTGACCAGCTCGCCGATCCCGGAGCTGTCAATGTAAGTTACGTCGCCCAGATTGAGCAGGATTTTTTTCTGTGCCTTGCCCAGCAGGTCGCGGATGGTGTCGCGCAGAATCACGCTGCCTTCGCCCAGCGTGATACGGCCGCTCATGTCCACGACTGTCACTCCATTGATCTGCCGAGTGCTAGCCTTCATTGTCACGTTGTTTCCTCCTTGGCATTCGCCGGCCTGCGGCCAACATGCTTGATAAGTGTGATTTCAGTGCCCGGATGCGCATTTCTAAACCTGACTTCGTCCATGAACGCGCGAATCAAAAAAATCCCCCGGCCGGAGCCTTTCAGCAGGTTTTCCGGGGAGAGCGGATCTGGAATGCAGCTTAGGTCCAGGCCCTTGCCCTGGTCGGTCACGGTGATGACCAGCTCTTCCGCGGTGCTCTCGCAAACCAGAAACACCTTTTTCGCCGGATCATGCGCGTTGCCGTGAAGGACCGCGTTCACAGCGGCTTCACGCACGGCCATGGCGATGTTGTCCCGCTCGTCCTCGTTAAAGCCCGCACCGGCCGCAAATTGCGCGGCTGTACTTTCGGCCTTGTTGACGCTGTCCAAGGTCGAGTCCAGTGTATAAGAAACCCGGTTTAGCATGCGGTGGTCCACGGGCTCAATGCGCGCGTGACGGCTGGGCAGTCCCAAGTTTGCCTATGCAGAGCGGTGCTTGTCAAACCGCAGCGGCTGCCGCGGATCAGGCGCTCATCGCTGGGGAGCGGCTCATCAGTGCTGCAGCGGAGCAAATTGCAGGACCATCAGGGTCTGGTCATCGTGCTTCTGCGCGCCGTTGCTGAAGGCGGCCAGATCGCCCACGCACTGCTGCACCAGCTCCCGGGAGCCGCGCGCGCGACGACCGGCCAGCAGCTGTTGCAGGCGAGGGACGCCATACTCCGTGCCGTCCGGGCCGGACGCCTCGGTGAAGCCATCGGTATAGATCACCAGGCTGTCGCCGGGCGAGAACTGCATCTGGGTGGCGCCAAACTGCTGGTCATGAAACAGCCCCACGGGCACGGTGGAGCTTTCAATGGCCGTCACTCCACGGACGCCGTTCACATGCAACGGGGCCGGGTGCCCGCCGTTGCAGATTTCCACGTCGCCGCCCTGGCCGGCCTTGCCGCAGATGAGCGTGGCATACTGCGTGGGCAGGGTACTTTCACAGAAAATGCGGTTGGCGCGTTCCACCAGCTGTTGCAAGGGAAGTCCGCTGGGCACCAGAACACGGAACATCGCGTGCAGGTTGGCCATGAGCATGGAGGCAGCTACGCCCTTGCCCGAGACATCGCCCAGCATGAAGTAGAGGTCTTTGCCGTGGCTGACCACGTCACAGTAATCGCCGCTGACCATGCCGGCGGCAGCGTAGTGGTAGGCCATGTTCCAACTTCCGGCGGTAAAGTCGCGAGGAGGCAGCAGTCCGGCCTGGATCCTGGCCGCAAGCTGCAGGTCGGCTTCTAAGGCGCGCGCCTCTTCCGGGCGCAGGCAATCCAGGCAGATGCTTGCCAGTGGATCGGCCAGCAGCCGTTGCGCCTCCACGGTCCCCAGGCAGACTTCACAGACGCCGTAGGTGCCGGCATCCACGCGTTCCAGGGCCTTATCCACCTGTTCCAGCAACTGGACAAGGTTGGCTGTCTGGGTGCGGGCCACGGCGGTTTCAAGCTTTTGTCGCCGTTGAATGAGTTGGTCGCGCAGCAGGTGCAGGTCGGTGACGTGGACTGCCATAGCAGTACTCCTTGTTCCCATTAGAGACTCTGGGGCAGGCAGAAAGATTCAGAATTTTACCTTGTCGCCGGCCCTCAGCACACATTAGCAGCGTGATGCGGACACACGCTATCCGATTTTTGCGCTGAAAGTGGAGTTTGCTGTGGCAACTGGAGAAGACATTTTGTATTCTGCGAAAGGGAGAGAGTTTTAGCCACAGAGGACACGAAGGAACGCAAAGGAAGGCAGAGAGAGTTGCAATAAATCACTCTTCGCGCCTCTTCGTGACCTTCGTCGTCTCTGATTCCATGCCGCCGGGGATTGCACTTTCGCGGATTTTGGGAGCGCCGGTTTATGACGATTCCGGCGCCGTCGCCGGACGTGTGCGCGAAGTCGCTATTACTCCCGCGGACGATCCCAACCGCATCGCCGACTTCGTCGTAAAGACCCCCAATGGTGAGCGTCTGCTTCCCGCCAAGCTGGTGCGCGGGGTAGACCGCCATTCTGTGCGCGCTTCAGGGAAGGCCGTCGACTGGCCTCCTCTGGTGAGTTCGGAAGGCATGCTGCTGCTGGAACGTGACCTGCTCGATCAGCAGATCATCGACGTTTCCGGGCGCAAAGTGGTGCGCGTGAACGATGTTGACCTGTATCCCGAGCAGGTGAACGGCGGTCTGAAGCTGAAAATCGGCATGGTGGATATCGGCCTGCGCGGCGCGGTCCGCCGTCTGCTGAAGGGCCTGGCGCCTGGCGTGGCCATTGAGGCGCTGGCCGGCCGCATGCCCGACCGCGTGATCCCCTGGGAAGCCGTCAACCTGATTGAGACGGACCCGGCCCGGCGCGTCCGGTTGAAACTGGAGTATGAAAAGCTGGCCAAGCTGCATCCGGCCGATATCGCGGACATTCTGGAAGACCTGGCCCCGGCCGAGCGCGAAGCGGTATTTCAGTCCCTGGATGAAGAAGTGGCCGCCGACGCGCTGGAGGAGATCGATCCGCGCATGCAGGTCGAACTCATGCGCTCGATCGAGTCGGAGAAAGCGGCTGACATTGTTGAAGAAATGGACCCCGATGCCGCTGCCGATCTGCTGGGCGACCTGCCGGAAGAGACGTCAGAAGAAATCCTGGAAGAGATGGAACCGGAGGAGCGGCAGGAAGTCTCCGAACTGCTGGAACATCCCGAAAACACCGCCGCCGGCCGCATGACCACCGAGTTCCTGGCCGTTCCGCCGGAGGCAACCGTGGCCGACGCTATCGACAAGCTGCGCCAGTTTGAAGGCGAAACCGAATCGATTGCAACGATTTTCCTGGTGGACAGCGAAGGCAAGCTGGCAGGCGCGGTGCCGCTGGTCTCGCTGGTGCTGGCCCCAGGTGGGACACGCCTTGCCACTCTAACGCCGGAACACGTGATCTACTGTGTGGAAAACGCCAAAGACGACGAAGTGGCCGAGATGTTCGATAAGTACAATCTTTCCATGTTGCCGGTGGTGGATGAAAACGAAAAGCTCACCGGGGTGATCACCGCAGACGACGTGATCAGCATCCTCAGAAGCAGGATGTAACCGTCGTCTCGCAATCCTTACAAAGATTCACGCCGCCATGGTTGTCGGATAGAACAAGTCTCATTTATTCTCGAAAGGCAGTGATTCCTTTTATGCGCGTGGCGGATGAGATTCCTCAAGCACTGGAGAACCCGGTTCCTGCTGGTGGTGGCCGTGATCGGGCCAGGCTTCATCACTGCCAACGTAGATAACGACGCCGGCGGCATCTTCACCTACTCGGTTGCCGGAGCGCGCTTTGGCTACACCCTGCTGTGGACCATCCTGCCCATGACGGTTGCGTTGATCGTGGTGCAGGAGATGGGCGCGCGCATGGGCGCGGTGACGGGCAAGGGCCTGAGCGACCTGATCCGTGAAGAGTACGGGCTGCGCCTGACGTTTTTCATGATGCTGGCGCTGGTGGCCACCAATTTCACCAACATTGTGGCTGAGTTCGCCGGAGTGGCCAGCTCCATGGAACTGTTCTACGTTTCCAAATATATCAGCGTGCCGGTGGCCGCGGTGGTGGTGTGGCTGATCGTGGTCAAAGGCGATTACAAGAGCGTGGAAAAAGTTTTTCTGGTGGCGTCGCTCTTCTATATTGCGTACATCATCGCCGGGGTGCTCTCGCGTCCTGACTGGATGGCGGCGATTGTGGGGACGGTAGCGCCGCCCACGCGAACAGCCCTGCGCAGCCGCGATTACGTCTACATGGTCACGGGAATCATCGGCGCCACCATAGCGCCCTGGATGCAGTTCTACCTGCAGGCCTCGGTGGTGGAAAAAGGCGTGAGCATGCGCCAGTACAAAACCACGCGGCTCGATGTGCTGGTAGGGTCGATCTTCGCCCCGATTGTGGCTGCGTTCATCATTATCGCCTGCGCGGCCACGCTGTGGTTGCACGGCAAACACTCGATTGAGACCGCGGCCGATGCGGCGCGCGCCCTGGCGCCGCTGGCGGGGAACTACGCTTCCATCCTGTTTGGCGCCGGGCTGTTTAACGCATCGTTGTTTGCAGCGTCAATCCTTCCGCTTTCCACGGCGTATACCGTGTGCGAAGGCCTGGGCTTCGAGTCCGGCCTGGACAAGAGGTTCCGCGAAGCCCCCGTGTTCTACTGGTTCTACACCATCCTGGTGGGGGCCGGGGCCGCGGTCATCCTGCTGCCGCGATTTCCCCTGCTGAAGATCCTCGTGCTCTCCCAGGTGCTCAACGGCATCCTGCTGCCCTTTGTGCTGATCTTCATGCTCCTGCTCATCAACAAGAGCAGCCTGATGGGCAGCTACGTGAACTCCAGGTTCTTCAACTGGGTGGCATGGATTACCGCCGGGGTCATGATTGTGCTGAGCGTGGTGCTGGTGGTGAGTTAGCCGCGAATTGCGCGAATGAACACGAGTCATTTCGCTTTTTTCGAGTTCGTTCCCGGTCTGTGTAACCGGGCTGCCATGGTAGCGCCGATGGATCTTCAACCAAGCACCAAAATACCAGGTACTAAATACCAAGTACCGCTCCTGCCGCAATTTTCTTCACCAGTTCCACGTCAGCTTCAAGAAAATCGAAATTCGGCAATTCCTGCCGTGCGGCCCAGCGGACGTCGCGGAAGATGCGGTTCTGGATCTCACCCTGGAATTGCTGCACCAGAAAGAAGTGCAGCTCCACACCGGGACCGCCTGAGTAACTGTGGCGGATGGTGGCAACCTTGGGGCCGATCGTCGCCAGGATCCCCAGCTCTTCTTCCAGTTCACGATGAAGAGCAGCTTCCGGCGATTCTCCCGGCTCCACCTTGCCGCCGGGAAATTCCCACTTGAGCGGCATGGTCTGATGGCGCGTCCTCTGGCAGACGAGCAATTGATGATCCTTGATGATCAGCGCGGCCACGACTTGTTTCATTGACAATTCAAAATCTACCACGGAGTCGCGGAGGCACGGAGAACAGGCGAATCAATCATCAATTTTGGCAATTACGGCGATTTTGGCAATTCCTCGCGCCTACCTTCGGGTAGCGGCGCCGAAGTCTCAATTTGGCGCAAACCCGGAGCCTGACCAAAGACCTCCGGATGAATCGCCGCGCCGAGTGCTTGCAGTCCCTGCAGCAGCGTGCTGGTCGGCGTGTTCAGGAATTCGTCATTGATGCAGTAGACGCGGCCGCTGCGCACGGCCCGGGTCTGGTTCCAGCCGCTGCGGGCCGCGATCTTTTCCAGAGGCACGCGATTGCCGGCGCCGCACCAGGCAGCGACGATTACGGCTGGATCGGCGGCAGCAGCCTCTTCTTCGGTGACTTGCTTGCCGGGCTGGCCGAAGAAGCGTCCGCCGGCGGCTTCCACCAGTTCGGCGACCCACGGCTGCGAAAGAATGAGCGGTTTGCCCCACTCTTCGCAGTAGACCAGCGGCCGCGGCAGCACGGACGCTTTCCTGCGCGTGGCTTCAATGCGCTGCTCCATGCGCGCCACCAGGGCCAGCCCGCGATGTTCGGCGCCCATGATGCGGGCGATGTGCAGCGTGTCCTTGTAAACATCGGCCAGCGAGCGCGGCGAAAGGCAGAGGCAGGGCACACCGGATTTCATGATCTCCGCAAGAGACTCCGGCTGGTACGGCACCGAGGCGATCACCAGGTCAGGACGCGCGGCACGGATCTGCTCAACGCTGGCTGACCAGGAATCCTGCACGATGGTGAGGCCGGCGTTTTTCAGTTCCGGACAAAGGTCCAGGCAGTACCTGGTGCAAGCAGCCAGAAAACGCAGCAGGCCGAGATCGCGTAAAGTGACGGTGATGCTGGGCTGCAGCGAAACCACTCGTCGCACGATGCGGACTTCTGGCATGATTGAATTATAAGGTGGGCCGGTAACGATGGCGTACTCGGCGCGAGTACTGGAACATTTCGAACATCCGCGCAACGTGGGCGAACTCCCGCAGGCGGATGCCGAGGTGCGTCTGGAGCATCCCGTGTGCGGCGACATTATGAAGCTGGCGGTGAAGCTGGCCGATGGCCGGATCGGCGAAGTGCGCTACCAGACGCGCGGCTGCGTGGCCTCCATAGCCGCAGGGTCCTGCCTGACCGAGATGATGAAAGGCAAGTCTGTGGCTGAAGCGCGCGGGCTCAAACGCGAAGATCTGGTGGAAGCGCTGGGCGGGCTGCCCAACGCATCCATGCACGCATCACATCTGGCCATGGATGCGCTGGAGGCGGTGCTGAAGAAGCTGGTCGCGCCTAAGTGATTCGCGCCAAAAGTGGTTAACAATTTGGCAATTCGCAAAACCTGCGCGAATTTGGTTTTGGCCAATTGCTAATTGCTAGTGGCCAACTGCTTTTTGGGGTAAAATAGCGCTCCAAAGTTCGGCTTTGCCGCCCAGGCGAGAAGGATTCTGACATGCCGCAACTATTGGTCCTGCTGTTGGCATTGACAACGCCGGCCGCGCCGCCACCGGCGGTGAACGGCGTGAAGATCGTCACCCGCCAGGTGACTGGCGGCTTTACGGACTTGCGCACGGAATACCTGACGGCCGACCGCCTGCGCAACGAGTGGCAGACACAGATGGGCGATCGCCAGGGGCCGCCCATGGCCAGCATCGTGCAGCGCGGCGAACACAATCGTGTCTTCGTGCTCGATTTGCAGGCCCACGAATACATGAGCTATGAGACGGACGCGCGCGGCACGGCGCTGGGCGTGAATGGCAGACCAGTCAGCAACTCCGGCGGAACGCTGCAAATCCTGATCGAGAACATCGATACCGGCGAGCGCAAGGAGATCTTTGGGCACATGGCCCGCCACGTCATCACCCGGGAAAAACGCATCGCCGGTCCGGGCGCCTGCGCGCGCGGGTCGGAGAGTGAGACCGATGGGTGGTACATTGATCCCGCCATCATGCCGGAATGGCGTCAGCCGCGCAAAAACGGGACCGGCGTGGTGGTGGCGGCGGTGATGTCCGCCGGCAATGAAAACTGCCTCAACCGAATGGACCGCATTGAAGTCCACCGCAACGGCCCGGAACCGGGCTTTCCGGTCAAGATCACAACCACGCTCAAGAGCGAACTCCCGCGCGGCGACGGCACACAACGGACCTTGGTTTCCACCTGGGGCTCAGAAGTGGTGGAACTGAAAGAAGGCCCCCTGGACCCGGCGCTGTTTGAAGTCCCGGCAGACTTCCGCCAGGTGCCCCAGTTACGCACCTGGACAGCCTCAATTCCCCGGCGTCAGCTCACCGGTTGGGAGTGGTTCAAGGAAAAACTGCAGGAACTGTTCAGGTAATCGCCGTGATCGGGTGATCGGAGCGGTTCTAACAAGAATCTCTGTGCGTGCCACAAGTGTCAGGGCATGACTTCAGTCGTGCCGTCAGAGCTACTAAGAACGATTGGGCTTCAGCCCCCGAGGGTGCCTGAAGCCAGCGTCGCTCGCCCTTTCGGGCTTGAGGAAAAGCTGTACCCTGACAACAGATTGCTCGCCCTCCATTGTTCAGTGGTACGCTGTGGCCATGCAGTTATGCTTGATAGCGTATGTTGTCGCAGCCCTTCTGACAAACCTTCAGGCAACAAACCAACCAGCGCAACCACTCAGCCAGCCTTCCCAGATGGACCACTGGCTGAATGCTGGGACAGAACAAGAGCGGATCCATAAGCTTGTCTCCCTTGGTTTTGCGGAGGACGAGGCACAATTAGCCGTTCAGGACTTGGTTCAATGGCAGCCAATCCGGAGTGAATCACGGCATGGACTTGCAATCCTGTTTGTGCCCTGCGGTGGTTTGGCCTCAGCATCCCTCTATTTGCTGGAACGCGGCGATCGCGGTTGGCATGTAAAGGATAGCGTCGGCTTTGATTGCCACTACGATGATAGTGTCTCCTTTGAAACGGTTCCCCTGCGGAATTCAAACGTAGACGACGTGCTTGTTCATCACGAATGTGAGGGACATGGGACGGGAATCCTACAGCAGAACTTCAATGTGTTTATCGTGACTTCTGGAAAATTCAAGATCGTGCTCAACACTGAAGAAGTCGTCAACGGCAGCGCCCTTCCCGTCGGGAGCTATGAGCTTCGTCAGCGAAGCAAGTTTACTGCCCTTCCCGGAGCGGGAATAATTCTGGAAACCAGATGCACTAACGTCAACGGCAGGGTTTCAATTCAGGACAGGCAGTTCAAGTGGCATGCTTCTAGATCTCGTTTTAGGCCCTCTCGGTTTGTAATGAACGGGGCCATCGCCAAGAAGATGGGAGCCGTCTGTCGATAAATGGCTAGGACGTTAAGGTACAAATTGGACCGGTTTAGATCACCCGATCGACCGATCTCCCGATCACCCGATGGTCCTTGTTCCCGTGGGCCAATAGATCCTCCAGCCTTTTTCCTGCGCGATCTTTTCCAAATCCGGATTCGGATTCACGGCAAACGGCTTGCGCGCGGCTTGCAGCATCTCCAGATCGTGGATTGAGTTGCCGAAGCAGGCGTCGACCTGCTTGCCCAGCACTTCTTTGATCGCGATCGCTTTCCCCGGGCCGCTAGGCACGCGATGCAGACGCTCCGAAGCGCGGCCCTGTTCAACGTGGACGGAGGCAGCAAGCACCTTTTCCGGCGCGATTCCAAAGCCCTTTACGCCTTCGCGCACCACCCATTCGTTCGTGGAAGAGACGGCCCACAGATCGCTGCCGGCGGCGCGCAGCGCCTGCGTGAGCTCCAGCATCTCAGGAAACACGCGGTGTTCTACCACCTCGCGAAAAAAATCCTGCGCGGCTTCTTCCAGATGGCGTTGCGGAAGGCCGGCGTTGATGGTGACCATCTCGCCGCACATGGTTGCCTCGTCCACGTTGCCGCGTTTGTAGTCTTCATAGCGAGGCAAGGCCCACTCCGCCACTTTGGCCGGGAGCAGTCCGCGCTCGATTTCCCAATAGAAGAAATCGGCGCCGGAATCGCCCGTCCAGAGCGTGCCGTCGCAATCAAAAACTGCGATGGCCGGCTTCAAGGCCAGAACTGAATCGACAAATTGCTGTGCGTTGGCGGAGAGCTTAGTCCCTGTCTTCAAACCGGCAGTCCCAGGCGGAGTTTTTCGAAGTCTTCTTCGGTGTTCACGTTCACCGCGACCAGGGAATCATCCACAGTCACGTAAAGCATGTGGTCCTGGTGGGCGTGTTCCACCTCGCGCGCGGTGCTGCTGGCGGGCGCGGCCAGAAAGGCGCTGATCATCTCCCGCCCAATCACGATCGGGTGGCCGTGTTTTCCGGAGTGCTCGGGAACCACGGCCCAGGTCTGGTCGCCCGCAGCCATAAAGACGCTCTTGAGCTGGGCAACAGTTTCCGCGCGCGGCGCCGGACGGTCCACCAGCGTGACTAGGGCAGCGTCGCGGCCGCGATCCAGTACCTCTTGCAGGCCCAGGCGCAGTGAGCTGAACTGTCCTTGCTCAGGATTGGGGTTTACCACCATGAAAGCGGCGTTCGCGTAGATCACCGGCGCAAGTTCAGTCTGGTTCTTGCCCACAACCACCAGCACCAGGTCGGTCTCCGGTTGCAGCGTTGCGATGGCGGCGGAAAGAAAGGTCCCGTCGCGCCAGGGCAACAGGGCTTTGTCTCGCCCCATGCGGGAAGACGCGCCGGCGGCAAGGATGACCCCGGCAAACGAAGGTGCAAGCGCCATGACTAGATGATAGCTAACTTTGCTTCAGGATTTCTGCCGCTTTTGCGCTTTTCATGTGCGGCAGCGGCGTGGGCGAGCCTCGCCGCAGGGCGATCAGCTCGGCCACAATGGAGACGGCAATCTCTTCCGGCGTGATGGCGCCGATATCCACGCCCACCGGGGCATAAACCCGCGCCAGTTTCTCCGCGGCGACGCCTTCTTTTTCCAGCTCCCGGTAAATCGCAATGGTCTTGCGCTGCGAGCCGATCATGCCGACATAGCGGGCCGGCGTCTCAGCGGCCCAGCGCAGCACGCGCATGTCGTCACGATGGCCGCGGGTGACGATCACGATATAGGAAGAGTCGTTGGGGGCAAGCTGGGCCATCACGCGCTCGTACTCGTCGGCGTAGATGTCGCGGGCATCGGGGAAGCGCTCGCGGTTGGCGTAAGTCTCGCGATCGTCGGTCACTACCACGTCAAAGCCGGCAATGCGTGCGACCTTATACAGGCTCCAGGCCACGTGCCCGGCGCCGAAGATGTAAAGCGTGGAAACCGGCAGCACCGGCTCCACGTAGACTTCCAACGTACCGCCGCAGACCAGGCCGGTATCGTACTTGGGATTGTTGTTCAGGTTGAAGTTGAGCGTTTGCGGCTTTTCGCTCTTCATGACCTCGCGCGCCGCTTCCCAGACCTCGGCCTCCACGCATCCGCCGCCGATGGTCCCGGCGATGGAGCCGTCCTCGCGCACCAGCATCTTGGCCGAGTCAAACGAGGGGATGGAGCCGCGAACGTTGATGATGGTGGCCAGCGCGCCCCGGCGTCCTTCCTTGCGCAGCCGGGTGATTTCTTCGTAGATGTCCACAGGGACATTGTAAATCGAGCGGGCAAGGGGCCCCTTCAGCAGCGTCCTGGCGCTGAGGCAACGGGGGAAGGCCGCCTAAAATCAGGCAGTTGGCAGAGCCTCCGGGGACGGGTTTGAGGCCAGGCCCATCTGCGGTAAAATGTGACGTTATGAAATTCGTTCTGAGCTTGTTCGCCCTTACTTGCGCCGTCGCCATGACCCACGCGCAGTGGAAAGACCAGCAGCCCGATGTACCTGCCTACAATAAGACGGCTCCAGCCAAAGGCGAGAAGCTGCCGCCCATCCTGACGGAACAGCAGCTTGCGCAGGCCGGCCTCACCGCTCCCGCACAGAAGATCAGCTATAAGGCAGCGGCCCGGGTTGCCGGCGTCCTGCATCAAGTACCCTGCTACTGCTACTGTGACCGCCATGCAGGCCATAAGAGCCTCCGCTCCTGCTTTGAAGGAACCCATGGCGCAAACTGCAGCACCTGCATGGCGGAAGCACTGTACGCCTACCAGATGACGAAAAAGGGCTGGACTGCCAGCCAGATTCGTGACGGCGTCATCCGCGGCGAATGGAAGCAGATTGACCTGCAGAATCCTGCTCCGGTAATGTAGTATTTGCACCTATCCTGGTGCAGTTGACGGGCTGCTCGATTTCTTCGTATAAAGGGTTGCACCCCAATGTCCCTGCGTGCTCGCGGGGCGCGCGACCTTTGGATTTCCACAGCCTTGTTTTGCCGCTCAGTTGGTGTGGGCCGTAAGGACACAACAGAATGAAGAAGAAAGTGGCAGCAAGCGTTAAGCGTTCAGTCGCTAACATAAAGAAAAGTCATATAGTTAGGAACAAAACGAAGATGCCTGCCAAGAAAACTCCGGCGCCCCAGCCCAAACCTGGATTCAAGGAGGACCCGGCTTTTGCACAGGCTGTGCAAAATTATGAGGCTGGACTCAAGGCCATGCAGGAGCACAAATTCGAGCGCGGCAAGAGCCATCTGGAGAAAGTGGTGGCCAATGGTCCACGCGAGCTGGCGGACCGGGCGCGCATGCATCTGAATACCTGCAACCAGCAGCTCAGCGCCGGCGCATCGAACTTCAAATCGCAGGAAGAGCATTTCGATTACGCTGTGTCCCTGATCAATGCGGGCCACTATGAAGATGCGCGGCAGCACCTGGAAAAGATCATGAAGCAGAACGCCAAGGCCGATTTCGCCTACTACGGCCTGGCGGTGGTGGAGTGCCTTACCGGCCAGGTGGAAAGCTCGCTGAAGAACCTGGGCGAGGCCATCCGTCTGAACCCGCAGAACCGGTTTCAAGCGCGCAACGACTCCGACTTTCAGAACATGGCGGACGATCCTCGCTTCACCGAGTTGCTGTATCCCGAACCTACCGAGCCGGCGTCCTCAAGCAACAGGCGCTGAGACAGGCGCGATGTCACCCCAAGCACAACCGTACCGGGTAGTGGCGATCGGCGGTGGTACCGGCCTTTCCACGCTGCTCAAAGGGCTCAAGCGCTATACCGTGGCCGCGGGTGAAACCCCGCCCGCGGGTCCTTACGTTTCTGACCTTACCGGCATTGTCACGGTGAGCGATGACGGCGGCTCCAGTGGCCGCCTGCGCCGCGAGTTGAAAATACTTCCGCCGGGTGACGTGCGCAACTGCCTGGTCGCCGTTTCCCAGGACGAAAACCTTCTTTCCAAGCTGTTCCAATATCGTTTCTCCAGCTCGGGCGATCTGGAGGGCCACAGCTTCGGCAACCTCTTTCTGGCCGCCATGACGGCAATGACGGGAGACTTTGCCGCTGCGGTCAAGAAAGCGTCAGAGATACTGGCTACGCGTGGGCACATTCTTCCCGCTACTTCGGCCAATGTGGAACTGGAAGCCCTGATGGACGACGGCTCGCGTGTGGCTGGCGAAACCAGCATCACCGCCAGCGAAAAGCGGATCGTGGAGCTGACCATGATCCCGCCGCATCCGGAGCCGCCGGCGGAAACTCTGGAAGCCATCGCTGTCGCGGACGTGATCACGCTGGGCCCCGGTTCGCTGTTCACCAGTCTGATTCCCAATCTGCTCGTGCGCGGCATCCCGGAAGCCATGGCCCGCGCTCGCGCGGTGAAAGTCTTTATCTGCAACCTGATGACGGAAGCCAATGAGAGCTTGCACATGAGCGCCTCAGAGCATATCCGCGCCATCTACGCGCATACCCCGGTAAAGATCTTCGACTACGCGCTGGTCAATGCCGCGCCGGCCTCGCCGGCGATGCAGCAACGCTATGCCGAAGAAGGCGCCGAGCCGGTGGAGTGCGACGTGGAGGCCATCGAAAAGCTGGGCGTGAAGTGCATCACCGGAAACTTCATCGAGGAGCATGAATACGCCCGCCACGCCACCGACCGCCTTTGCCGCGAGCTTTTGCGGCTGGCGCAGGAAGCCAAAAAGGAACTTACCGCCGCCCGCACAGCGGTAAGATGATGGATTGATGCCCGCAAAGAACAATACCCACGCCGAAGCCAAGGTTGCTGTTGTGATTATGGCCGCGGGCAAGGGCACGCGGCTCAAGTCCAAGCGCGCCAAGGTATTGCATGAAATCGCCGGCAAGCCGCTGCTGGCCCATGTGATCGCTGCTGCCCGCCAGGTTGTTCCCGCCGCTGATATTTACGTGATCATCGGACATCAGGCGGAGCAGGTACGCTCCGCTGTTCACTCCGCGGGTGTTGCATTCGTTTTGCAGGAGCCGCAGCAGGGCACCGGCCACGCCATTATGTGCGCCCGCGAGCGGGTACAAGCCTATGACCATGTTCTGGTTCTCTCCGGCGATGTTCCCCTGATCCGCCCTGAAACAATACGCCGGCTGCGCGATTTTCATCTTACGAAGAAAGCGGCCATGACGGTCCTCACCGCCGAGCCGCCGGACCCTTTCGGTTATGGCCGCGTGTTGCGCGCCGGCGGCGACCGCGTGAAGGCCATCGTGGAGCAGAAAGCGCTCAGCAAAGCGCAGCAGAAGGCGCGTGAGATCAACTCCGGTATTTACGTCTTCGCCACGCGGCCGCTGTTCGCCAACCTGGACCGGCTGACAACGGACAACGCTCATCGCGAGTTCTACCTTACGGACATGGCGGCGCTGCTGGTCAAGGCGCGGCAAAACGTGCTGGCGATCAAGGCCTCTGATCCGGCCGAGGTGCTCGGGGCCAACACTCTCCATGAACTTGCCGCTCTGGACGCTCGGCTGCGCGCGCGCAAGTGCAGCGAGCTGATGGCCAACGGCGTGAGTATCTATCGCCCGGAAACCTGCATGATCGACCTTGACGTCGAAGTCGGCGCGGACACCATCATCGAACCGTTCACCCAACTCCTGGGAAGGACGCGCATTGGTTCGGATTGCCGCATCCGCTCCTTCAGCGTCATCAGCGATTCCGAAATCGCAGATGGCGTGCTGGTCCGTCCCGGCTGCATCATTGATCATTCGCGCATCGCCGCCGGGGCCGTGATTGGTCCATACTCGCACCTGCGCCCGGAGAGCGAGATCGGCGAGGGCGCGCACGTCGGCAACTTTGTCGAAACCAAAAAGACGCGCCTCGGCCGCGGCTCCAAGGCTAATCACCTCAGCTATCTCGGCGATTCCGAGATCGGCGAGCAGGTGAACGTAGGCGCCGGGACGATTACATGCAACTATGACGGCGCAAACAAACACCAGACCGTGATCGAAGACGGGGCCTTCATCGGCAGCGATTCCACTTTGGTGGCGCCGGTGCGCATCGGCAAAGGCGCTTACGTGGCCGCAGGATCGAGCATTACGGAAGACGTTCCCGACGGCGCGCTTGCCCTGGGCCGGGCCCACCAGACCATCAAAGAAGGCTGGGCCAAACGCCGCAAGGAAGAGAAAGCTGTAGCCGGCAAGAAATAGCGGGCGTTTAAACAGGATTTGCCGTTAGCTCTGAACACAAGCACTTGAAACGTCATGTGTCGCCCCTCCGGGGCTTGGCTTTTCCAACACAGTTTCCCAGGCCTCACGGCCTGGGCTCAGTAATCCGCGCCTCCGGTGCTTGGGTCTTTTAACGCTGGAAAGGTTCTTGAGGAAATCGCAAGTTTGTCGGCGGCGGCACTTCAGAACGGATTTAGGCGAACGAACGCGAGCGCCGGAGGCGCATCGATTACTGAGCCCAACGCGTCAGCGTTGGGTAGCTGATTTAGGAAACATGAGCCCCGTAGGGGCGGCACTGTTCATCACGGCGCGTTTCCGTAGCAATCGAGGAAAGCGCTCGCCGCGATTTCTACAACTTTCTTTCCGCGGCTCTCGATCTTCTGCCATCCGCCGGATGGACCGCCGCCATCTCACACCCCGATGGCTGAGAAAAAGCCCAAGACAGAACCAACCGGGCAGCACTCGAGTGATAAGCAACTCGACCAGCAGGTCCCCACAGTTCCCGAATCCGAAGCTCCCGTCTTCGACGATGACAGCATGTTCAACAGTGCAGACCGGCAATCCGAGTTCTTGTCACACCAGCAGAGCGGTAAAAAAATTCGGAAGCAAACAACAGAGAAAATCCACGAACGAGAGCAGCGTCGCAAAGCTGGTTAGCGGTAACAAAGTCGCCGCGCCAGGCATCAACTTGTATGAGGGCCTTTTTCGAGAGGCCCGATCAAGAATTATTTCGCTCACATATTCAACCTTTACTTATTCAACTTTCCACCATTCTCAAAGAAAGGAGAAAAGCCATGGCAAACATGATGCGTTGGGACCCATTTGGCGAGTTCGGCACGCTCCAGGACCGCCTCAACGAGTTCTTTACTCCCACCGGCTTCTTCCCGCGCCCGCTCAATCTCTTCCGCGGCGCGGAGCAAGAGCTGACGGCGCCGAGCTTCATCCCTCCGGTTGACGTGTTTGAAGACGAGCACAACATCGTGGTCACCGCCGAGCTGCCCGGCATCGAGGAGAAGGACCTGAACATCAGCGTTGAGAACAACGTTCTCACCATCACCGGCGAACGGAAGATGGAGAAGGAAGAGAAGAAAGAAAACTTCCAGAGGGTTGAGCGCAGGTACGGGCGTTTCACCCGCTCCTTCACGCTGCCGCCAACCGTTGATCCGGAGAACGTGAACGCGGAATTCAACAACGGCGTGCTGAAACTCACCCTGATGAAACGCGAAGAAGCCAAGCCGAAGCAGATCAAGATCGGCTTGAAGACTCTCAAAGGCAAAGCAGCGTAACATTACCCTTGCGCAAGAAAGGCCGGGTCCGCCCGGCCTTTCCTTCTTTGGCAGTATCAGCGCCCAGCGTCTCGTCGGGCCAGGACGCGGGGCGCCCGAGGTACCCGGTTTTGGCTGCGGTGGGGTGAGGCTGGCCATTCAGCTCAGGTTCCTGCGCGGGGTATAGGCTGAAAGCCGCAAATTCAGCCCGGAAGTGCACATTCATTTCCGCCCCTCAGTGAACGGCCGAATGTTCCGCACAGATTCTTTCGACAATGTCTTTCTCCTGCTCCCGGTCAACGCTTCCTAGTACGTAACAGCACCGAACATCAATGTCGTCCGTTTTGGCTAACTCGTCCCAGAGGCGCTCCCGCTTAATCGCCGCACCCTCTTTGCCTCGTGTCCACGAGGCTGGTGCGCATTCTCAACCGACGGCAACATGGAAGTGTTCTTTCTTGGCAGCCAGAACCATTTCTGCGATGAGGCTGAACGCGTCTCCAATTGACCTCCCGGCGACATGTCCGTAAACAGTCGAGAGGGAGCCGGTAAGCTCGAGGGGTAAATAGCTCTTCCTTTCGACCGCAGCATCAACGTCCACGCCATCGGATGTCAATCTTTGCTGAATACGGGCGAGATGCGATTCGCTCGCTATCACGACCATCGCGTTCCCAGTTCTAAGCGCGGCTTCGATAGTGGTAGCAAAGGCATCGACGAACGAAGAGTCTCCCGTGCAGAATTCGATCTGGTGGCTACGTCTGCCAGAAATCCCCTCCCTGAAGCTAATCAGGTCGTGGTCAGCCAAGCCAAGGCTAACAAACCGATCCCCTTGAAGAATCGCGTCCAAAGCGGGCAGAAGTTCTTGCCCAGCCTTCGACTTGACGACATAACCGGCGGCGCCCCTGCGAAAAGCTTCTTCTGCTACCTCGACCGAACTATTTTCGCTCAAGAAGAGGATTTTCGAATCGGGAGCCGCATTGCGTATTCGCGTCGCGGCCTCGATTCCATTGATCGTGGGTAGCCCGATGTCCAGAACAATGAGGTCTGGTTGGAGATCTTCGGCCTTTTCGACTGCTTCCAGTCCGTCCGACACCTGGCCGATGACCTGCCATGTTGGGCGTGCCAGTAGTGCGCGACAAACAAATTGACGCCAAGGTAGGTAATCATCTACCACGAGCACTCTAACCGACTTCGCTCCATCAATTCCTGCTGGTGTCATTACGTTGGCGATCAATTATACGCTCACGTCAATTGGCCTAACATCGCCATCACACTCATGTCCTGAACATTGGACTGCATGATCCGGCCACTCTGCGATTTATTTGGGCTGTTTTCCGTTGTCCGGTGAAGGCGAAGCACCGCTCTTCGGCTGGAAGGTAGAGCTGGAGCCGAAAGGCGGGTTGATCGTGGCGAGTTGCTTCAGGATTTCCTGCTCCTGCCCGGAGAAGGTGTTGCGGAAACGGTCCGAGGCAAAGACCTGCTGCCGCTGTTCCGGGCTCATCTGCCTGAGATGGCGCAAAGCCGTATGCACCGCCACCCGTCGGTCCTGGGGCAAGGACTGCATCTTCTGGTTGGCGTCGCGGACCTGCTCGCGCTGGTCATGAGTCAGGCTGGTCCAGAAGTCCAGGCGCTGCAGAGAGCGGTCCCGCTGTTCGGGAGGCAGCGTGTTGAACTTGCGCAAGCGCTCTCTGAGGGCGGCTTGGCGATCCGGCGGCAGTTTCTGAAATTCCGGATCGTTTTCCAGGGCCTTTAACTGCTGGTCAGGCGGCAAGTTCTTGTGCGACTCCAGCCACTGGCCGGTTTTGCGCGCAGGGCGCTGGCCGCTATGACTTCCGTTCTTCTGCGCCTGTGGTGGCTGGTTTTTCTGCGGCGGGTTCTTTTGCGCTGGGCTGGCTGCGGCTTGCATCAACGCGTGCGCGCTGAAAGAGGCAGAAACTGTGAGCGCGGAACTTTCCCTGCCCGCCAGGCAGGCACACATCAACACCACAACTGTTCCGGTACGGCCCAACTTTTTCACTTCCCCAGAAAAAATGTATTAGATCTCTTCGTCGTCGCTTGCGTCGTCTGAAGGCAGCCCGGTCATTTCATTGATCAGATCGTTGTTGTTATTGGTGAGCAGATCGTGATCTTTGTCCAAGGCTTCCACGTCGGCAGCCGCGCCAGTCGCCGGCGGATCCACAATCGCCAGCCGGTACAAAACGCCGCTGGCCAGCAACATGGCCGCAAGCGATCCCGCCAACGCAGGCTTACGCAACCAGGCGAGCAATCCGGAACGGACGGGGGCCTTCTCCTGCTCCTCTCTCGCGTGCGCTTTCAGGCGCGTGAGAAAGTAGGGAGAAGGCTCCGGCGCCTCCCATTCATCCAGCAGAGCCATGGTCTTGCGCAGCCCGTCAACTTCGGCGGCGCAGTCGCTGCACTGGCGGAGGTGGGCCAGCACCTCCGGAGCGGCCTGCTCCTGGGCCAGTACGTCCATCAAATTTTCCCGAACATCCTTGCAGTTCATACAAAATCCTTCAACCGCTCCCGCAGCGCTTCATAAGCGCGGAAGAGCAGAGACTTAGTGGCTGATTCGCTTAACTTCAAGACCGCGGCGATCTCGCGGTAATCCATTCCCTGGTACTTGTGCATGAGCACAGCGGCGCGCTGTTTTTCCGGAAGCGCCAGCACGTGCTTCTTGATGGCCGCCAGCCGCTCCTGGCGCAGCAGGTGTTGCTCCGCGTTGAGCGTGCTATCGGCCACGTCCAGCGTGGTCCCGGTATCTTCATCCGGCTCATCCAGGCTTACGACTTTGCCGCTGCGCTCGACTTTATGGTCGCGCGCGTGGTTCACCGCAAGGTTGGTGGCGATGCGGTAAAGCCACGTCGTGAACTTGGCCTCCGCCGCGTAACTCTTGCGCGAGCGGTAGACGCGTAGGAAAACCTCCTGCGCCAGCTCCTCCGCCAGCGCCTGGTTATGCACCATGCGGTACATAAAGGCGATCATGGGCCGGTGGAACTTGGTGACCAGGTACTCGTAAGCCGCGTTGTCATCGCTGCCGACCCGGAGCATCACCTCCGCATCGGTGAGCGATTGATAAAGCACCTGGCCTGCCGCCATTTCCGCAACACCCCGTGCCCTGTCAGTCGCTGTGGGCATCAACCATCCCGATTTTAAGGCAACGCTGCTCACACCCGGTCAAAACCCGTAACTCCTCTAAAAGTTGCGTCTTAAGGGAGCAGGAAGCCTATGTAAAGAAGAGTTTATTCTAAGCCGCGGGATTACGCACGTTACCTCCATTTCCACAGCCCGGCGTGGGCAGGGGACCGGCTTCTTCTGCTAAAATAAGACTTACCCACTAGGTAAAGAACGAGCCCAGTGGGCGCTTAACTCAGCGGTAGAGTGCCATCTTCACACGGTGGAAGTCATAGGTTCGAATCCTATAGCGCCCACCATTCTCCAGATCCAAGCAGTTCAGCCCCGGACCTTGGGGGGAATGCGTGAATTTTTCAAGTGGGAATGGGTTTGTTCGTGATAATATCGCGGAGTCTTCTGATAGTCGCCCGTTCCGGTGCGGCTGCTCGCGCTAAAGCGCTGACAAGAACTGAAGATTTCACGAGAAAACGTTAGCCGGAGCATATCCAGATCAGGCCCTGGCGCACAGGCGCCCATGTAAGCAAAACCGGCAAAAACCAGAGATTCACAGGTAAAACACGCATGAATGATGCACCAAACCAGCCGCAAGGCCAGGGAAACCGGCACAAGCGGCGCCGTAAACGTAGTTTTGGCCGTCCTGGCCAGAACAACCCGAATCAGGGACAGGGACAGGCCCAAGGACGCCAGGGCGGCGGCAGCCGCCAGAACCGTGGACGCGGACAGCGCCGCGGAGGGACCTTCGTCGGCCCCATGGACCACAGCTATCGCAACCAGAACGGCCAGGGCACGCAGGGCGACCGCTTCCGCAATGGCGCCGCTCCGGTCGCCAACATGGAGCCACTGCGCCAGCGTGAGGACGCTCCCACCCGGATCTTCGCCTTCGTGGACGATCTTTTCTTCCTGGCCAAGATCCAGGAAGTCTCGCGCAAGCTGAACGTGAAAGTGGAGTTCGTAAAGAGCGAGCAGGAGATCGCGGAAAAAGTGGGCGAGAACCCTGAAGACAAACCGTCACTGATTGTGGTGGACCTCAACAGCAACAGCATCAAGCCGCTGCCCATCATCAGCAAGCTGCGCTCCAGGTTCAAGAAGCCCACTTCGATCGTGGGGTTCGTCTCCCACGTCCAGGGCGATTTGAAAGTCAAGGCCCAGGAAGCAGGCTGTGACGTGGTGATGCCGCGTTCGGCTTTCTCCCAGAACCTGCCCAACATCCTGCGCCGCCACGGCGCTGAAGACGAGCCGGCTGACAACTTCAACAAAGCGTAAACGAGACTTGGTAATTGGGTAATCTGGTCATTGAGTCATTGACAACCAAGAAACCTATGCGTCGATCACGCGGTGTGCATGCTGCGCGCATGACTGGTGCAGGATACGCGGCTCCTTTCGATGCGAACCAAGTGCTAAGTACCAAATACCAAATACCGATTTCCGTACAACTTCACCAGCAGCCCTGAACGTCCAACTCATCATGGCACTGACCCGCGCCTATGAAGAACTCGAGGTCTCGCCTGACCTGCGCAGGATGTATTCTGAAATTCGCAACGCCTTTGATCTGCCTTTTGTTCCCACCGTCTTCAAAGTGCTGAGCGCGGTCCCGCAATATCTCAAGCCCATGTGGAAGGACCTGTGCCCGGTGGCCTGTTCGCGCGAGTTCCAGACCGCATCGCAGGCGTATCGTGAGCTGGCGCATTCGGCCGCGGTGCAAGGCGGCTGGACGTTCTCTGACCAGTCGCAGGTGCTGGCGGCGGACAAGTTCTCCAACCTCGATATCGCAGTGATCAGCGGAATCGTAGGCTTATTCGCGCGGGCCACGGCGCAGCTGGCGCTGTTCGATCGCCTGGTGCAGCGCGGCTACTCGGGCGGGCAAAAAGGCCGCGTGAGCAACTCGCGCCAGGTTTCGGCGCTGGCCCAGATGCTTCACGTGAACATCCCCAACGAACGCGAAGCCGGGCTGCGCGTGTGGCTGATCTATGCCGACATCAAGCGCACCACCGGATCCAAGACCGTCCTGAGTCTCTATCGAGCGCTTGCTCCTTTTCCCAGCTTTCTGGCTTCCGCCTGGCTGGACAGCAAACGCCTGCTGGCCAATCCGCAATTCATCGAAGCGCGTGAAGAGCTCAACCGCCGTTCGCGCGCGTTGCTGGCCGGACTGCCGGTCAAGGACCATCGCATCCTGTGCAAGGGCGTTGCGCCGGCGCAATGGCGCGAGATTGAAGAGATGGTGGATTCGCTTGCCCGCATGCTGCCGCAGTTCGTTCTGCTCACTGCCGTATGGCAGCGTTCATTCCCCAGCGCGGCAAGGTTGATCGGGGCAGCGTAAAGGAAAGCAATTGGCAAATGGCAGTTAGCAATTAGCTCAGCTAAAGCAGAGGACTTAAGTTCTTTTTGAGGTGCTGCCTTGCGGTTTGTTCGGCGAGCGGCTTTAGCTGGGCCAATTGCTAAATTGCCATTTGCCAATTGCTTCACTTCCACTCGCCCTGGATCTGGAAAGCAGCCCAGAAGTAAGGTGAAGTCCATCGCTTCTGTTTCCACATGTGAATCTGCGCTGCGCGCAGGGCGGCGGCCGGGGGCATGTGGTCCTTTTCCATCGCGCGATAGAATTCAGCCATCAGCTTGGCGGTGGCCGCGTCTGAAACTTT
The DNA here is from genome assembly GCA_036380095.1 of Candidatus Angelobacter sp. Classification (GTDB taxonomy): domain Bacteria; phylum Acidobacteriota; class Terriglobia; order Terriglobales; family Acidobacteriaceae; genus Angelobacter. Next base: position 22,497 of record DASVFK010000100.1, on the reverse strand, counting down.
CCACAGGCTGGCCACCACTCGGCTCGCCCCGGCGTACATGAAGCCGCGGGTCAGGCCGATGAGGCCCTCGCCGTTGATCTCCTTGCCCAATCCAGTCTCGCACGCGCTGAGCACCACCAGATCGGCGGAGAGATCGAGGCTGTAGATGTCCTGCAGTTGCAGGAAACCGTCTTGCGGCTGGCCGTGCTCGTCCACCAGGGAAAGCACCAGTCCGGAAAGCTCAGGGTGTCCGCTGTTGAGCAGGCCGTGAGTGGCAAAGTGCACAATGCGGTAGTTGCGAAGCTCCGGGCTGGTTGCGGCTGAGCGGCTAGCCTGGAAGTCAACGGCTTCCTTGATCTGCCCAGGAGGTGTCACGGCGCGGATGGCCTCGGCCTCCTGGCGGGAGAAGAGCAAACGCGGCAGATTGAGCTGGCCGTTGTGGCTCAGCCCAAAGTCGCCGGCGGACCGAGTGAGAAGATTCGCTGAGAGGGAATAAGCACCAGTCTCTGAAACACGGACTTTACCGCCTGCCCCAGGTTGTTTGATTCGGGAGTCGGTTTTTTCGAACACCGGATCGGCGAAAACCGCCACGGCTTTTCCGGCAGGGGGACGATCCGCTCTTTGCCGGCGCAGTACTGCCAGGACAGAGATCGAGGGCAGGTTGACGATCTCATGGCGCGCTACCAATGGAGTCGCCGAGCGGCCGCGCTTCGAGTTCGGGGAAATCTCCGGCAGCATGGCGAACGGAATGTAATTCAGCGCCCCGTCGGCGGCCACGATCAGTCTTTTGTTGCCGAGTTGGCCGGAAAGCGGCCCCAGGACCATGCGGCCCAGTTCTTCCAATGCGGCCGGAAGCTCTTCCTGCGCGCGTCGCAGACGGCCCTCTCTCTGCATGTCCGGTTCGCCCGGGACGATTTGATTGCGTGCCGATAATAATGAGTAGATGCGCCGTGCGGCTCTGTCGATCTCATCACGCGCCGGCAGTGGAAACGCGCGCAGCGAGTCTGCGCTGACGGCAAATACATAGCTTCTCTCCGCGCCCAAAGCGTATTCAAGAAGCAGAGTGTCGGGGTCGAGCAATTCCTGCGCTCCGCGAACGCTGAGCGTTCGTGGATTTGTCATAGCGGCGTAAGCCGGGCTGGCGCTGCGAATTCTTCCTTCCATCTCGCCGGCTTCTGCCGCTAAAGCGGAAATCTCTTTCTCCAGCGCCTTAACCTGGATTTCCGAAGCCTTGCTCGTCAAGAGGGCAGTGCGTTCCTCCGACTTGGCAGAAATCTGCCGCTGCAGGCGGCGCAAGTTTTCCAGCAGAGAGGGGTCGCTACCTTTGGCGAGATCAACATGTGCTGAGTTCAGCAATTCCAAGAGCGCCCGGGCGCGAGAAAGCTCCAGAACCTCAAACGCCCGCACCGGGTCACCACGTTCCATCAGGAAGTCAATGTAGTCGCTGTAATACTCCATCAATTCGGCCCGGTATCCGGCTCGCGCCTGGCTGCCGCCGCCCAGTCTGGCGTACGATGCGTCCATGGAGTGAAGTGCCTTTTCGAACAAGACCTTGGATTCGCCAAAGCGGCCCTGCCGCCACCGTATTCTGGCTAAACCCGCACTCGCATCCGCTTCCTCCATGGTCCCCGGCCCCAAGAAGGCAACCCAGGCAGCGGCTTCAGAGAAATAGGTTTCCGCTTCAGAAACCAAACCGAGTTTCCATGCGGCATGGCCGCAATAATAGTCGGTGTTGTACACATGGGCCCCGCCAGGGTCCAGCCGTACGGCAGTTTCATGAGCACGACGGCAATACTGCATGGCCTGCACGAAGTCTTTTTTCTCGGTAAACATGTTGAGCAAGGCTTCGAGCTGCCCGATGACAAGGAGGCTCTTGGGGCCAAACTTTTCGGCGATCGTTAGTCCGCGAAGCAGGTGCGCTTCCGCTTGTTGCCAGTTTCCGTCCTCGGCCTCAATCAGGCCCATCAAGGTGAGGGTGCGGGCGAACGCGTATCGCTCCTTGTCCCGGTTCTCCCGCTCGTTGGCTTCCACCAGGGCCAACGCCTGGCTGGCATATCTTTCCGCCCCGTGCAAGTCTCCCAACTTGTGCAAGACAAACGCCAGCTCGGTAAGGCTGCTGGCCAGCATGCCGGGGTCGTTTTCGCCTTCGGAGACAAGGGTAAGCCGCCAGCGGAGATAGCGCTCCTGCTGGACGCGGTCCTCACGGTGGCCGGCCACCATGGCAAGCAATTCCAAAGACCAAAGCAGGTCCTGCCCTTTCGGGGCCACATGTTCCAGGATGTTCAGCGATTGCGTCGCGGTCTGCTCCCCTGCCACCAGATCGTTGCTGTTGATTGCAACCAGGCTGAGGTCCTGCAAGGTCCGTGCGATTGCAGTGCTGTTCGGGGAGAGTTCTTGTTGGATCTTCAGGGCTTCATCCAAGACTTCTTTGGCCCGGGCCGAATCTCCGCGATTGGCTCTTTGTAATCCGACAAAATGAAGCGTGGCGGCCAGGGCAAGCGGCGATTCTTGCGCACGCGCTTTTTCGACCGCCAATTGAGCGTATTTTTGTGCGCTGACAAAATCGCCACGGTTGTATGCGCTGTTCGCATGCAGCATCAGGATCTGACGGCAAACTTCCGTGCCCGCCGGCGCGCAGCCCTCCGCGGCCGTCACATAGAAACCGATTGCATCTTCTGTGTCCCTTGCCTGGTAGAGCTCTTTCCCGGCGCGCGCCTTGATCCACAGGCGCAGCCACGAAGGATTCTCAGGCGCCATTTCGTTCAATCGACGCCAGGTTTCCGCGGCTTCGCGCGTCTTTTCCCTGGAGATGAGTTCAAGGGCCTCCTGGTGCAAGGTCACGTGTGGGGCTTCCATGTTGGGACGGACATCCACTTCCCAGCTTCCCGGCTGCATGGTCCAGGCCAGTTGTTCGTTGCCTCTATGTCCTGTCAAGATAACGGGACCGCGCGGGGCCTGCTCCGCTTCCACCCAGCCCAGGTCAAAAGGTGATGTGAGTTCACCGCTCGACGGCCCGAGCGACCAGCGAAGAAGGGTGTCACCCGGCTGAATGCCGGCAAGCGCAGCGGCGCCTCCCTTGCGGACGGATTCCACCACAAGGCCGGTTGGAAGTTCTCGGTCGGCAGCATTCAATTGGGACTGCGGCTGCTGGGCGGCTGCCATTGCAGTCCAGAGCGCAATGGTCCACGCCGCTGTTCGAAGCACAAGGCGGCTTCGACTGAACAAAAAGCCTGAAATGCGTTTCATGGGACGCCGGGGCACGATCAGCTGCTTGCTAGGTTGAGAGTACACCTACACTCCTGGGCTGACAAACCCAAACCGCACGCGTGTTGGGCGGGATTGCGCCGCTGTGCGCTTGGCGCCGGGCAGTCAGTACCCAGCCCGCGCGGCCTTGTCGCGGGATTACACAGCTTTCTGCGTATGGAAACAGAGCAAGGGCTGAGTGCTAAAACGCCGAGCCCTGGTTGCCCTACCCGGGCGGCCATGCCAGCTTTCTTCCCCCGATCAAGTGCAGGTGCAGGTGAAACACGGACTGGCCCGCGTCCGGGCCCACGTTGTACACGGTGCGATAGCCTTTCTCCAGCTTGCGTTCGCGGGCGATCTTGGCCGCCACCAGGTGGCAATAGCCGATGATCTCCGCATCGGCCTCCGTGGCTTCCTTGATGTCCACGATGTGCTTCTTGGGGATGATCAGCACGTGGGTCGGGCCCTGAGGATTGATGTCCTCAAAGACGAAGGTGCGATCGTCTTCGTAGACTTTCTTCGCGGGGATCTTGCCGGCGATGATCTTGCAGAATAGGCAGTCGGACATAGCGAGGAAATGGTAACAAATTGCTCCTGGTGTGTGCGCAGAGGCGCTGGGTTTTTTCCGCACGGCAGAGCACATCAGAGACAGCAATTAGCAGTTGGCAATTGGCAGTTAGCTCAGCTAAAGCAAAGCCACGAGGATCGCTGAAGGCTGCGACTCTGTCAGCGCATGGCTTTAGCTGTGCTAATTGCCAATTGCCAATTGCTAATTGCTAGATGCTAAGATCTTCCCATGCGCGGACTGAGTTTCGGCGAACTATTGGACTACTGCGAGGAAGAAACCCAGCGCTGGGGCGGCTGGTTCAAGAAAAACCCGGCAGCGCTCGACCTCGCCTGCGACATCGCGGGCACAAAAACCGTGCGCGAGGTGGTGCTGCACATCGTCGCCGTGCAGATGCGATACGCCGAGCGCCTGCTAAACCTTCCCATCACCGAATATGACGCGCTGGCCGGCAAGAGCGGTGACGAGCTGTTTGCCCTGGGAACCAAGAGCTTTGAAGACCTGCGCAGCTTCGCCGTCGCCGCCAATGATCCTGACTGGGACGGCCAGCTCACCTTTCCCACGCGCTCGGCGGGCAATCTCACGGCCAGCCGGCGCAAGATTTTTATTCACGCGCTGCTGCACGGCCTGCGCCACTGGGCGCAGCTTTCGACTTACTTGCGCCAGCAAGGCTACAAGCAGGACTGGCCGCACGATTTCATCTTTTCCAGCGTGATCAAGTAAGAAGATATGATGGATGTAGAGACGTGGCATGCCGCGTCTCTGCGATCTGACTTAATCCAGCCTCACCAGGAACATCGCCGCGTCCGTGTGCGTTTCTTTGATCAGTGACTCGGCGCGCTTTTTGTCATCTTCAGCCACAAGAATGCGCAGCCAGTCGCCGCCCTGAGGGCTGGAGAACTGCAGCACCTTGGCGGTGCGATAGCGCCGGCCGAGCTTCTCTTTCAGTTTGGTGGCATCATTCGGGTCCTGGAAGGCCCCGATCTGCACGCACCAGCGCCCGCCCGTCCCGATGGGCGCGGGCGTCTGCAGCACTTCAATGCGCACCAGCGCCGTACCGTGCTGGTAGACGGAAAGCTTGCGCGCAGCGGCACGGGAAAGATCAAGGATGCGGTCGCCCACGAAGGGCCCGCGATCGGTGATACGCACCACCACGGACTCGGCGGTCTTGACGTTGGTGACGCGCACGATTGAGTTGAGCGGGATGGTGCGATGCGCGGCGGTCATCTTTTCCGTGTCAAAGACTTCGCCGTTGGCGGCCTTGCGTTTCTGGAAGCCCGGACCGTACCAGCTTGCCCAGCCGGTTTCGCGGTACATGACCTTGGCGTCAGGCGGGACAATGATCTCGTCGCTGATTTGCGGGACCTGCGGAAGCGGCGTGGGCGAAGGTCTGGTCTGCGGCCGGGGCGGCGGTGTCGTGCGCGCCTCTGTGGCCGGCGTCGGCTGCGTCTCCGGCGCGGCGATAGGCGGGGCCGGCGGCACGTTCTTGGCCTGTTGTTGCTGATGGTGGCCGCAACCCGCCAGCGCAATGCACCCCAGCAGCAGCGCCGCTACTTTGGGGCTTGCTTTTCCATCTTTTCCGCCAGCTTGTGCAGTTGCTCGGCGGTCGTGCGCAGCGCCTTGCTTGACTTGTTGCGTATGGCGGGCACCAGTTCGTTGTTGATATACGCGATCAGGCGCTCGCTCTCCTGCTCCAGGCGCTGGGCCGCGTCGCCCAGCTCGTGGTCCATCTTCCGGCCAAAGTTTTCGAACGTCGCTTTGCGATTGGGATCGTCTTGGGAGCTCATATTGGTGATTATTCCCCATCATCGTTTTTCGGGGTACCGCTTGCATTATGGAGGGCGGCCACGCCCTTGGTCAATCGCCTGGCATGGTGCCGGCGGGTCAGGACTACCGCCTGGAGGGTTAGATGTGACCTTCACCAGCGAAGACAGCCCGGGTCCATGAGTTTGAGCAATGCGCTAAAGGAGGGTTTTACAGACAGAATCGAGCGCCAAACACCAGCCCGGTCTCAGGCCAGTTGTTCAGGACGCGGCGCACCACCGTGGCCACGCGTGTGCTCCGTTCGATCAAAGGAGTTCCAGTGGTCTGAAAGGTGATCTCCACGCGAGAATCGACTTCCAGCAGTTCGTTGGAAGAAAAGAGCACGCCGGAAGAGCTGATGTTGATGGTCTCCGCGTGAGTCCACTCCTGCGCGCCTTCGCGGCGATAACGTAGAGGAATGCGCAGTTGATGGCGCAAGGCGCGGTCCGCCCTCGACCGTTGTGTTCCGGCCTCAGCAGGCATACAACTGCGGGTTGTTTTTGTCACCTGGGGGTCCACTTTTGCCTGCTCGGGAGCTTCAACATTTCACGGAAGCGGCCAGCAGCTTCCTGAGCAATCCGTCTGTCAAAACTAGGTGATTGTCGTCTGGTTAGCAGACCAGTGTCAAGCAAAGATTGGTAGGTTAATGTTTTTAATTTCTGTTTAATCTGCACGTGACACCAAGTGCTTCTGATTTATGCGGTTACCGGCGGAGCGACAAGGTTTTGCAACATCCTCGGTGCAACAACAAAGTAAGAATCTAATCTGGAAACTACAAAGAGTTACTAGTTGGTGAGAAGCTTTTCATGATTCACCCGGAAAAGAATATGCAATATTTTGCTACCTAATTCCCCGTGGCGCCGAACGTCGAACAGCTTCGCATGCTACGTCCCAAGTCTTACAGGCTCCCACCTTGGCACAGGCGCGCCCGACCCACAACAAGCAGCGTCAGCGTTGCCAAAGGTTGCTGCGCATGCGCTCAGGTTTTCACTCCTGGCTGCGCGTCTGCTTGGTGCGCAACGGGAGCAGTGCAGGCGTGCGCCGGCGATACTCGCGGTATCGCTCTCCAAAACGTTGGTCCAAGAGAATTTCCTCGGCTGGAATTCGTACGATGGTGATGGAAGCGATCAGCAATACGCCAACTATCCCTATGAACCAGTTGGACGAGAGCAGTCCAGTGGAAGCGAGCATCAGCAGAAACGCCAGATAGAGTGGATGCCGCAGATACTTGTATGGTCCGAAGGTGACTAACTCCTGTTGCGGAGAGGCCTCCAGGGTGGGCCGGAAGTTCTTTCCCAGTGCGCGATGGCCGCGCCACAAAAGCAGCAGTCCCAATCCTGCAAGGACCATTCCGCTCCAGCGCAACCACCAGGGCATGGGCAGGAATGACCAGGCGATCCACCGTGGCGCAAAGAACCAGCACAGGACAACGCCATACCACGGCAGTCCCAGCAGAGGGCGGATGATCAGCAGCGGCCTGGCCTCGTGCGCAAGATGGCTGGCGGCATGCTTCGCCGCTCCCTGGCTGTATGTCCCGGCCAGGCGTTGATAGTGAATGCGAATGGCGACTGCGCTTACAAAGAGAAAAACAAATGAAAGCTTGAAAAACAGCTCCGGAGGCATGGACCTATTTTAATTGCCCTCTCATGGTGCTGATTGATGGGAACACCCAGTGTGGCGGCCTTGAAAGCGCTTTACCAGTCGGACCATGCCACCTCAGCAGCACCTCATCGCCACCTCAACCGTACAAATGATTTCGAAAAAAAGCTGGAAAATCAGGAACTTAGGGGGCACGCACGTTTTATCTCGAAACGAGGCGCAGTGCATTGGCGGAAATGCGGCTCAGGCGCAAAGTGCGGGCAGGAGAAAACCAATGGCTGCAAACACACTGATCCGTTTTCGCGAGGCCAGGCGCATCCAGCAGAGCTTCCTGGCCGGACTGGAAAAAAGGACCCTCTATTGGCTGGCGGAGCGCACGCCGGCCTGGATCAACTCTGACCATCTGACGCTGCTGGGCCTGGTGGCCATGGCCGGCGCCGGGGCTGGATACTGGTGGTCTGCCCGCAACCGCCTGGGCCTGGCAGTGGTGATCGTCTGCCTGGCGCTCAACTGGCTGGGCGACAGTCTGGACGGCACGCTGGCCCGTTTTCGCAACTGCACGCGTCCGCGTTACGGCTTTTACGTGGACCACATCGTGGACGCCTTCAGCTCGCTGTTTCTGCTGGGCGGCCTGGCGCTTTCCGGGTACATGTCACCCTGGGTAGCCTTGGGACTCTTGATCGCCTACCTGCTGTTATCCATTGAAATCTATCTTGTTACCTATACCTTGGGTGATTTCAAGATCTCCTACTTCAAGATGGGACCTACGGAGCTGCGGCTTCTGCTGGTGGTGGGCAACCTGGTGTTGTTGTTTTGGAAGTCCACGTGTCACGTGCTGGGGCGAAGCTATCGCTTGTTCAGCGTGGCGGGGACGATGGGCATCACGGGGATGATGCTGATCCTTTTCATCTCGGTGGCACACAACACGTGGCGGCTGTATCGCCGCGAGCCGCTGCCGCAGCGTGTGGGGCCGCCGGCAAGCGGCCGGCGCTTGGAGGTTGTGGAAAATCTTGCGCCGGAGCAATAACGTTCCCGGCAGGATCAAGAGCGATGCGGTGGGACCCGATTCAACGCGAATCCCACCGCCTGATGGGGCAAGGCTGTTCTACTGGAAGAAGTCCGCCATATCGGCTGCGGTAGCGGAGGCGCCGGGATAAACGTTCACGCCAAGCGAGTCGAGAATCGTGCGCAGCGCGTTTTCGTGTTTGTAGAGAAGTGCGGACTTGAAGCCGCGCTTGACCTTGGGGCCAATGACCGCCGTATACACCTGCTGATTGCAGGCGCCCACGGCGCCATCGCACTCGTCGAAGGTAATGATCAGCAAGCCATCGCCGCCGGCCTGGAAGGAAGCGTGGTTGAGCAGCGGGGCCACGTTGGTCTTGAGCCAGGCATCAGCCTGGGCCAGCGTTCCGTTGTGCGCGTCATCGGCCCCATTGGGAACGATGATGGAATACGCGGGCAGCTGGTTGGCGGCCAGGTCCGCGGCGAACTGCGTGAACGGGACCATGTTCTTCTGCAGGGTCGGACTGTTGATGACGTCTGAATACCACTTCGCGGGATTATGGCGGTCCAGATACTGCCCGGAGTTTCCCCCCATCCAGCCCACCGACGGCAGCGTTTCGGCATAAACCTTCCAGGTGAGACCGGCCTTGGTGAGTTCGCGGAAAATGTTGTCACTGGTGATGGGCTTGGTGCAGCCGTTGCCGGTGCAGCCGAACGCTTTTTCGCCGCTGCCGGAAGACAGCCAGAAATAATCGAGCGCGGAGCCGGGTTCATTGGCGTGGTAATCGGTGGCGTAGGCATAGGCATTGCCTTGCGAAACCAGCCAGGGCATGGAACTCAGTACCTGCGCGAAGGTGTGGTTTTCCTCGATCACCAGGACCACGTGGCTGGAACGGGGGACCGACGTACTTTGCGAGGGAGTTGGCGAGGGCACGGGAGCGGGAGCAGGATTGGGGTTGGGCGCGGGGCCTGGGTTGGGCGAGGGGTTAGGCGCCGCTGAGGCTGTGGTCGGGGCAAGGTTGCCTCCGGCACAGCCGCCCAAAAACAGCAATGCTGAAACGGCCGCAAGCAGGGTAAAAACTTTCCATCCAGGGACAAAAGACAAACGCATGGTACCTCCAAAGCTACTTTGGAAGTTACGGGTCAAGCTACTCTGCTTGCATCGGGCACTCACCTATTTGCAGCAGCAAACGTCCCTATGCGCGGGACCGGCAGGAGACGGCTCAGAGAAAAAGCCTAGAGAGACTTGTGGGTTGATTCTCTGACCTGCTCAGGCGCGAGCTCTAGCTTTCGTCTTCGTCGGGCTGCCCATTGGCTGACCAGCGCCAGCGCAAGGATGGCAGCAGGCGCAAGCGCAGGACGCGCTCGGTGCGGTGCTCTTCGTCCAGACTGAATTCCCTGGCCTTGATCATGTCTTCGAGAGCAATCAAGCCGAGGATCTCCGGGGCTGTCGCATGGCTGACGACCGGGAAGCGGGTCAGTCCGGTGGAGGCCATGCGGTTCACTACGAATCGCAGAGGCTCATCAGGGTAAGCCACCACCGGCCTGCGGGAAAGGACGTCGGCAAGCTTCACCTGCGCCGCCTCTGCGCGCGTGAGGTTGCTGGCGTAGCTGCGCAGGTCGCCACGCGTGACCACACCGACCATGTGCCGATTTGTATCCACGACGGGATACACGCGTTGGCCAGGCGAGGAGTCGCGGCGATTGACCGTACGCTCCAGCTCGGCGAGCGTGGTATCGGCTGGAAAGGCCGTGATCTCGGTTTGCATGGCGTCTTCCACGGCCAGCGCCTCCATGGGATCGACCACGTATTCGCGGGAAAGATGATGTCCGCGCCGGCTGATTTTTTCCGTGAGAATGGAGCGCGCCAGAGTAAGCACCGTGAACGCATGCGCGGCGACACAGGCGATCAGCAGCGGCAGGATGGAGTGGTAGTCGCCGGTGAGTTCAAAGGAGAAGATCACTCCCGTGAGCGGGGAGCGCATGGTGCCGGCGAGCATGGCTCCCATGCTGATCAGCGGCCAGAAGCCCGGCCCCTGATGGGGAAGGTAGAGCGCGTCCACCGCGCCGAGAGCCCCGCCCATCATGAGCAGCGGCGCCAACACGCCGCCTGAGGTCCCCGAGCCAAGGGAGACGCCCCAGATGATCGACTTGACGATGAGAACGCCGAGGACCATTTTCATCGGCGCATCGCCTTGCAAGAGCCGTCCAATTACGTCATAGCCCACGCCCAGCGCGCCGGGATAAATCAGGCCTCCGATGCCGACCACCACACCGCCGATCGCTGGCCACCACATCCAGTGAATCTTCTTGAGACGGTTGAAGCCATCTTCCACGCCGTACACAAGCTGCGTGAGCACGGCGGAGAGCACGCCGCTCAGCAGGCCGACAAGCAGACAGCTCAAAAGGATCTCCGGACGCAGGGCCACGGTGTGCATGGGAACGGGAAAGATTGGGCCCGGGCCCAACAGGTGCACGCGGGCTGCTTCGGCGGTCACGCTGGCCAGCACCACGGGGATAAAGCTGCGCGGTTTCCATTCGAACAAGAGCAGCTCGATGGCCAGCAGTACGGCGGCAAAGGGAGCGGCAAAGGTCGCGGACATGCCGGCGGCGGCCCCGGCCACGAGCAAAGTCTTGCGCTCGGCGCTGGTGAGGTGAAAAAACTGGGCGATCAACGAGCCGAATGCCCCGCCCGTCATGATGATGGGACCTTCCGCGCCGAACGGCCCGCCCGAGCCGATGGCGACGGCCGCAGACACCGGCTTCAACACGGCCAGTCGCGGCTCAACCTTGGCGCCGCGGAGCAGGATGGCCTCAATGGCCTCAGGGATGCCGTGGCCGCGGATCTTGTCCGAGCCAAAACGCGCCATCAGACCGACGAGGATTCCGCCGATCACCGGCACCACCACGACGGCCAAACCAAGATGGTTTCCTGCAGGCGAAACAAACCGGGTGCTCAAGCGCTGGAAGAAAAACAGGTTGGTGAAGAAGCCGATGAGTTTCAACAGGCCTACGGCCACATACGCAGCCACCACGCCGATCACCAAGGCCAGTCCGGATATCGGCAGTACGCGCCAGTTTGTGGTGAAGTCCCTGAGCGGTTCGGGGGGAACGAGTGCATGCTTCATGGGGCCGGTAGCTGGTCCTCCTGGAGGTCTCTTATAGTATATCGTAATACGACATAATACTGCCTTCTGGCCTGAGTGGCCTCATGCAAAGGGTTCCAGGTAGAGAGACAGGACCGAGGGCGGACGGACTGGCGGGTGCTTTCGGGCCGGCCTTTCCCAAAATATTGCAGGCCGGTTTTCGTTTCTTCTTGCAACATTTTATCGTTGTGCGATATATTCATGCCCATCTGCTAGATTCGAGCCTGGCCCTCTCTCTGGGTTCCCTACCCCCGGGAGAGGGCCTTTGTTTTGGCCCGGTAATTTGGCGGGAAAGCCGCGGGACCGTACGATCAAAAGAGCCTGAGCAGGCCCTTGATCAGCTCATCCAGGGGAAACACGGTCAGGGTGAGCGGCAAAAGGGGAAGAGCAAGGGCAGTTACCAGGCGGAGGAAACTTTGCGTGGTAATGGGCAGAAGGTGGATCTCCCGCACTACGTCATAAGAATTCGCCAGATCTGCGAGTGACTGAATGTCAGCGGTGCCGAGCAGGGGCTCTCCGGCCGGAGCTCCACCCCGCACCCACTTTTGGCGAAAATCGTCGACATAATGACTCGCCAGAGTGCCGAACTCGCGCTTGGCCTTGCGCTCTGCCTCTTCCAGATGAAGGGCAAAGAATCCCAAAGGAAATACGATCACGAGCACATAGAACAGAAAAGCGCCCGCGATCTCCAGCTTGAAGGCCGGCAGCTGCTCGCCTGCATAAAGGATGCGTGAATAGATGAAGCCGGCCAACAGCGCTGTTTGGGCAATGAATACAGGCGCAAGTGCGGGGAGGCTGCCGGCAAGAAAGCCCAGCCCGCCGGCGCGGTCAGGGTGAAAAAGATTCAAATGCAGGGGCAGCGCCCTTACCTGCCACAAGAAGCGGTACCAGATGTACAAGCGGAAATACCAGCGCACCAGAATGAAGCGAAAAATCGACAAGCTGACCAGGGCGTAATAGCTTCCGGCTGCCGTCAAATGGAGGCCGGCAGCAGTCTTGAGGGCATACCAACTGGATACATTGAGTGTGACCTTCTGCCTCCAGATCCAATGTCCCAGAGTCACAACCAGGATGAACAGAGCAAGTTCAATGGCCGCGGAATTGCGCAGGCGCATGGCGGAAGCAACGAACTGCTCGAAGCGCGGCTGGTCCTGCCGGGCAATGATGCCGCGTGCGGGGAACTGGGCAACAATCGTGCGCATGCGCTGGTGCACATAGACCTCCGACGCGATCAGCAGCGGGAGCGCGACCAGGAACCTTATGTGTACCTCGGGATCGCGCAGAAACGGGTCTGTAACGCCGGCAGTCAAGTGTCCCCCGATGGCGGCGAGGAACCACAGCGGCGCCCAGCAGATCGCGGGAATCACCAGCATGCGGCGCAGTACTAGCTGAAGGGGTGGCCGCGCCAGCCCGGTGCGCAGGTAAAGCTGGTATAAAGGGCCGCCGACCACCAGCGAAAAATCCGGAGGCACTTCAAGAACGTTCGCTGCGGGTTTGGGCTGGAGGGCTTCCGGCTGCTGCATGGTTCGTCCCTCCTACTTCGGATGCTGAATTGATAAGACGGGCGGGCCGCCGCCCGTGAATCGCCGATGCCGCCGCCCATTTTGCGGGGAGTATTTGACCGGGGCGCGCTAAGGACCGGATTTTGCCCTATGCTAGACTCGGACAGCGGTGAGGAGGCGGCGGTATGAAAAAGTTCATGGGCTGGCTGGGAGGCATCGCCGCAACGGTGATCGGAGGAGTGGCGATCTGGTATTTCACCAAGCCGCCGGAACCGTTCACCTTCGAAGGCATGGTGATCGATGGCGGCGGCAATGCTCCGCTGCCCAAAGCCATGGTTTCCTTCGAGATCAAAGACCGCGCGCAAAGCAAGGGCCCGTATCACGACTTTACTGACGAGCACGGTTCCTATCACATCGATTTTTCCGGGCTGAGCAAGTCGGCGAACGTGACCGTGAAAGCCAGCGCCAACGGATTTCATGAATCCAGGCCGGTTGCTTTCTCTTCCGTAGGGATGGACAACCGGCAGGATTTCATGCTGACGCCGGCCACAACGCCGCCTCCGCCGGCGCCCACGGCCACGGCAACGCCGCATCCCCTGCAGCTTGCCCATCCGCCCATCTACTTCAGGAGAGCGGAAGCGCTGAAGGTGAAGGCGCCGTAGAGGTAGAAATACTCCCTACCGCCGATTTGCACGGATGAAACGCGGATCAGAGCACGTAAAGTCAGCGGCCAACTCCGGGAGTACCGAGTCGCAGTGTCCCGCAAATATGGGATAATCATCTGTTTTGCCCGAATTGGACGTTTGATCTCAATTCGCGGCCGGAGTTCGAGTTCTATCCGCGGTAGGTCTTTAGGAGGCAGTCTTGGATTTTCAGTTGAACGATGAACAGTTGCAGCTCAGGCGATCGCTACGGGAGTTTGCCGAGCGCGAGATCCTGCCCAACGTGATGAAGTGGGACGAAGGCGGCTGCTTCCCCACGGACGTGATCAAGGCGCTGGGCAAGATGGGGGTGATGGGCGTGATCTTCCCTGCCGAATACGGCGGCGCCGGGCTGGGCTACGTGGAATATGTGATCGCCATTGAAGAGCTCTCGCGCGTGGATGGCTCGGTGGGCATCACGGTGGCGGCCCACAATTCACTATGCAGCAATCATATCTATCTGGCGGGGAGCGAGGAGCAGAAGCAGAAGTACATCCCGAAACTGGCGACAGGCGAGATGCTCGGCGCATGGGGATTGACCGAGCCCGGCTCCGGTTCCGATGCCGGCGGCGCGCGCATGAGCGCGGTGCGCAACAAGAAAGGCTGGTTGCTGAACGGCACCAAAACGTTCATCACCAACGGTACCTACGCGGACGTGGCGGTGGTGATCGCCGTGACGGACAAAACGGCGCACACGCACGGGCTATCGGCGTTCATCGTGGAAAAGGGAACCAAAGGCTTTCGTCCGGGGAAGAAAGAAAACAAGCTGGGTCTGCGCGCCAGCGACACCGCCGAGTTGATCTTTGAAGACTGCCAGATCGCGGAGGACGCGCTGCTCGGCAAAGAAGGCGACGGATTTATTGACGCCATGCGCGTGCTCGATGGCGGCCGCATCTCTATTGCCGCGCTGGGCCTGGGCATGGCGCAGGGCGCGTATGAAGCCGCGCTCAAGTACTCCAAGCAGAGGCAGCAGTTCGGCAAGGTGATCAGCGAGTTCCAGGCCATACAATGGAAGCTGGCGGACATGGCCACGGAGATCGACGCGGCGCGGCTGCTGACGATGCGCGCGGCGGCCATGAAAGACGCCGGGCTCAAGACGACTTTGGAATCGTCGATGGCAAAACTGTACGCGGGCGAGGTAGCGGTGAAGTGCGCTAACGAGTGTGTGCAGATCCACGGCGGATATGGCTTTATCAAAGACTATCCGGCGGAAAAGTTCTATCGCGACGTGAAGCTGTGCACCATCGGTGAAGGCACGAGCGAGATCCAGAGGCTGGTGATTGCAAGACAGATTTTGAAAGACTGAAGATCCATACCCTTACCGCGGATTACGCGGATGAACGCGGATCCAAAGGCGGGTTGTTAAGGTTTCATGGCAGGCAATACAACCCTTGACCTACCCGCGGGCTTTAGCCGCTGCAGGTATCAGGGCATGGCTTTAGCCATGCCGAAACGTGCTTCAATTCAGTTTGGGGCTTTAGCCCCAGAGGGCAAATGGACACGCCCCTAACAACCTGGGTTGACCGCATACGCGGTGGCGACACGCGCACCCTGGCGCGGGCCATCAGCGTGATTGAGGACCAGCGCCCGGAAGCGCCGGCGCTGCTGAAAGCTCTCTTCCCCTACAGCGGACGCGCGCGCGTGCTCGGCCTGACCGGCTCGCCGGGCGCGGGCAAGAGCACGCTGGCGGACCAGTTGACGCGCGAGTATCGCGCCCAGGGGCGCACGGTGGGGATCATCGCCGTGGATCCGACGAGTCCTTACACCGGCGGCGCGATCCTGGGCGATCGCATACGCATGCAGGCGCACCACGCCGATCCGGGAACGTACATCCGCAGCATGGCCACGCGCGGCTTTCTCGGCGGGTTGGCGCGCGCCACAACAGACGTGACCACCGTGCTCGACGCCAGCGGCAAGGACGTGGTCATGATCGAGACGGTGGGCGTGGGCCAGGATGAGGTTGACATCGTGCGCCTGGCTGATGTGACCGTAGTGATCCTGGTGCCGGGCATGGGCGACGACGTACAGACGATCAAGGCCGGGATCATGGAGATCGCCGACATTTTTGTGATCAACAAAAGCGACCGCGAAGGCGCGGAGCGGGTGGAACGCGAGATTCGCGCCATGCAGAGCCTGGCCATCCGCAAAGACGCATGGACGCCGCCGATTGTGAAGACCGTGGCCACGGAAGGCAAGGGCGTGAGCGAACTGGCGGCGGCCATCGCGAGCTATGAACAGTTCCTGCAACAGAAAGACCTGCTGCTCAAGAAAAAAACCGGCAACTGGCGCGAGCGCCTGGTGGAGATGCTGCGCGAAGCGCTGCTCGAACGCCTGCTCGCGGAACGCCTGACGGAAGCAGACCTTGGGCGCCTGGCCGCCGACGTGGCCGAACTCAAGCGCGATCCATATTCAGCTGTCGAGGAGATCGTGAAGGGATTTGTGAGTTGCGATTTGTGATTTGTGAGACCTGCACTTAGCCGTTGGCATTTAGCCTTAAGCCCGTCGTCCAATGCTCTTGGCTAGGCTAAGTACTAAGGGCTAACAGCTAGTAGCCAGCAGCTCGGAGCGTTCTTATGTCCCACACCATTGATCATCTCGGAATCGCCGTGAAATCGCTCAAGGAAGCGCGCAAGTTTTATGAGCAGCTAGGGCTCGCCGTGGGCCGCGAAGAAGTGGTTGCGCAGGAGAAAGTAAAAGTCGCGATGATATCGCTGGGGGAAAGCCGCATCGAGTTGCTGGAGCCGACGGGCGAGGACTCCACGGTCGCGAAATTCCTGGCCAAACGCGGCGAAGGCCTGCACCACGTGGCGCTGCACGTCCCTGACCTGGCCGCGGCCGTCGAAAAACTCAAAGCTTCGGGCGCGCGGCTGATCTCGGAGAAAATCCAAGTGGGTGCAGGAGGACACTTATATGTGTTCGTGCATCCCTCGAGCGCCGGAGGGGTTTTACTGGAGCTGGTGCAGGAGGCGAGAGACAGGCTTTAAGATTTGACAGAATTGCCATGATTGCCAAAATTGATAATTGACAAACCTGTCCTGGGAAGGTCTTCTGTCGGCATTGCCGTTCAGGTAAAGTGAGTCAGCACAACAGGTCTGCAATCGTCAATTTTGGCAATCATGGCAATTTTGGCAATCTTACGATAACCATCTTCATGCTTATCCTGGGTATTGACACCTCCGGCAAGTCCGGCGGCGTAACGCTGGCTGATGGCGACGAGCACAGTTTTCGTGTGTACGAGTCGGCTGCCATCGCCGGCGGAACTTTCTCTGCCCAGCTCGTTCCCACGGTAGCCGAGGTGTTGGCCCGCCACGGTTTCAAGGCGCGTGACCTGGAAGGTTTTGCCGTAGCTTCTGGCCCCGGTTCATTCACAGGGTTGCGGGTGGGCCTGAGCGCGGTGAAGGCCCTGGCTGAGACACTGCACCGGCCGATTGCAACCGTGTCCCTGTTGGAGGTGCTGGCCAGTTTTGCTGAAGCCGGCGGCCCCGTGGCAGCGGTAATGGAAGCAGGCCGGGGCGAATTGTTCGTGGGCATCTATTTTGTTCAATCCAACAGGCAGGGTGTCGCCTGTGTTGACGAATCTTTGCGTACGCCCGGGGAGCTGCTGCAAGAGCTGCGAACGGATGCGCATCCCACCGTTATTACCTGTGATGAGCCGGTGGCGCAATGGGCCGGTAGCATGGGGTTCGTTGTGCTGCGGGCGCCGCGTCCTGATAGCGAGCGAATTGCGCAGCTTGGACTCAAGAAGCTGCTGCGCGGCGAAACAGTTGCGCCGGAAACTCTGGACGCCAACTACCTGCGCCGCTCTGATGCCGAAATTTTCTTTCCCGGAGTCAAGGCGTGATCCGCATCCGCTCCGGTGCTCCGGCGGACCTGGAGCGTCTGCTGGAAATCGCCGGGCATTCGGCCACGGCCGCGCGCTGGTCCCGCCAGGAGTACGCGAAATTGTTCTCACCCGCACCGGAATTGAGCCGTACGCTGCTGGTGGTTGAGGAAGATGGGTTGGTTGCGGGGTTTATTGTCGCTCACGCCGTAGAGCGTGAATGGGAGATTGAAAACATTGCAGTGAGTGGTCCAGCGCGTAGGCGCGGCCTGGGATCACATCTGCTGGGTGAGTTCCTGGATGTGGTCCGGGATCAGGGAGGCCAAGCAGTCTTTCTGGAGGTGCGCGAATCCAACCAGGCTGCCCGTAAGTTATACGAAAAATGGGCCTTTTCCGAAACCGGCCGGCGCAAGGACTATTATCAGGACCCGCCCGAAGATGCCCTGGTTTTCACGTTTTCTCTTCCCCGTGCTGGCGATTTTGATTGAACGGGTTTGGGCGCTGTGTTAACGTTCGATAAAGATACATGCAGGAGGTTTTTCCGGATGGTAGATCCCGTTCGCGAACAGCTTCTTGCCAGCCACGAAGAATTTCGTCGGCTGGCGCAACAACACACTCAATACTCCCAACGCCTCGAATCCCTGATCGAAAAACGATACCTCACTGAAGACGAGAAGCTCGAAGAGGTTCGTCTAAAGAAGCTCAAGCTGCGAGTGAAAGACCAGATGCAGACCATCGAGCAGGAACAGCGCCGGGGAGCGACCCAGGTAGCATAAAGCTCTATTGAAGAATCAAAACCTCTCTTCCTGCACGGAGAGAGGTTTTGCTGTCTTTGCCGCAGCTTCGCTTGCCGGCCGCTGGGCTTCAGACCGTCCGGGCGGCTCCGTCACAAGCCACGCAAAATTACACGCACTAATGACCGGCCGCAGCCTTTTGCAACTGGAATGAGAGCCTTCTGAAATGAAAACAGTAAGGGAAGGGTGGAAAAGCAAAAAGGGGCGAAGCTTCCGGCCTTGCCCCTTTTCCTTTAATAGCAGTCGACGGATGAAACTTGCTTCTTGCACCAATAGAGTCGGAATTGGGCAGGAAAATATAGGCGTTGTGATATTTTTTTGATCGGTGAGCCGTTGCGTCCGGGGTACTTCGCTGGCAACTACGTGCCGGCGCCCGCCAATCGCTATAATTTGAAGAGATGGTCCGTGACGGAATTTATTACGCGCTGGGCATGCTGCTGGTGGCCGCCTTTATGTGGTGGCTTAAGGCGCCGGCCCTTGTCCCCATCCCCGTCCTGCTCGGCGTGTTCTTTTTGTGGTTTTTTCGCGACCCTGAGCGTGCTATCCCTGCCGAGCCGGGCCTGATCGTCTCGCCGGCAGACGGCAAGGTCACTGAGGTCTCGCCCACTCAGTTCCAGGGCCGGCCGTACACGCGAATCAGTATTTTTTTGAACGTTTTTGATGTCCACGTGAACCGCTCGCCCATCTCCGGCGTGATCAAAGAACTGGTTTACCGGCGCGGCAAATTCGGCAACGCCATGGACGCAGCCTCCGCGGAAGCCAACGAGCAAAGCATCATCACCGTGGAAGGCGAAGGCATGGTGGTGGTCTTCAAGCAGATTGCCGGATTGCTGGCGCGGCGCATTGTCTTCAACCACAAAGCGGGCGATGCGCTTTCGCGCGGGCAGCGCGTGGGGCTGATCAAGTTCGGCTCACGTACAGACGTCGTCTTTCCCGCTGGTGCGCAGGTCAGCGTTCGGGTGGGCGACCGCGTAAAGGGCGGGTCTTCGGTCCTGGCCCGCGTCGCCGTTCCCCGCGTGCCCGCCGCGCCCGCCCCGGAGCAAGCGGGGGTGGCGCGATGAGGCGCTGGGACGACCAGCTTCCCGTGCAACGCCGGCGCATGCGCAAAGGCATGTATCTGCTGCCTTCCCTGTTTACGGCAGCCAACATCGGCGCCGGTTACTTTGCACTTACGGAAACCTTCAGAGGAACAGCGAGCGGTTTCTCGCACTACAACCTGGCTGCGCTGGCCATCGGTGTTGCGGTGGTGGCGGACGGGCTTGACGGGCGCATCGCACGCATGACCAACACCACCAGCGATTTCGGACGCGAATTTGACTCCCTGGCCGATGTCATTACCTTCGGTGTGGCCCCCTCCATTCTTGCCTTCATGTGGGGCTTTCACTGGCTTTCTTTCGATATTGGCGTTTCCGGATTGCCGGAGCGTCTGGGACAAATCGGCTTGATCGCATCGTTTCTTTTCCTCGTCGCGGGCTCCAGCAGGCTTGCGCGATTCAACATTCAAGTCAACCCCCAGCCTTCCAATCCTGGACGTCCTGGCCGCAAATACTTTGTCGGTATGCCGATTCCGGCGGGCGCCGGCGTGGTGGCTGCCACAGTGCACTTGGTGGAAGGCCGGCCCATCACCTTCTGGTGGCTGTCTCTGATCTGGGCCGCGCTGCTGCTGATGGTGGGCTTTCTCATGGTCAGCACCTGGCGCTTTTACAGCTTCAAGGACCTCAACCTCCGCAACCGCCATCCTTTTCAGGTGCTGATTCTCATTTGCGGTATGATCGCGCTGATCTGGTTTTTCTCGCGCTACGTGCTCTTTGCCATCGCCATGGTTTATATGTTCAGCGGCATCATGACCCGGCTCTCATTCATCTTCCGCCGCCGGCCTCCGCAGGCAGCGCCTCCGGCTTACGAGGAGGCGCTCTGAAACCAGATGAAGACTGAAACGCAAAACCTTTATCGCGTTGCCATTGTGGGCGCTGCCACGCTCAAGGGCAAGGAACTCAAGGAAGTCCTGGAAGACCGCAACTTTCCCGCCGTGGAGATCCGCCTGCTGGATGATGACGAATCGCTCGGCCAGTTGGAGAGCGTGCAGGACGAAATATCGTTCGTCCAGCCGGTGACCGCCGAGCAACTGGAAAATGTGGACTTCACCTTCTTTGCCTCCGAGGAAAAGTTTGCCAGCGAGCACTGGAAGCTGGCGCGCGAAGCAGGCAGCGCCATCGTGGACCTTTCCTATGCCCTGGAGTCCGAACCCGGCGTGCCCGTCTCCTCGCCCTGGATTGAGCGCGAGCTGGGCGCTTCCAGCGGGCTGGATCTGGAGTCGAGCGCCGTGGTGGTGGCGCATCCGGCGGCCATCACGCTGGCCCTGCTGACACTGCGCGCGCGCAAAGCCGGGACCGTGCGCCGCATCGTGGTCACCGTCTTTGAGCCGGTTTCTGAGCGGGGCCGCCGAGGCATGGACGAACTGCACGAGCAGACCGTGAACCTACTCTCCTTCCAGCAGATGCCCACGGCGGTATTCGATTCGCAGGTGGCGTTCAACATGCTTGGTCGTTACGGCAAGTCGGCGCAGCGCTCGCTGGAAATTGCTGAGCGCCGCATCGCCGCGCACCTGCGCAAGCTCGCCGGCGATCGCGTCCCTGTTCCTTCGCTCGCCCTGGTGCAGGCGCCGGTGTTTCACGCTCATACCTTCAGCCTCTACATTGAGCTGGAAGAAAGCATCTCGGTGGGCGACTTCTCCCGCGCGCTCGCCGGAGAACACGTGCTCCTGGCCCGCGGGCCGGAAGAAGCGCCCAGCAACGTCAACGTCGCCGGTAAGGATGAAGTCCTGGTCGCAGTCCGCCGCGACGCCTCGTCAGAAAAAGGCTTCTGGATCTGGGCCGCCGTGGATAACCTTCGCCTCTCCGCTCTCACTGCCGTGGATTGTGCCAACGCTTTGGCGGCCGTCCGGCCGCACGGGAAGGTGCAATGAGCGTCCGTGCTCTCCAGCATTCCTGTCATAAATCGATGCTTGCCCGAATTCCATTGTTCACCTTTACTCGTTGTTCGGTGGTTCTTCCAAGTTCCGTAGCGCTTCCAAGAATGCGACCGGAATCTATGAAGCCGTGTCATCCTCGATTGGCCAGCGCCGCAGGCGCGACTGAAAATAGCCCGGCACGTGCCCGAGGCGACCTGCGGGCGCTGAGGGCTAAGTGCCGGGTAAGCTGGAGAACAGACCAGTTCCAAGCTGCCGCAGGCTGTCGCGGAGCCGAAGGGGTCCCCGGCGCGCGCGGTTTTCGCGCGCTGGGGCAGGAAGGCGGAGCGACAATAAAAAACCGTTTTCACTGGATGCGTTTCGGTTGCCTATTGGCGGCATTCGCCCTCACCGGCTGCGGCTACCACTCCGTGGGCCAGGCCAATCGCATGCCGCCGAACATGCACGTGCTGGCCGTTCCCGTCTTCACCAACCAGACGCAGACGTACGCGCTGGAACAGCTCCTCACGCGCCAGGTGGTGCGTGAATTCGTGAGCCGCACCAGCTATCGCGTGGTGGTCAAGCAGGACGATGCGGCTGACGCCACGCTCAAAGCCACCATCCTCACTGCAACCTCCTCGCCGCTCACGTATGATCCCCAGTCCGGCCGCATCTCCAGCTCGCAAGTCACCGTCACCATGAAGGTCACGCTCAGCGACCGCTCCGGCCGCGTGCTGTTTGAGAATCCCAACTACACATTCCGCCAGCAGTACCAGATCTCGCAGCAGGTGGATAGCTTTTTCAAGGAAGAGACTCCAGCGCTCATGCGCATGGCGCAAGACTTTGCCCGCACCCTGGTGAGCGACGTCCTGGAGGGCTTCTAGTGGCTGCACGCAGCTTTGCTCCGGCGCAGAAATTCGTGGCGGAAGTTGCCGGCCGCAAGCTCCGTCCGGCTTACGTGCTTATCGGCGACGAAGTTTTCTTCCGCGACCAATGCCGCCAGGCCCTGCTCCAGCACCTGGTCCCGGACGACCTGCGCGACTTCAGCCTGCACGACCTCGATCTCGCCGACGTGAGCGTGGCGGAAGTGCTCGACAGGGCGCAAACGCCTTCGCTCATGGCGCCCTTTCAGGTTTTCTTCATCCGTGGCGTTAAGGCGCTCTATACGCGCGGCTCGCATGCAGCCGAGTTCGCAGCCATTGAAGCTTACGTAAAAGATCCCAACCCTGCGGCGGTGCTTATCTTCGTCGCCGACCATATCAGCATTCCCGCCGACGTGCGCCGCATGGAGCTGCAAGACAAAGACCGCTATGAGCGCATCCGTGAGACCCTGGGCGAGTTCTGCGGCATGGTGGAGCTGGCGCGCGTGGAAGAAACCGACGGCATGCGCTGGATC
>DASVFK010000099.1:0-25598 GCA_036380095.1 Candidatus Angelobacter sp. | reverse complement strand
TTTCCACGCCTGCCGGAGTCAGGCCACGGATTTCTCCTTGCGCGGACAACGTTTCCAGGTGCGGCAGCCTGCCAAGGAAAAGCTCTGAGACGTGCCGCCCGTAGACCGATGATGCGGTGCGCTCCAACAACCTCTGCCCCGGAGCGTTCAGCAAAGTGATGCGCCCCTCAAGGTCCGTGGTGATCAGCCCGCTGCGGATGGAGTGCACTACATTCTCGTGCAGGGCCTGCAGGCTGAGCAGTTCGCCGCTTTTGTCCTGCAGCTCTCTTCCCGCCTGGCGCAGCTTGGCCATCAGGGTGCTGGAGAGATAGGCTACCGCGAGGTAGACGAAAAGGTTGACCAGAATAACGACCAGCAGGTATTTGGAATCGGCCCTTGGGGACGTCTGGAAAGTAGGCAACTTGTCGAAATAGGAGAGCTCGAGCAGCGCGCCGAAGAGAATGAACGACACGGCAGCGGTCAGGTACGCCCAATAGCGCTCCAGCAGGACGCTGGCCACGATCACCACCAGCGGGTAGAGAAAATTAAAAAACGTGTCGATGCCGCCGGTCACGTACACCACGGCGGTCACAAAAGCCAGGTCGGTAAAGATCTGGATTACCGCCTGAGCCCGGTGCTCCTGCCACAGGGAAGCCAGGACGATAAAGAAAACCGAAACCGTGTACCAGACCAGCACCACGGTAATGAACAGGCGGACAGGGATATTGTTGGGGGTCAGTTTGACGATGAGGAGTTCAACCGCGAGCAAAAACGAAATGATGATTACGCGGACTTTGACCAGCCATGCCAGCCACGTTCGCTCATTGAATCTTGTATCGCCCATCTCCGCCTGTTTTCACCGCGTTTTCAACGGGCCGCCCCAGCCGGAGCAGCCCGTCCTTTTCTTTAGCCGGACAGCTTCGAGATCATCGAGAACAGCGGCAGGTACAGCGAAATAACGATGCCGCCGACGACAAAGCCCAGGAACCCGATCAAGAGCGGTTCCAGCAGCGTCAGCATGTTCTTGGTGGCCACATCGACTTCGTCCTCATAGAAGTCCGCGATCTTCTGCAGCATCGCGTCCATGGCGCCGGTGGCTTCGCCCACGCCGATCATCTGCGTGACCATGTTGGGAAACACGCCGCTTTCCTTGAGCGGGTCCACGATGGTGCGGCCTTCTTCCACCGCCTTGCGGACCTTCATCAGCGCTACTTCAAGAACGGCGTTGCCTGAAGTTTTTGCGGTAATGGCCAGGCCTTCCAGAATGGGAACGCCGGAGGTGATCAGAGTGCCGAGCGTACGTGTGAAGCGGGCCACGGCAATTTTGCGCAGTACCGATCCCACCACGGGCAGGTTCAGCAGGAACTTGTCAAACGCGTAGCGGCCACGCTCATCTTTCCTGATCTGCCGGATACCAAGAAAGACCACGACCAGCGCCGCCAGCATGAGCCACCAGAAACTGCCGACAAAATTGCTGATCTGGATGACGAGCTTGGTGGCAATCGGCAGGTCCACGCCCATGCTGTTGAACATGTTCGCAAAAATGGGGACCACGAATTTCAACAGCGCGCCCACCACCAGGCAAGCGATGCTGATCACGGAAACCGGGTAGATCAGGGCCGATTTCACCGCCGCCTTCAGCTTCACGCTCTTCTCCACGTACACGGCCAGGCGCTGCAGGATGGTATCGAGAATGCCGCCTGCTTCACCCGCCTCAATCATGTTGGTCGTCAGATCGTCAAAGACCTTGGGGTATTGGCGCATGGCGTTAGAAAGCGTGGAGCCTCCCTCCACCGTGGTGCGCACGCCGGTGAGGCACTTTTGAAAGAACAGGTTCTCCTGGTTGGCGGCAAGGATTTCCAGACACTGCACCAGGGGAAGACCGGCATCAATCATCACCGAGAACTGGCGGAAGAAAACGGCAAGGTCTTTGACCGGAACTTTGGTGGGGCCCAGCTTGGGCAAGGCGAACTCTTTGCCTTTCTCCTTGATGGCCCCCGGGGTGATGCGCTCGCGGCGCAGCTGCATCGTAACCGCTGCTTTGCTGTCCGCCAGACGCTCCCCGGAGATGCGCTTGCCCTGACCGTCAGTTCCTGTAAACGTAAATACCGGCATACCGATGACTCCTCTCGTCCTTGTTGCCTACCAACAGGGGGAGTGATTTCTGTTTTACCGCCGTACCGGCGCCGCCGCTGCTTTGGTGGCGATGACACCGCGGTTGATAATGTCCTGCAATTCGTCCGGCATGGACGAACGCTGCAACGCCGTTTCCAGCGTGATCTGCTTCTGGAAGTACAGCATGGCCAGGGACTGGTTAAAGGTCTGCATGCCGAAACGGTCCTGGCCGGACTGCATGGCCGAATAAATCTGGTGGATCTTGTCTTCGCGGATCAGGTTGCGCACGGCGGCGTTGGGAACCAGGATTTCCATGGCCATCACGCGGCCGTTCCCGCCCGCGCGCGGCAGCAGCGCCTGGCAAAGGATGCCTTCCAGCACCAGGGAAAGCTGAGCGCGGATCTGCGACTGCTGGTGCGAGGGAAAAACGTCAATGATACGGTTGATGGTGGAGGCCGCCGAGTTGGTGTGCAGCGTGCCGAAAGTCAGGTGGCCGGTTTCCGCGATGCGCAGCGCGGATTCCACAGTCTCCAGGTCGCGCATTTCGCCGATCAGCACCACGTCAGGGTCTTCGCGCAGGGCGGCGCGCAGAGCGTCGCTGAACGACTTGGTATCGGAGTGCACTTCCCGCTGGTTCACCAGGCAACTCTTGTTCTGGTGCACAAACTCGATGGGATCTTCAATGGTGATGATGTGGTCATGCCGCTCGGTGTTGACCTTGTCCAGCATCGCAGCCAGCGTGGTGGACTTGCCCGAGCCCGTTGGTCCGGTCACCAGCACCAGCCCGCGGGGTTTTTCGCACAGCTTGCCTACAATGGCCGGCAAGTTGAGCTGCTGGAAGGTCTTGATCTCGAAAGGAATCACGCGGTAGACCGCGCCCACCGCGCCGCGTTGGTTGAAGCAGTTGCCGCGGAATCGGGCCAGCCCTTTCAGCCCGAACGAGAAATCCAGCTCCAGGTTTTCCTCAAAGCGGTGCTTCTGCGCGTCCGTGAGCACGCTGTAAGCCAACTGCTTGGTTTCCGATGGAGTCATCGGCGGCATGTCCAGCGGCTGCAGGTGGCCGTGGACCCGCACCTGCGGCGGCGAGTTGGTGGTGATATGGAGGTCGCTTCCCGCCATGTCCAGCATCTTCTTCAACAGATCACTTAGCGTTACGTTCATTGCCAGGCCCCTCTTCGACTCTTGAAAAACTTCAGATCACACTACCGGCGCATTATCAATGGATGGTTTCGCGCGCCACTTCTTCCAGCGTGGTCATACCATCCTTTACCTTGATCAGACCGCTGCGGCGCAAGGTCAGCATCCCGCGCTCAATGGCCTTCTTCTTCAGTTCCACGGCGGAAGCTCCGATCAGGATCAGCTCGCGGATTTCGTCGTCCACTTCCATGACTTCATACAGTCCAGTGCGGCCTTTGTAGCCGGTGCCGTTGCAGACCGAACAGCCGCGGCCCTTGTAGATCTTCACGTGCTTGCTTTCTTCCGGGCTGTAGCCGGCCTCGATCTTGGCTTGCGGCGGCAGCGGAACTTCCTCGCGGCATTCCGCGCAGATACGGCGCACCAGGCGCTGGGCGCAAATCAGGTGCACGGCGGTGGCCACCAGGAACGGCTCAATGCCCATGTTCATCAAGCGGCTGATGGTTTCCGGAGCGCCGTTGGTGTGCAGCGTAGAAAGCACCAGGTGGCCGGTGAGCGCGGCCTTGATGGCGATTTCCGCCGTCTCAAAGTCGCGGATCTCGCCCACCAGGATCACGTTGGGGTCCTGGCGTAGGAAGGAGCGCAGCGCTGCGGCAAAGTTCAGCCCGATGGATTCCTTCATCTGCACCTGGTTCACGCCGTGCAACTGGAATTCCACCGGATCTTCCGCGGTGATGATGTTGGTGTCCGGCTTGTTCAGCAGCGAGACCGAAGAGTACAGCGTGTTGGTCTTGCCTGATCCCGTAGGGCCGGTGACCAGGACCATACCGTACGGCTTGAGCACGGCGCGCTGGAATTTTTCCAGTGACTCCGGCTCGAACCCCAGCTTGGTCATATCCAGCCGCAGGTTTTCTTTATCCAGCAGCCGGAGGACGATCTTTTCACCCCACAGCGTGGGCAGGCAGTTCACGCGGAAATCGAGCTGCTTTTTGCGGTTGCCCACGGCCATCCTCAGCATGATGCGCCCGTCCTGGGGCAGGCGCTTTTCGCTGATATCCATCTTGGCCATGATCTTGATGCGCGAGGTGATGGCGTCCTTTAGCTTCATGGGCGGCGACATGATGTGCTGCAACACGCCGTCAATGCGGAAGCGCACGCGGTACTCTTTTTCGTAAGGCTCAATGTGGATGTCGCTGGCGCCCTTCTTCACCGCGTCGGTAAGAACAATGTTCACCAGCTTGACGATGGGTGCTTCGTCGGCTGACTTTTCCAGTTCGGCCAGGTCAAGCTCGTCCTGCTCGGCCTGCAGCTCCACATCGGCTTCGTCGCCCATGGAGGCCAGCAGCTCATCCATGTTCTCGCCGCTGGAAGTGCTGCCGTACGCCTTCTCGATCGCGTCCACAATGGCGGATTCCGATGCCACCACCGGCTCGATGTTGAAGCCGGTCATGAACTTGATATCGTCCATGGCGAACACGTTCGTGGGGTCCACCATGGCGATGGTGAGCGAGGCGCCCACGCGGCTCAAGGGCAGGATCTGGTAACGCTTGGCCGTATCTTCCGGAATCAGCTTCACCACGGAAGAATCGATTTCAAAGTACTGCAGGTTAATGGCGGGCACGCCGTACTGGCGGGAGAGGAAGTTGGTCACTTCCTCGTCACTGACAAAGCCCAATTGCACCAGGGTGGAGCCCAGCCGGGCGTGAGGTCCAGCCTCACGCTGCGCGCGCAGGGCCTTGTCGAGCTGCTCCGGGGTAATGATCCTCTCTCGTACCAGAAGATCGCCGAGCCGTTGAGACATAAATTCCCGCTGGTCCTGGAAACTGGATTTAACTCAAGCGCTTTCCGAGGGTGGCTGCGGGGGACAGCCGGACTTTCTGTCTTGGAAAAACGTGAATACCGCGATTGTGGGCCGGGTGACACAAATTGTCAATCAGCCCTTCGCCCCTAAGGTGCATGGACTTACGGAGAGAGTAACCTGCCCGGCTGGGGATAAGGGGAACACCGGGGGCACCGAGATCGGCACCTTGAGCAGGCTCTGACCGGGCACGAAGCGACACTTCCCGTTTGTTCCTTCACCGCCAGCCCGCTAGCAATCACGCAAGCCTGTGAGCAGCATCACCGTGGTCCTCCGCGCCAGCACTCAGACTGTTAGCGTAAACCGTCCGCTTCACGGCAGGTTCCCTTACATCCAGCTCTTGCTCTGCCGCATGCGGCGGCAGGCACATGAGTTTCTTCAAGGAGAGCATCATGAAAAGGACGCTCGCCATCCTGTTGATCATTTCTCTTTCATCGATCGTTCCGGCGCACGCGATTGCGCCGCCGCAGTACGAGGCCGACCTGTATTTCTCAGCGGAGCAACTGGAAAACCTGGTGGCGCCGGTGGCGCTCTATCCTGATCCGCTGCTGGCCCAGGTACTGCTGGCCGCCACCTTCCCGGACCAGATCGACGAAGCCGCCCGTGAATTGCGCGCTTACGGCTCCGGCTACAACGTGGACTCGGCGACCTGGGACGTAAGCGTGAAATCCGTGGCCCACTATCCCACCGTGCTCTCCATGATGGCCGATAAGCTCGACTGGACGACCGCGCTGGGCCAGGCTTATGTATACCAATCGACCGACGTGATGGAGGCGGTGCAGCGGTTGCGCCGGCAGGCCCGTTCCGCCGGCTACCTGGTCACCACGCCGGAGCAGGAGATCGTGGAAACCAGCGGCTTTATCTACATATATCCGGCCCACCCCCGCTACATCTATGTGCCAAGGTACGATCCGGCAATCATCTTTGTGGCGCGCCCCGTGGTCCATGCGGGTCCGGTCATCTGGTTCAGCATAGGCTTCCTTATCGGCGCATGGCTCAACCACGACTGCGACTGGGGGCATCATCGCGTGTATTACCACGGCTGGGGCCCCGGGCCGGTCTGGATCGAGCGTTCCCGCCCGCATGTCCGGATCACTAACGTTTATGTAAACCAGGTTTACACCAACGTGGTGATCAACCGGAGAGTCACCGACCGCCGAGTGAACTATGGCGCGCTGAATCGCTATAACAGCATCCATCGCGACGTTGATTACAGCCATGTGCGCCGGGAAGCAGGCGCCCGGCCTGCGCCGGCTCCACCGCCGCCGCGCCGCGATAACAAGATCATTCGCCGCAACATTGACCCCAACGATCCCAGGATTGACGCGAATCGTGGTCGCGGCCAGTTTCCGCAACCGCAAGCCCGGCAGCCGGAGCCACAACGGCCTGAAGCGCGACGGCCTGAGACGCCACAGCCACCGGTGAGACAACCGGAGGCGCCGCGACCTGAAGCACGACGTCCGGAAACTCAGCGGCCAACAGCGGAAGCAACACGACCGGCGCAGATGCCGAGGCAACCGGAAGCGCCTCGGCCGGAAGCGCGACGTCCTGAGACACGGCCGGTAGCGGAGAGAACACTGCCGGCGCAGGTCCCCAAAACAACGGCGCCGCAGCCTCAGCCGCAGCAGCGGCAGCCAGTTGCGCAGAGGCCGCCGGAATCTGTGTTCCGAGGCGGCGGCTCCCGTACCATTGATCCCCACTCCGCCAGCGAGCGCGGCCAGGCAAGCCGCCAGCAGCAAGCTCGTCCCGCGCCTCAGGCAAAACCGGCCCCACAGCAGCAAAAACCACCCCAAGCGCGCGGCCAGCAGGGCCAGCCGCGTGAAAGGAGGCGCTAATGAAACACCAAGAACACGCCAACATCATGGAACATGAAAGGGCCGGCCTTATGAAGCATGGAAATGGAAAAGCATACGTATGGATTCTTGCCGTGCTGGCGCTGCTGCTCCTGGTGGCGGGTACCCAGCCAGGCATCGCCGCTGCTGCCGTGGAAGACAAGCAGAGTGTTTTCGCGTCTCCCGAAGAGGCCAAACAAGCGCTGGTGAACGCCGCCAAGGCCAAGGACCGCACCGCGCTGGCGGAAATCTTTGGCCCCGGCTATGACAAGCTGCTCTCCGGTGACGCTGTTCAGGACAATCGCGAACTGGAGCAGTTCGTCACGGCGCTTGACCAGTCTGCCAAACTCGAACCGGCAGGCACCGACAAAGTCACGCTCGCTATCGGCGCCGATAACTGGCCCTTCCCCATCCCTATCGTCAAACACGAAGACAAATGGAGCTTTGACACGGCGACAGGAACAGAAGAGATCCTGAATCGCCGCATCGGAGAGAATGAGCTTTCCGCCATCGCCACCTGCCGCGCCTATGTGCTGGGGCAGTGGGAGTACTTCACTGAAGGCGATCACGATTCCGACGGCGTGGCCGAATACGCGCAGCATTTCTCCAGCACGCCAGGGCACAAGGACGGTCTCTATTGGGACACCGCGGAAGGTGAAAAGCCCAGCCCCATGGGCGCGTTGGTGGCCGCCGCCCGGGCTGAAGGCTATCCCGCGGGCCAGAGGAAAAGCGCTGCCGCAGCTGCAGGAAAAAGCTCCGCAGAGAACAAAGAGGACACCGCAACCCGGCAGCGAACTCCGTATCACGGCTACTTTTTCAAGATCCTTAAGCGCCAGGGCCCGCACGCGCCCGGCGGCAAGTACGATTACATCATCAACGGGAACATGATCGCCGGATACGCCCTCATCGCCTATCCGGACAAACATGGCAGCTCCGGTGTGATGACCTTCATGGTGAATCAGCAAGGCCGGGTTTACGAGAAGAACCTTGGCCCGGACACATTGAAGATCGCCCGTGCGATCACGGAATACGATCCCGATGCGAGCTGGAAGCTGGTGAAAGATTAGTCAGCTCATAGCCGGTCAAGCCGGACCCAAATTGGCGTAAAATCTTGTCCACAGGCAGGAGGGTACGCCAATGGGTTCCAACATCATAGTTCGCGATCCGGCCGTACTCAGTGGAGAGCCGGTCTTCCGCGGAACGCGTGTTCCATTCAAGTCTCTCACCGACTATTTGGAGCATGGCCGAACTCTGGACGAGTTCCTGGAAGACTTCCCCGGTGTGACCCGCGAAGCAGCTGTTGCCGCTATTGAAGAAGCGAGAATCAGCCTGAGTGCTGCCCTGAGATGAGGCTTCTGATAGACGAGTGTGTCCCTAGAAAACTGAAATTCCTGTTTGCCGCCGGTGGACACCAGTGTGAGACCGTTCGTGAGGCCGGATTCGGCAGCAAGACGAACGGTGAACTGCTTGCGCTGGCTGAAAATGCTTTCGAGGCGCTGATCACCATCGACCAAAACATCCGCCACCAGCAAGACATAAAGGGCAGAAACCTGGCTATCGTGGTTCTCTGCGCTAGGTCCAATGATCTCGATGACCTCCACCCGCTTGTGCCGGATGCGCTCATTGCCCTGGAGTCCATCCAGCCGGGACAGATCGTCGAGGTCAGGTGATTGAAGAGCACGGCCTGATCTACCCAGCTAGCGGTCCCCAACCCCCGCCGCCCGGCGACTCAATCCTTACCCGGTCGCCCTTCTTCAGGCGTACGCTGGTCTTGCCCGGCACAACCTGTTCACTACCGTCTTTGCGAACGATGGTAGTGCGTCCCGCCGAGCCGTCGTCGCCGCCCTGCAAACCGTAAGGACCCCGGCTGCGGCGGTCCGCCAGTAGAGTCACTTCGGAATCGGCCAGCAGTTCCACTTCGCGCACAATGCCGTCACCGCCGCGGAAACGCCCCGCGCCGCCGCTCTCTTTACGCAGCGAGTAGCGCGTAACGCGCAGAGGGTAAGCGTACTCCAGCGCCTCAGCGGGCGTGTTGAGCGAGTTGGTCATGTGCGTGTGCACACCGCTCACGCCGGGCCGGTCAGGACGCGCGCCCATGCCGCCGGCGATGGTTTCATAATAAGCAAAAGGCACGCCCTCGCCGGTACGGGGATCAAGCCCGCCGATGGTCAGGTTGTTCATGGTGCCGGAAGAGCCGGCTGGCACACGGTCCGGGACGGCCTGCGCCAGTGCGCGCAAGAGTGTATCGACAATGCGCTGCGAAGTCTCAACGTTGCCTCCGGCCACCGCAGCCGGCGGACGCGAATTGATGACCGTTCCCGCCGGAGCGATCATGCGCACCGGACGCATCAGCCCCGCGGCAGCAGGAACATCCTCCTGCAGCAGGCAGCGGAAAACATAAAAGCAGGCGGAGTAGGCGATGGCGTCCACGGCATTGATGCTGCCCGCCACCTGGGGCGAGCTGCCGCTGAAATCTACTGTGACGATGGGACGCCCAGCGCGCGCCGGGGCAAAGGTGAGCGCCACGGCGATGCGCACCGGGCCGGAGCCCGCGCCGTCGTCATCGAGAAAGTCCTCGGCTTCATACCGGCCACGCGGTACTTTGCTCAGGAAGGCGCGCATCAACTGCTCCGAGTAGTCCTGCAATTCGCGCATCACCAGCCGCACACGCGGCAGGCCATATCGCTCCGCGATCTCTGTGAGGCGCGCGGCCCCGGTGTGGCAGGCCGCAATCTGGGCGTTGAGGTCGCCCTGGCGCTCTTCCGGAGTGCGCACGTTGTTCAGCAGCAGACGCAGCACGTCTTCTTGCATGCGGCCGCCCGCGATGAGCTTGATGGGCGGAATACGCACGCCTTCCTGATAGATCTCGCGGCAGATGCCCATGGAGCCGGGATACATGCCGCCGACATCGGCGTGGTGCGCTCGTGAAGCGACAAAAAAATCGGGACATCGGGTCATCGGGTCATCGGGAGATCTGAGCTGCGACTTGCCCGAACTTCCGACTCTGGCTCCAACCGACCTCGCGTCGCGAAATTTAGAGCCGCGAGTTTTTCCCGTTGTCTTCGCCTGGACGAACACTGGCGCTACCAGCGTAATGTCCGGCAGGTGCGTGCCGCCACAGAAAGGATCGTTGAGGATGGCCACGTCGCCCAGCCCGAGCATGAGCCCGTCAATGGCCGCACGCACCGACATGGGCATGGAACCGAGATGCACGGGCATGTGGTCGCCCATGGCGACGACTTCGCCGTGATGGTCGAAGACAGCGCAGGAGTAGTCGCGCCGCTCTTTGATGTTGGGAGAAAACGCGGTGCGGCGCAGCGCCGCTCCCATCTCTTCCGCAATAGAGTGGAACAGGCTCTTGAAGATTTCCAGTTCAACCGGGTCGCGCATCGGGGAATAGTGTAGTCGAATTGGCAGGAGGATGCGCTCGGTGAAAGGGTTTTGGCTTTGAGCTCTCATTGTGAAGACCAATAGCCAAAGGCCAAGAGCCAAAAGCCGGTAGCCGCCTTACTGCACCGTCACCTTCACATCGTACTTACCGTTCTGAAGCGCCTGGACCGCGACGCCCTGTGCCATGTAGCTCTTGAGCACGTCGACATTCATCCATTCCAGGTCCCAGCCGTTCTCGATGGCCACCACAGTGTACTTGCCCGGAACAACCTCGCTGAGCTTAAAGGTTCCGTCGCTGTCGCTCTGGTCGCGGCGGAACAATACCTGGTTGTGCGTGGGGTCGGCCGGAGCCAGCACGATCATGGCGCCAGGCAGCGGCTTGCCATCACGCAGAGCGGTGCCCGTGACCACAGCTTCACCATGAGTCACCGCGATCGTCAGCTTGAGAGACGCCGCGCTGCGCACTTCCAGCGTGCGTCCGATTACGGTCGCTCCCGGCGCCGAGATGCTCTTGATATACAGGCCGGGTGCTCCGCCCAGCGAAACTTCATACGCCCCGGGCGGAACTCCTTGTTTGAACTTGATCTCGCCGGCCGCGCCGATGCGTTCGCCGAAACCTTCACGGGTCTTCTTGGCGGTAAGCTGCAGGACGGCCTGTACGGGCAACTTGCCCGAATCTAGCTGGAACGTAGCGGTTACAGGCACGTATTGCCGGCCCTGGTTGACTCCTATTTCGCCACTGCTTGTAACGTCAACATCGCGTGAATCGCCCCATTCGGCAGGCGCGCCGCTGCCTGCTATGTAATCCCTGATCGTGTAGTGGCCGGCAGGAATGCCCACGATCTCTACCGTCTTCGCACCAATTCTCCGCGTTTCCGTTCTCATCTGCACCGGGGGCCCATCGAGCACTCGCTGCTGCAACGAAATATAGTTTGTTTTGCCTGGCTCGGTCTCATCTAGGTTCACGGTCACGTGGAGCGCCGGCACCGGCTGAAGGTTGAAGTTGGCTGTGACCCGCTCACCGCGGCCCAGAACAATAGGAGTGGCGGCGCCGGCTTCCGTCACGCCGGAATAAAACGTGACCGGATAAGCAACATCCAGCGGCACATGTCCTGGCTCGCCCTCAGCGCCGCCATGGGCTCCAAAAGTGCTTTGAATCATGACCTTGCCTGTGCCGCCCGAGGTCGCCGCGGTTTGCGGGCGCGGCATGGGCCTCTGTGCATACCACGGCGTAGCCGCAACGGCAATCAGGTAGCGGCCCGGCGCAAGATGGCTAAAGCGGTAGGCGCCTTCATCGTTGCTCACGGCGCGGTTACGCAGCCGCGTGCCCTCACTGCCAAATGACACGCCTGTCTGATACAGCAGGACCTGGGCGTCGCGCACCGGTTCACCCGCTTCATCGGTAATCACGCCGGCAATCGAGCCCTCCGGCGGCAGGCGGAAAAGAAGGTCGGTGGACTCAAGATTTGGGCCAACCACGATAGAGCTGGAATATTGGTCGTGCTGATTAAACGATTGCAAAAGATAGCCGCGGGCCTGCGCTGTGAGCGTGTACTTGCCCGGCGCCAAGTTGAGGAAAGAAAAGCGCCCGTCTTCAGCGGTGACCATGGTGGTGAAGTTGTCGCGCTGGCTCACCGGCGCCACTGCAACCCGCGCATGCGCCACCGGTTGGCCCGTCACCGCATCCACGAGCGTTCCGCTGATTTGAAAATCCACTTGCCCCGCCGCCGGCGGCGGTGCGGCCCCAGGCTTCTGCTGCGCGGCCGCGGCCAGAACTAACGCAATCGGAATGCACCATGCAATTCTCAAGGACATCGGCTCTAGTCTCCGGCGTGGATCAAGTCCACGGTAATGCTGGCTGTGCCGCTGGCGGTCAGCGTGACGGTGGCTGCCTGCGAGGCATACTTCTCCAGCACTTCCGGGTTGGAATAATCTGCGGCCTCCGCGGAATCGAACGCAAACACCCTGTAACTTCCTGGCGGCAGCGGACCAAACTGCAAGTCCGCGTTGACGGTCGTGGAAAGCGTACGCGGCTCGGGCAACTCCGCGGCCTCCGGAAACAACACGATGGTCGCCAGTTGTGCCGGCTTGTCTTTGCGGACGTGGATCTTGAGCATGGCCGTATCGTCGCGCACTACGACTTCAATCGGCGGCACTTCCGCACCTTCCGGGACCACAAGCTGTTCGCGCAGCAGATCCACTCCTCCGGAACGCACAGCCTGCACGTATCCGGCAAAGCTGGCCATGGCGCGTACCTTGTACTTGCCGGGAGTGACCGAGCGGAGCGCATACGACCCCTGATTGCTGACTGGGCCAAAATCGGTAAAGAAGCGGGATGGCGACCCATCCACGGGAAGCAACTCTACTCGCGCAGCCGGATAGTCAGAGCAATCAGACTGGTGAAGCGCCCCGTCGGGTCCTGTAAATGTGCAGTTTCCCTTCGGCCGTTCCCTGCTGAACTCGGTGCGAACAATCACCGGGATGTTCACCCCGGGCTGCAGCGAAAGCTTCAGGTTCGCAACCGCTTCGGTCACCGTGATGGTGTGGTGCGCGGTAACGTAGTGGCCCTCCTGATCCATGCCCGCGGTCCGCACAGAGTAAGTGCCCGCAGGCACAGACTTGAATTCGAATGCGCCGGAAGCAGAGTCGAACTGATCTGCATTAAAGAGCGGCTGCTCGGAGCGGTCCACGATCATGGGCGGCTGTACTTGCTTCCAGTCGCCCGCAATCGTGACCGCACCGGCAACTTTGAACATGGGCACCGGCGCAAGTGAGAAATTGGTTTCCATGTGCTGGCCGGGGCTGAGTTCAAGCGCGCCGGCGGCGCCGAAATCAGTAGTGCCGGGATAGTAGACCAGCGCCTGATAGCCCTCGTTCTTGTCCTGAGACCGCGCGCCCAGGATACGTCGCGAAACATTGCCGGCCTTGATGGAGACGTAGTAGCGTCCGGGAGGAAGTCCGGCAATGCGGAAGTTGCCATCTTCATCCGTGCGTATATTTCCCGGTGTTGGAGTAAGCTGCTGCCGGCCGTTCATGTTGGAGAAGGTCTGGACCTGGACCGAGACGCCTTCCAGGGGCTCTTCATCCTTGCCTGTGACACGGCCGAAGACCACGGCTTCCGGCGTGAGCTTTACCACGGCCGGGCCGGTGTCCGGGCCCACTTGCACAGTCATGGGCATCGACCAACCGCTCGTCTTGGCTCCGGGTGCAAAAAAACCGGGCTTGGTGACATTGATCTGAACGGTCCCTGCGGACACGCCGGCAAAAGAAAACTCGCCTTGCGCACCGGTGAGCATCCCCCTTGTACCTGACAGCACAACCAGCGCGCGGGGCACAGGCCTTCCGGTAAGCGCGTTCACTACCACGCCCTCAAGTTTGAACTGGTCCTGCGCGGTCTGCTGGGCCAAGCCTGGCGCGAAGAATGACAGGAAAACTAGAAGAATACGGAAGGTAGCCATAGATTAATCCCATCCAGCTACTCGACTAAGGTAGTCCAAAGCAATCCGGAATGCAATTCTTACGGGTGCGAGCTTCGCAACAGAAGGTCTGCCGCGACAAAGGCAAAGAAAACCACGGCAATCACGCCATTCATGGTAAAGAACGCCGCGTTGAGCTTGCTGAGATCGTTGGCAGAAACCAGGGAATGTTCGTAAGCCAGAAGAAGGCCCACCACCAGCACGCCCGCCAGCGCAATCTTTCCCAGGCCGAAGAGGAAGACCAGCGCGACCAGCAGTCCGAGCATGAGCAGGTGCAGCACGCGTGCTGCGATCAACGCGCCGCGAACGCCGAACGCCTGAGGCAAGGAGTTGAGGGCGTTGGCCCGATCAAAGTCGATGTCCTGGCAGGCATAGAGCACGTCAAAGCCGCCCACCCAGAAGGTGACCGCTGCCGTGAGCACCAGAATGCGAGGATCGAGCGAGCCGCGCACTCCAATCCACGCGGCCGCGGGCGCCAACCCCAGTCCGAAGCCCAGGACCAGGTGCGACCAGCGAGTAAAGCGCTTGGTATAGGAATAAAGCAGCACTACCGCCAGGGCCACCGGCGAGAGATACAGCGCAAGACGGTTGAGCTGCCACGCCCCCAGGACAAAAACCGCGCACGAAACCACCACAAATACCGCCACGAACTTTTGTGAGAGCAAACCGGCGGGAATGGCGCGGGTGGCAGTGCGAGGATTGGCGGCATCAATCCGCGCATCAGCCAGCCGGTTGAAAGCCATGGCTGCCGAGCGCGCCGCCACCATGCACACCACAATCCATCCCACTTGCGCCGCGCCCGGGACGCCCCCTGCGGCGAGCATGGCGCCACACAGCGCAAACGGGAGTGCAAAAACTGAATGCTCCCATTTGATCATCTCGAGCGTGGTGCGGATGTCCGTTAGCAAGGGCACGGATTATTGTAACGGAAAGCGTATTTGGTATTTGGCTGTTGGTATTTGGTACTTGGCTATTGGCTCTTGGCTATTGGCTCTTGGCGGTGGGTTAGTCTCTCTCTTTATGTGTCGTCGTCCCTGGCCCTCGCTCAGCGCAAGTGGCTGCACGCCAAAACCTATTGCCAAATGCCAAAAACCAACCAGGAACCAGAAGCCAACAGCCAATAGCCGAGCCGGCGTTACCCCCCAAATCCTTGCTTCCCAATCAGCGGCACAAACTTGCAGCCTTCAACATCTTGCACGCTCAGCGATCCATCCGGCTGTTTGCGGACGAGCTGCAACATCTGCTGGTTTTCGTCGCCTACCGGGACAACCAGACGTCCGCCGGGCGCAAGCTGCTCAGCCAGCGAAGGAGGAATGCGTGGCGCAGCAGCGGCAACCACAATCGCATCGAAGGGCGCGAATTGCGGCGCGCCCAGCGAGCCATCACCTGTGATGACCGTTGCGTTTTTGTAGCCCAGCCGCGTCAGGGCTTCCCTCGCCTGAGCGGCCAGCGATTCGTAGCGCTCCACGGCAAACACCTCCGCAGCCAACTCGGCGAGCAGGGCCGTCTGGTAGCCGGAGCCAGCGCCAATTTCCAGGGCGCGGTCGCCAAGCTGGATCCGCGCCGCCTGCAGCATGCTGGCAATCATGTACGGCTGCGACGTGGTCTGCTGCTCGGGAATGATCACGGGATGATCGGCGTAGGCCTCGTTCCATCGCTGCGGGCTGAGGAACTCATGGCGCGGGACGCGGGCCATGGCGTCCAGCACGCGCTGGTCACGGATGCCGCGGCTTCGCAACTGACTTTCCACCATGGAGCGGCGCGCTTCCGCTAACGGGTTTTCAGGTTCCGCGCTCAAGCTATTTCCTGCGGCGGCGAATATGGACGTTGAATCCCAGGATCCCGTTCTGGTTCCTGACCGCCACCACGGAAATGTTCTTGTTCACCTGGTATTCCACCTGCACCACGGTATCCGCGCTCTGGGCCAGGTTGGTGACATAGGTCAGCGTGATGTTGTTGTTGATGCTCTGCTCAATGGTCACGCGCGCGCTCGGGTTGTTTTCCGCCCCGATGAACTGCGGGTCCACCTTGACGCGGCTGGCTCCGAAGAGACGCTGCACGCGGTCGGTGACGGTGGAGTTGAGCGCCTGTCCCAGGATCGCGTTGGATGCGTTGGCGGCGTCATTGCCGGCCTGGCCGGGACGCGATGCGTTGTAAACGTCCTGCGTTCTCGTATGGCCAAACGCCAGCAGCGCGATGATGTCTGAGTTCGAAAGCGGCGGATCAGAACGATACGTCATGCTCAGGCTCTTGCCTCCGCTCACCGCCCCGTGCAGGCTGATGGTGATGTCATACTCCTGCACCCGCGCTGACATCTCCAGGTTGATCACCGGCTCGATGGTGAGCGGGTTGGTGAAGGATATGTCGCCGCGCTCCAGGCGGTACTTGGTGCCGTTGAAAAAGATATCGCCTTCCGCGATGTTCACACGCCCCAGCAGCGCCGGCCGCGCGGCCGTGCCGCGCAGGCGAAGGTCAACGTCGCCGGAGACGCGCGCCTGCGAAGTCTCCACCCGCAGCTCCGGCGTGGAGGTGATGTGAACGTCCAGGCGAAGATTGTCCAGGTATGGGTTGCGCGTAGAAAGCACCGGCGACTTCTTGGTCTGCTCCAGGTAGGTGGCAAAATCAAAGCGGCGATTGATGCCGAAGCGCGTCACCACCACGTCGCCGGTAAGCTGCGCGTTTTTCTCCGAGCCGGTGTAGCGCAGCGTGGCGTCAGCGGAAGAACTCACGCCGGGCGGATAGCGCAGGCGCACGTCCTTGCCCGTGGCGGTAAGGTCCCAGTACAACCCGTTGCGATAAGCGAGAAAGCCCGTAACTTTCAGTTCGCCGCCGCCGCTGCGCGCCGTGAGCTTCTCAATCTGGATGCGGTCCTGCTGGAACACCAGCGTGCCGTTGATCTGGCTGAGACCGTTGGGCAGATCCGCAAGGGAAATGTTGGCGTCGCTCAAATCAAACCGCCCGCCCCATTGCGGACGGGCCAGGACACCGCCGGCGTCGATGGAAAAAGTCGCGGGCCCGTCGGCGATGATCTCAGGGTTATAGACGCGCAGCAGTTTCAGGTTGAAGCGGCCGCGCGCATGCAGATCGAGCGCGTGATCGCCGGCCACGCCCACGTTTGCCTGCACAAACACATCTGTGTTCTCACCCACCAGGTGAAACTGCTGCAGCCGGGCGACCTCTGCATCCATGGAAAAGCGCACGGGACTCTCGTTCCGCAACTTCACGTTCTGGATTTCCGCGGAAAGCTGGTCGGCGACTCCGGTGATCACCAGGTCGCGCGGCCGCCGGAATGGACCGTGAATATCCACCGTGCCGG
Organism: Candidatus Angelobacter sp.; assembly: GCA_036380095.1. Lineage (GTDB taxonomy): Bacteria > Acidobacteriota > Terriglobia > Terriglobales > Acidobacteriaceae > Angelobacter. Next base: position 8,498 of record DASVFK010000099.1, on the reverse strand, counting down.
CAATCGATGAGTGCCCGGTGACCTGGCCCTGCAGGTAAGCGCGAATCAGAGGATCGAAATCCAGGTGCGAGAAAGCGAGCTTCATCTCTCCCCGCCAGTCGCCGCGCAGTTGGATCTTGCCCTCCACGGTGAGATCGGCGTTCTCAAACTTCGAACGGCCGTGCAAGAAGAGATCGGCGCCATGCGTCTCGGCCGTCAAGTCCATACTTCCCACAGATTCCCGGTTCAGTACCAGGCTGCGCAACTCCAGCCGGCCATTCAGTACCTGGGCTTCCGGTGTGCCGGAGCCGGTTAGGTGGAACGCGGCCTTTCCCTCCACGGTTAAACGCGGAAGAGCGAAGCGCTGGAAGGTCGCCAGGTCCAGGTTGTCGCCCGCCAGGTCGAAGCGAAAACTCTTATTCTCCAGGTTGAAGCCGTAGCTGCCGGTAAGCTGCGCCCCGTTGTGAGCAAGAACAATGTTGGTAAGCAGCAAGTCTTTCCCAGCGAACTGCACCTGGCTCCGAAAGGTGCGGAATGGCTCGCCGTAGGCCACCAGCCTCGCCACCTGCACACTGCCGCTGCCAAGCAGCAGGGACGGCGTACCTGAGGCGTGGACTTCAGCCGTCATGCTTCCCGAAATCGGATACTTGAGGCCGGTAAGCGTCTGGATGTCATCCAGTACGGCGTCCTGCACGCGCAACGTAAGGTTGATCTGGCTGCTGTGTTCGTCGAGAGCGCCTTGTCGTAAAACCGCGGAGCCGGAAAACTGAACTGCTGTCTTCCCTCGCCGCAGGATCCCGTTCTGGAAGCTGATGAACGAAGGAGAGTACGCGAGATCAGCCAGCAGCGAATCCCAGTGGACGCGTTGCAGTCGCTTCGCCGTTCCACTCTTCTGTGCGGGCGTGGCGGAAAGCTCCAGGGGAGCAAAGTCGGTATCAAAATTTTCCAGGTCGAGCCGGCCGCGCGTGGTGAGCGCATTGAGCTCTCCGGAGATCGCGCCGTTGAACGAGGCCCGGCCTTCCAGCAACACCGGGATGCGCGTGCCCGGGCTGAGTTCGGCCAGCACCGGCTTGAGTTCCTGCAAGCTGGTGGCGTTCAGGGAGATTTTTGCCTGCGCGGTTTGCGAGCCCAGCCGGCCGCTGGCGCTTACGCGTATGGCACGAGTAGCGGCGCTGAAGCTCTCTACATCAAGCATCTTCTGGCTGCCGTGGTATGTGGCCCGCAACTGCGCGGCGACCGGCACCTGCTCCGGCGCGGGATTTGGCGGCGCCTCAACGTTTAGTTTGATCTCCGCGGTTGCGCCCTTGAGATCGCCGGTCCATGAGCCTTTGACTTCACCGGAAACGCTGCCGGCCATCTCGATCTTTCTGAGCGGCCACCCGGGAATGGTCACAGCTTCAGCGGCGCTTTTGAGCTGCCAGCCGGAAATTCGCAAACTGGCCGTTCCTTTGGCCGGGCCACTCCAGTTCGCCACCTGCATTTCACCCTGCACGGCTCCACCCAAAACGCGCGCTGCTATCCGCGATAGTGAAGCCTGCTGCGGCGTCGCGGAAAACCCGGCTGTGCCATCAACCGGGGCGATGTGGAACGTCTCATCCTTCCACTCCAACCCGCGCACCGCGAGGCTGCCTTGGGTAGAGTAGCGGCGGTTGCGGTAATCGAACACGCCCTTGGCTTCAGCCTTGCCGTTGAGCACCTGAGGCATCTTCACGAGGCGCGCTGCCTGGGGCAAGTTGAGGGAAGCCTGATACTGCAGCGTGATTTCGGGATTGCTGAAGTTGCGTAGCGTACCATGAGCCTCAAGCGAGCCCGGCTGGGCAGTGATCTTGAGCAACTTGATTTCCGCTTCCGTATCGCGCAGCAGGAGGCGCAGCTGCACATCACCGCGCTGCTGCGGAATGCCGCGCCAGCGGGCGGACTCTAGTGACAACGCAATCCGGCCGTCATAACCGCGCTCCTGCCGGGAGTAGATCAACCCGGCGGAGAGTCTCTCGCCTTTCAGCTCAAAAGGAATGCGCTCACGGTCGAGCATGAGCGTGCCGTCAACCACTTCCAGGTCTCGCACCGCCAGATCGAACAGCGGCCGCGGGGCCGCCGTGCCTTCCTTGGGGCCGCTTTTGGGCAAAGGCTGGTTGGTAGAACCATCTGGATAGAGTATGAGATGAAGAGTCGGTTTCTCGATGGTCACCTTGCGCAAGGCAAGCTTGCGGGAAAGCAGCGAAAGAAAGCGAGCGTCAACGGAGACGCGGCCGGCATGAAAGTAAGGCGTTTCATCTGCGCCTTCGCGACCATGAATCGTGAGCCCACGCGCTTCGAAGTGCAGGGAGCGAAGCTTCCAGTCAAGCGACTCGATCTCCACTTTCCCGCCGCTGGCGCGTTCCAGTTCGGCGATGATGTTTGCACGCAGGGTCGCGTGAAAGCCATCGCTATTCAGGTAGAGAACAAGGCTGCCCACCGCCACCAGCAAAAACAGCGCGATGGCCCAGCGCAAGACGCGAAAGCGGCGCTTGCCGGCCGGGGGAACCGCCGCGCGTGCGCTCAAGGCCGCGCTCCGCCGGCCACGCTGGCGCCGGGCAGGGCAATCTTTTCAATGTGGGCCTGCGCGCGCAGGGTCTCCAGCCAGCGTCCCATCATTTCATCAATGCTCTGCTCCACCAGGATCTTCTCAATGCGATCGGAGACCTCAGCCAAGGGCGGCTCCGGAGCACCACGCTGCCGCAACTGAGGCAGGAGCCTTTGCTCGTAGTATGCACGGATGGCGATCTTGTCCACGCGCACCAGGCCGCGGAAGCGGAGATCGACAAAGCGCATGATGCGTGACTGCACGATGAAATAGTCTTCCACGTCGCCCTGGCTGAGACCATAAGAGGAAAGCAGGGCCTTCCAGCCATCGTCGTTCGCGGCGCTGGGCAGCTGCGCGCGGAGCTCCTTGAGCTGGGCAGCCACTTCTTCCGGCGCGGGATCAAGGTCCGCGCCGTTCATGATCTGCTGTTGCAGCAAGGAACGATCAATCAAACGCTCCAGCACGGAAGCAGTGTCGGCGGGGGTAAGCTTCTCGAGCGTTTTTCCCTGCACCAGGCACTCCACGCGCGTGGTTTGCTCCAGTTCGCTCTCCAGCACAACACGCTTGTTTACCACTGCGACCATGCGGTCCACCACCTGGGCGTTCACCGGCAGGGCCAGCAGAAGAAGAACGAGTTGGAACCGCAATCGCATCAGAACGTCTGCCCAATATTAAAGAAGAAATTGAAATGCCTGAGCACGTCCGCCCGCGGCGGAGAGCCATCACTAGGATGGTTGATGGGGAAAGCCGGCGGATTCACGTTATAACCGATGTCAAAACTTACAGGACCCACCGGCGTGCGGTAACGGATGCCCGCGCCCACGGCCACGGACACATAGTTAAAACTGCAGCTCTGCGAAGCAGGATCCAGGCAGGAAGCGCGGTTCTGCTGCTTGTACCGCAGAAAATTGTGCACCATGTCAATCGGCGTGGTGAACACGTTTCCGATATCGTTGAACACCACGGCGCTCAGATTGTTACCGACCCAGGGAAAGGGCAGCGGCGGCGTGCGCAGTTCCACGTTGTTCAGAAACAGCGCTTCGCCGCCAAGCTGAAATCCGGTGGTCAAGTCGCGCGGACCGGCCTGGTTCACGCCGAAGCCGCGATGCGTGGTGCTTCCGCCCGCCAGAAACCTTTCCGGCAGAGGGATAAAAGAGGATGGCGGCGGAGCGGTCTGGCCCGGAGCGGTGGGCGCGGCGATGGCCGCGCTGGTGCCGGCGAAAGGCTCTTCCGCTCCCACGCGGGTAGAGCGGGCCAGCACCCAGCGGCGCTTATAGAACTGGTAGTAACTGGAGTTCTGCACTGAGATGCGCACGAAACTCGGCTGCGAACCGAAGACGCGTGACGCCACGCCCAGGTCCAGGGTCAAAAGCGATCCTTTGTGGGACTCAATATCGCTATCGCGTGTGTTGCGCAGGTAGTTAAAGTCCGGCATGCCCACGCGCACCGGCTGGGAAAACAAAGGCACCAGGTTGGGATCGATCTTAAGGTCGCTGGTGCTGACGCGGCGATAGATGGCGCGATACAGCAGCGTGGTGGCGCGGTCCAGGTTGTGTTTGACTTCCACCGAGCCCTCAAGACGCCTGGCGGTATAGGTCTTCACGTCGTTGGTCTGCCCATAGAGGCTGGTGAAATCGAGAAAGAAATTCTCCGAATCCAGCAGGCGGGGCGCCACGTAGCCAATGAGCACCATCTTGTCCAGATTGCCATAGCGTGTCTTGAGCATCACGGTGTGGTTGCGCCCGCGAAAATTCTGCCGCGTAGCGTCAAAGGAAACGTTGGGGCTGACACCGGTTGAGCCCTGGGGATTCGTGGTGCCGGCCGGCTGGCCCGTCTGCACCTGCAGGCCGGCGCCATAATTAAAGGTGTAGCGCTTGGCCTCTGACAGCTGGAAATTGATGTTTTTGTGCGTGGCCTCGCCCTCAGGGTTCTGCACCGCCATGTTCACTTCATTGAACAGGCCCATGTCATAGAGGCGCCGCTGCGAATCCAGCATCTGCTGCTGGCTGATGGGCGCCTCCGCCTTGATTTTCATCTCGCGGTCCACCACGTTCGGGCGTGTGAAGTGCAGCCCGGAGATGAGCACCTTGTCGACATAGATTTCAGGGCCCTCGCTGATCTTGTACGTCACGTCGATCCGGGTGGGATCACCGGCTTCGGGCTGCGTGGAATAATCGAACTTCACGTTGGAAAAACCGCGGTTGTAGTATGCGTCCATCACTTCTGTCTGGTCGCTGACCAGGACGGCGTCCGAGTACGGCTGGCCTTCCGTGGCGGCAATCACGCCGCGGATCTCTTCCGCTGATAGCGCGGAATTGCCTTCAATCACTAGTTTCCCCACCTTGCTTTGCGGCCCTTCCGTGATGGTAAGCGTCACCTTGAGCCGGCCCTTGTCCTGGTAATTGTCCTGCACTTCCGGCGTGACCTTTACCTGAAGAAACCCGTTGCCTTGATAAAGGTTCTGGATGGACTGGATATCGCGCGCCAGCAGAGACTGGCTGAACAATCCCCACAGAATGAGTCCACCGGCGGGCTGCATGGCCATGCGTTCGCGAAGATCTTCAAGGCGGAAATATCTGTTGCCTCGGATTTCCAGTTCCACAAACCTGGAGCGTGCGCCTTGATTGACCTGGTAGACGACATAGCGGTGGTCGCTGCCCGGGGCCTGTTCCTGGGTATACGTCACCGCGGCGTCAAAATGTCCCTGGGTCTGGAAATAGTCGCGAATGTTCCTTGCTCCTTCATTCAGCAGGTCTTCATCCACCGCATTTTCCTCAAAGATGGGGACGAGTTTCTTGATCAGGCGCCGGCTCAGTTTTGCGCCTTCCAATTTAACGTCCACCTGCGGGCCGCGGACAATGTCGAAGGTGTAATCCAACGTATTGGACTCAGGATGGTAGACGCGCGCGCTTACGGTGACCTGGGCTTCCAGACGGTCATTCTTCTGGTATGACTTGCGCAGGCGCTGCAGCGCGCGCGTGAGACGGGCGGAGGAAATACGGTCTCCCGCGTGCAGGCCCGCTTGGTCGCGGACCTCATCGTCACTCACACCCGGCGATCCCGTGACGTAGACCGCTCCAATCCTCGCCTGCGCGCCCGCTTCCACCGTGAACAAAACCTTTACTTGCTGGTTGCGCGAGTCCCATTCGTAAAATGGCTGGATGGCGGGTTTGTAGTAGCCATCTTCCTGGAGCGAGCGCTGGATGCCCTGAATCGCGGCCTTGATCTTCCCTTCGGTAAATTGCTCGCCCAGGGCCAGCCTGGTGGCGTTGACCAGCTGATTGTCTGTGGGCGGGCTGGGCGCGCCTTCCACGCGGATGGAGCCGAAGAAAAAATTCTCGCGCGCGGCAAAGGTCAGCAGGATTTCGCCCTGCGGATTGCGCTGTGCTTCCACCTGGATTTCTGCAAAGCGGCCCGTGTCATACAAGACTTGTACCGAGCGGCGGACCTGGTATTTATCGAGCGGCTCGTTCACTTTTTGCGGCAGCAGCGGCGCCAGCCACTCCGGATGTTCGACCGACGGGCTCTTGATCTCAATCGCCGCCACCTTGATTCCCTGCAAGTTGTTCAGCCCGGTGGGCGTCGTTTGTGCCTGCGCAGGGCCGGGCGAGGCGGTTGGTTTAGCGGAATCCGGTTCTTGTGCCCGGCACACGCCAAGGCAGAGCACAAAGGCCAGGCACACTGGTCGGAAAAGCGGCAATCGCCCCCTTCTAATAATGTGGAGTGTTCTAACTTCTTTGATGGCAGCAGCTCTGGCCTGTGTTGCACGTTAGGCCCGCCGTGCGGACATGGGGGACCCCCGCCCGGCTGGATTACGTCCAAATCCTTTACTGCCAGACACCTATAATAACCAGAGACGATGAGATTCGAGGAACGATATTCGCGCCAGGTGCTTTTTCCCGCCATCGGGACGGAAGGACAGCGCCGGATCGGTCAGGGCCAGGTGGCCATTGTGGGCTGTGGGGCCACCGGAACTTGCGTGGCCAGCCTGCTGGCGCGGGCCGGTGTGGGCACCCTGCTGATTATTGACCGCGACTACGTGGAAGCCAGCAACCTGCAGCGGCAGACCCTGTTCGATGAAGCCGATGCCGCCGAATCGCTGCCCAAAGCCGTGGCCGCCGCGCGCAAGATCGCCGCGTTTAACTCTGAAGTGCAGGTAAAGGCCGAGGTCGCAGACCTGACCCCGGAAAATGCCGAACTACTTCTCAGACAGGCCGATCTCATTCTTGACGCCACTGATAACTTCGAGACCCGCTACCTGATCAACGACTGGGCGGTGAAGTCCGGCAAACCCTGGATTTACGCTGCGGCCGTTGCGGCCTATGCAGTCACCATGAACATCATCCCGGGCGAAACCGCGTGTCTATCATGCATCTTTCCCGCGCCGCCGGAAGGCACGGTGGAAACCTGCGACACGGCGGGCATCCTGAACAGCGCCGTGAACTGGGTGGGGTCGATCCAAGCCACCGAGGCGATCAAGTTCCTGGTGGGCGCGCGCGACAAGCTGCGGCGCACTCTGCTCTCGCTCGATCTCTGGACGAACGACGGAGCGGAGGTCGCGGCCGGACGCCCACGGCCCGATTGCCAGACCTGCGGGCGCCACGAGTTCCCCCATCTTGCCGGCGAACGAAGGCCGCAGATCACGCTGTGCGGCAGGAATTCCGTCCAGATCCACGAACGCAATCGGCCGGTGAACTTCGCCGAGATGAGCTCCCGCCTGCAACCGCACGGTACGGTCAAGCACAACGACTTTGTCCTGAAATTCTGGCGCGAACCGTATGAGCTGACTCTCTTTCCCGATGGCCGCGCCATCATCAAAGGCACGAATGATGCGGCGGTGGCAAGAAGTCTGTACGCGAGGTTCATCGGGAGCTGAGGCGGCCGGCCGCCAGCGCTCACTGTACTTCAAGCTAACCCCTCAATTGTTCTGTGGTTAGAATCCTAGCGGCCCCCAATTTTGTTGGTGGCGTGAGACGTCATTTGCGGCGCAAGAAAGCACGTCTGTACCGTTCTGGTTAAGTCGACATTAGCGCCGAGAATCATATGAAGTTTCTTACCAGCTTGGCCGTAGCCGTAACCTTCGTTTTCGTCCGTGTTGACCTCGCTGCACAGCAGGCGCCCAAGCCTAAGGCGCAAGAGACTCTAGCCAGCAATTCTGCCAGCGATCAGACTCAAACCGCTAACAGCAAGTTGACGGTGCATTCGAATCTGGTTTTCCTTCCTACTCGGGTTCAAAAAAAGAACGGTGAACCCATCTATGGCCTTAAGCCGGAGCAGTTCATCATCGAAGACAACGGCGTACCCCAAACTGTGCACATCGAGGAGAATCCGGAGGCTGCAGGGCTGTCGCTCGTTGCGGTGCTGCAATGCAGCAGGTTCGCGGAGGCAGAATTAGACAAGCTCAAGAACCTGGGCACGATGCTCGAAGCGATCGTCGGCGACGGTCCTCATGAGATCGCCGTCATGAGTTACGGTGAAGCGCCCTACCTGCTGGGCAATTTTTCCAGCAGGCCCCAGGTTGTTCAGTCTGCGCTTTCCCGCCTGAAGCCTTGCGGCTGTGCCGCCCAAGCTATCACCATCGATGCCGTGTATTACGCCATCGGCATGCTCAAGCGCCGGAAGAACCACAACCGCCCCGCCATCCTCCTGATCAGCGAGAACCGCGACCACGGGAGCCACTCCAAGCTCGAGGACGTCGTGGCCGAACTTGGAGTCACCGATACAGTGATTTACTCCCTGACATTTTCCCCTGGGCGGGACAGCATCACAGAAGCGCTCCGCCACCCTTACGGCCGGCCACAGCCTGAGCCCGAATTCAAACCATGGCCTGTTCCTTCATCCTCTCCACCACCCTCTCCCTCGCCCGAACCCACTCCTTCGCCCCAACCATCTCCTGAGGAGAATGACTCCTCATTGCCGCCGGAACCCATTTACCTGGTGCACCCGCCGCGCTTCA
>DASVFK010000098.1:0-6668 GCA_036380095.1 Candidatus Angelobacter sp. | reverse complement strand
GGTTTTGCTTTTGCTGTTGCTTTTTGCTTGATCGTTCCACCAGCCATCGATTCGGCCCTGACCGCGGCCATGATTCTTCTATTCGAACACCCAACCTCCAGTTGGGTGCGAGAGCGCCCAATCAATCCTTCGGCCGGTTCTTAGCCGGCCAGGGGCACCCGCGGGCTGCTCTCGATGCGAACGACCTCCGGATACGGCGTGTTGGTGCGGAGCATCCAGAAGAGTCGTATGGCCAACTTACGCGCCGCCGCCACCTTGGCCACGGCTTTCGGCTTCTGGTGGCAGCGATGCAAATACTCACTACGAAACTGGGGATCGTACCGGACCACTACGGTTGCGGCTTCCACCAGCAGCATGCGCATGAAGCGATTGCCCTGCTTGCTGATCCCGCCGAAATGCTGCTTGCCGGCCGAGCTGTACTCGCGCGGAATCAGCCCCAGATAGCTGGCTACCTGCTTCCCGCGCTGGAATCGGGCAACCTCTCCCAGGGTCAGCACGTAGGCCAGTGAGGTGATCGGCCCCACCCCCGGCTGCGTCATCAGCAACCGGGCTTTTTCGTTCTCCTCGGCCGCCTTCTTCACCGCATGGTCCAGCACCACAATCCGCTGGTCCATCCCCTTGAGCATCTCCAGCAAGTTCTGCCGCCTGACTCCCGCCCAGTAGTCCAGCGGCAGCTGCAATAGCAGCTTCTGGCCTTCCTTGCTCCACAGCGACCGGCCTTTCTGCATCCCCTGGTTCATCGCCAGATGTTGCAGTTCGTTCTTCACCCGGGCCCGCAGCGTTACCAGCTTATAGCGATGGATGAGCAGCTGCCGTTGATCGCGCTCCTGTTTCGACGGCGTCCAGATGCGCGGAAAATCATCTTTCATCAGCAGATCCAGGATCAGCGCAGCATCGCGCCGGTCCGTCTTCTGCTTCCTCACTTCTTTGGCCCGGATTCGCGCGGCATCGCCCACCCACACCTCATGCCCCAGGCCACTGACCAGGTCCACAAACCAGTGGCTGTTTCCGCATGACTCCAATCCCACCCGCACAGCCCCGGGGAGTCCGCGATAAAATCGCTCGGCTTCTCCGTTGCCGTGCACCAGTTTCCGTTCCCCGGTCTCTCCCGTTTCGGTATCTACGAAGGCGATTTGTTGCCAACTGGGATGAAAATCACAACCTATAATGATCATCTGAAGGCTCCTTTCTTCCCAGTCGTCTTCGTCGTCAAACAAAGAATACTCGGTCGGACGGGGCCTTCGCTCTTATCCAATCAGTCCTTCGCGCCTTTGTTTTTCGCGAAGGGCGGGAAATAGACGCGCTAGCCCGCTAAATTGTTTTGCTGCTCCGCTTCCCTGCGCTCCAGCCTTCGGTGGAGCGACAATAAGAAACAAGCCTCGGTGGTGGAACGCATGCTTCCGGACGCGCGCGCTTCAGTCGATTTCGTCAACTTCGTTAATCAGTTTTCACGCTTTTTCAATTACCAAATTACCAACTTACCCAATTACCAAATCGGCCTCACTCCGCAATCTTCCTTTCGATGCGCCGGTCAGGGACCAGCCAGATGATGGCAACCACCACATAACCCAGCGTGGCAATCCATGGCTGCATAAACGCGAGTGCAATGGCCGCGGCATAAATCAGGATTGAGAGTTGGCCCTTCCGGTCGCGTCCAATGGACGTGGCCAGCGTTGAACCGTGCCCATGCAGCCTGATCAGCACCCTCGCCAGGATGAAATAAGCCATCCCCGCCAGCATCAGCACCACGCCATACACCGCCACCGGCCAGGAGTCCAGGTGGTTCTCTCCCACCCAGGCCGTGGTGAACGGAATGAGCGAGATCCAGAACAACAGGTGCAGGTTGGCCCACAGCGTGGCGCCGTTCACGCGCTGCGTTGCGTGCAGCAGGTGGTGATGGTTGTTCCAGTAGATCCCCACGTAAACAAAACTCAAGACGTAACTCAGCAACACGGGAATCACCGGCTCCAGCGCCGCCAGGCTGGTTCCATGCGGTGTTTTCATTTCCAGCACCATGATGGTAATGATCACGGCCAGCACCCCGTCACTGAAGGCTTCCATGCGGCCTTTGCTCATCGGCTATCCTCCTGCGGTACACCATTCATTCTCGACTCTACGTTAGATCAACCGGGCTGGAGGATGCACGCAAGTGAGAAACGCTGGCTTTTTGGTCTATTTGGCCCCATGATTCCATTGCAACCCACGAAAATGATCCGACAATTCCCGGCAATTCTCATTCTCGCCTTGGTGTGCCCCTCCCTCGCACATAGCCCTGCTCCCGCCAAAGGCCCCTGCGAAAACCAGACGCTCTATGCCCGTGTCGCCATAGAAGACGGCCACGGTCCCATCAAGTCTCCCGATGGAAAAAAGTCGGTTGCTGCCTTGCGCGTAGAAGACCCCAGCGACCCTGAAGGGCAGTACATGTCGCTGCTGGTACGGATTGGCCAAAAACGGTTCAAAGCCAGGCTCAACGGCTTTCGTTCCGAAATCCTCTGGGCGCCTGACTCCAGTTCCTTTGCCGTCAATGAAACCGAGGGCGGTGGTGGCTTTGATCAACGTGCGTACATCTTCTATGTGAAGGAATCCGGTCTCACAAAGCTCGATGTGTCCCGTCCCGTGGAGAAAGCCTTCGGCTTTCAGGGCAAGTGCGACGCCCGTTTGTTACCCAACACTGCCGTGCTGGCATGGCTGGCGCCAGATCGTTTGCTGGCCGTGGCTGAAGTCGTAGACGTCAGCGTCTGCAAGCATCCCGGCACCTTCCTTACCTATGAAGTTTCATTCCCTGACCTGAAAATCCTTGCCCGGCACACGCAGAGAGAATCGAAACAGAAGTTCATGCAGTACCTGGGATGTGAGCTTCGCGGCGCAGACGACAAATCCGCCTCCGCCTGGCAAAATCGCTATGAGAAGTAGCGATGGCTTTCCATGCCGCTCACAACCGCTGCCCAGATCACACAACTGTCATTCTGAGCGAGTCCGAGCGACCCTGAGCTTGCGAAGGGGAGTGAGGGCGAGTCGAAGAATCCCGACAGACTGTCCGTCACCACGCGGACTCAGGGAATTTCAACCACGAACATGGTTGCGAACTGCTTCGTATGTCAAAAGGCCGCTGGCTTATTGCCGATTCCGGCCTCATGATTGTGACGTATGATCCGAAGACTCTCCTTGTTGCTCATTTTCCTGCTTGCCGTTGCCGGGATTCTCGGCGGTCGCAGCAAGGCAACTCCGTTACCGCCGCAAGGAATCGTCCCCGATGAAGAAACTGCAGTTAACATCGCAAAAACCGTATTTGCTCGCATTTTCACATCCGAGGAAATTGCCAAATACAATCCGTATCACGTTCAATTTAAGGATGGCGTGTGGACCGTCTACGGGTACGCTCAAGCCCGGTTCGCGTGGCGGGACCCCACAACTAAGAATTCAAAAGAAAGATGGACGCGTACTTGAGGTCTGGCATTCTCAATAACCGCCTTTCCCATCCAACCACTCTGCCTCGTTCCGCTTCTAACTTCCCTTGAAGTCCCCGGGAGGCGCCCATGCTCCGCTCCGCCATCCTTATACTTCTGCTCTCGTCCTTGCTCTTCTCTCAAGCGCCCACCCCGAGCGCCCGCAAAGCGCGCAAAAGCAGTGCCGCCCAGCAGGCCCAGCCCGCGCCGCCTCCGCTCTTTACTCTTTGGGAGAAGCAAGACGACCTTCGCCATCGCCTGGGCAAGCCTCCGGAGTATTTTGTTCCCAGGCTCCAAAAACTGATCCGCCCCGCCGATTATCAGTACTATTTCGATAATTACAAGAACGTGGACGACGTTTTCTATCGCCGCACCGCGCTCGGTGAAATCCGCGTGCTCGTGGCTTACGCCGTGGATGGCTCGCGCTCCCACCTGAATCCTGACGTCCGCGTCTCCAAAGTCCACTTCCTTTTTGATAAGGACGTTTCCCTGCGCAACGCTCTCTCCGCCATCGCCGAGCTGCGCCAGCTTTGCGCTGAAGATTGCATCTTGAATGGTTTTTCCGCCAGCGTGGTGGTGCAGCCGGCGGCGCCCACCGCGGCCCAGCTCGATCTGGCCAAAGAGATGAAACCGCAGTGGCGCGGGCAGGATATGAGTGACGCCACCCCCGGCGCCGAGGTCTTCTACCAGGACAGCCCTTATCCCATCGACTTCGAGCACAGTCCGGTGGAGCGCATCGATCTCACCCTGGTCTCCAACGCCGCCCGCGAGCGCTACACCATGTCCGTGATGAACAAACATGCCACCATCCTCGATGTTTGGCATCCACGCAGTCACGAGCCCCAGGTGGCCGCAAAGCAGGCTGGGTCGCAATGAAGGCCGCCTGCCAGGTGACGCGAATCACAGGTAGTTTGCGCTGTGCCGCCGCACAATGGAAGCAGTGACACGGGTTTGCCTTCATGGGAGCATTGCCACAATCGAATTTTCCCTTGTCCGCGCCTGGTCCCGGCGGCCCGGCCCGCCACGCCGGTTTGAGCGAACAAGAGGCCGCCCGCCGCCTCGGCGAAGAAGGCTTCAACGAGCTGCCTTCGGCCAAGCCGCGCAACCTTTTCGCCATCGCCGTTTCCGTGCTGCGCGAACCCATGCTGCTGCTTCTTGTGGGCGCCGGCGTGGTCTATGTTCTCCTGGGCGAGCCGCGTGAAGCGATTCCGCTGCTCATCGCGGTCTTCGTTATCCTCGGCATCACCTTCTATCAGGAGCGCAAGACCGAGCGCGCTCTTCAGGCGCTGCGCGATCTTTCCAGCCCGCGCGCCCTGGTCATCCGCGATGGCGAGCGCAAGCGCATCCCCGGCCGTGAAGTCGCGCGCGGTGATCTTGTCCTCCTGCTGGAAGGCGACCGCGTTCCCGCCGATGCCCTGGTCCTTGAGTCCGTGAACCTCTCCGTGGACGAATCGTTGCTCACCGGCGAGTCCGTGCCCGTCAACAAGTCTGCCGCCGCCGATCATGAAGCCCGCGAAGCCGAAGACGCTATTAGGCCGGGCGCTCAACTAAAAATGGCGCGCCCCGGCGGCGACCATCTGCCTTTCGTCTTCTCCGGAACGCTCGTGGTGCGAGGCCATGGCGCCGCCCGCGTTCTGGCCACCGGCCCGCGCACGGAACTCGGCCGCATCGGCAAGTTCCTGGAAACCTTGCAGCCGCAGAGCACGCAGGTCCAGAAGGAGATCAACCGCCTGGTCAAGATCTTCGTGCTCGCCGGCCTGCTTCTCTGCGCCGCCGTCGCAATCATCTACGGCTTTACTCACACCAACTGGCTGCAAGGGATGCTCGTCGGCATTACCCTGGCGATCTCCATGGTCCCGGAAGAATTTCCCGTGGTGCTCACCATCTTCCTCGCCTTGGGCGCCTGGAGGATGTCGCGCCAGCGCGTGCTCACCCGCCGCGTCCCTGCCATTGAAACCCTCGGCTCGGCCACCGTGCTCTGCGTGGACAAGACCGGCACGCTCACCGTGAACCGCATGTCCGTAAGCGCCATCTTCGCCCAAGGCAGCCTGCTTGATGTGGATGATTCAACTTCGCGCCTGCCGGAAAAATTCCATTCCACGCTCGAATCGAGCATCCTGGCCAGCCAGCGCGAGCCGTTTGATCCCATGGAGAAAGCTTTCCTCGACCTGGGAAAGCGCTTGCTCCCTCACGCCCTGCATCTCGATTGGACTCTGGCCCATGAGTATCCGCTCTCGTCTCATTTGCCAGTGATGTCCTGCGCCTGGGTTACTCAACAAAGCCGTCCTGAACAAAGCCTTTCTGAATCAAGCAAAGCGCCGGGTAGACCCTCTTACCTCATCGCTGCCAAGGGCGCGCCGGAAGCCGTGCTGCAACTCTGCCGCCTTGCGCCGGAGCAAACCGAGCGCCTGCTCCATGAAACCGCGCACATGGCGGCGCGCGGTCTGCGCATCCTCGGCGTGGCCAAGGCGGAGATTGAAGGTGACTTGCCCGCGGAGCAATCGGCAATCCCATTTCAATTCGTCGGGCTCATCGGCCTGGCTGATCCCGTACGAGCTTCTGCTCCGCAGGCCGTTGAAGAGTGTTATCGCGCGGGCATTCGCGTCGTCATGATTACAGGTGACTATCCTGTGACCGCGCAAAACATAGCCCGGCAGATCCACCTCAAAGACCCGGAGAAGGTCATCACCGGCGCGGAACTGGATTCCCTGAGCGACAGCGATCTCAAGTCCCGCATTCGCGAAGTGAACGTCTTTGCCCGCGTGGTCCCCGAGCAGAAGCTGCGCCTGGTGCAGGCCCTCAAGGCCAACGGCGAAGTCGTGGCCATGACCGGTGACGGTGTGAACGACGCGCCTGCGCTCAAGGCCGCCGATATCGGCATCGCCATGGGCGCGCGCGGCACGGACGTCGCTCGCGAATCCGCTGCGCTGGTCCTGCTCGATGACGACTTCTCTTCCCTGGTCCAAGCCATCCGCCTGGGCCGCCGCATTTATGACAACCTGAAAAAAGTAAACTCGTATCTGCTCGCGGTCCACGTTCCCATTGCCGGCGTCACGCTGATCCCGGTGCTGCTCCGCTGGCCGCTGGTCCTGCTGCCGCTCCACGTGGTCTTTCTCGAACTGATCATTGACCCCACGTGCTCCATCGCCTTTGAAGCCGAGCCGGAAGAAACCAACGTCATGCGCCGCCCGCCCCGCAGTCCCGCGGAGCGCATGTTTACCC
>DASVFK010000097.1:0-3955 GCA_036380095.1 Candidatus Angelobacter sp. | reverse complement strand
CTCCGCCATTTGGCTGGTGTACGGCGCGGGCCTAATGATGTTCGGGTTCTGGAAGCGTTCCGCCTTTGTGCGCTGGCAGGCCATGGTGCTGATCGCACTCACCATCGCCAAAGTTTTCATCTTTGACGTGTACTCACTCGACAAGGGCTACCGCATCCTGAGCTTTATCGCCCTGGGCGTGGCCTTGATGGGGATCTCTTTCGTCTATCACCGCGATTGGTTGAAGCTTGCTCCGGCTGCTTCCAACAAATCCTCGCGAGGAACATCGGCATGAAAAGCTTCCTGGGACTGCTGGCCTTGCTCATGCTGGCGAGTCCTTCAATCTCTTACTTCAAGCAGCAGCGGCCGGTGCAGGTTTCCGGCGCCGGCCAGCAATACCTGGTTGTGGATGAAGCCATCTGGAAACATGCGCGTCCGGACCTGGGCGATCTGCGCCTGTACGCCGGCCAGACCGAGGTCCCTTATGCATTGGCTGTCGAACGGGGCAGTCAGCAGCGCGATCGCAAGGCAGTTGCCGTGCTGCAGCAGGCCACGGTCGGCGGCAAGACGCAGTTCCTGATCGATATGTCCGGCATGGCCGAGTATGACCGCGTGGAGTTGAACTTGAGCGCAAAGAATTTCGTCGCTCACGCGCGAGTGGAAGGCCAGGACGATCCGCATGGGCCTACCTGGGCCGCGCTGGGCGAGAGCATTCTCTACGATCTCTCGCGTGAGAACCTGGGCGGCAACAGCATGCTGCGCCTGCCGCGCTCCACCTACCGGTATCTGCGCGTGACCATTGACGGTCCGGTAAAGCCGGACGAGGTAAAAGGCGCAACCTCTGAGATGCGGGAAGAGCAAAGCCCGGTGTGGCGCGAAGTGGCCGCACCCGGCAAACAGGAACGGCAAGGCAGAGATACCGTGCTCACGTTTGATGTGCCGGAAAACGCTCCCGTGGACCGAGTTGCTTTCAGCATTGATCCTGGGCAGCCCAACTTCCGACGCGAGGTTGAAATCCAGAATGAGAAAGGCGGCTGGCTGGGCCGGGGAGAAATTGACCGCATCCACATGGTGCGTGCGGGACGGAAGATCGACTCCGAACGCCAGGAAGTGGAGTTCTCCACCGCCGGGCAGAAGACGATCAAAGTCATCATCCACAACGGCGACGATCCGCCGCTGGCTTTCAACAACGCGCGACTGCAACAACTGGAGCGCCGGCTGTATTTCGATGCGCCGGCCCAGGGACCGCTCGCGCTTTACTATGGCGACGAGAAGCTCGAACGGCCGCTCTACGATTACGCGAAATTATTTCAGCGGGAGAAGACCGCAGCGGCTGCGAAGCTTGGGACAGAGACACTCAATGCCGCGTACACCGGCCGCCCGGACGATCGTCCTTGGTCAGACCGGCATCCTGTGGTGCTGTGGAGTGCGATTGTTGCCGCAGTGCTGGCGCTGGCCGCGGTGGCGCTGCGCTCCATGCGGACTGCGGCGCCTGGCAATGCCGCTTAGTGAAATACCGCGACTGAATCTTTTGGCTTGGGCTGGGCCGCCAGAAACTCGATGTACGCCTTCAACTGGTTTTCACCGCCTTCGTGAACAAAACTGGTGAAAGCCACTCCCATTCCAACGCCGGGATGCGAGCTCACGATCTTGCCGGCAACGTTCAGCTCCGCATCGTTGACCTTGATGACCAGCGTGACGATCTGCCCCGTAGGCAGCGGCGAAAACGTGTAGATGTAGCACCCGCCCAGAGAAATGTCAGACAAAGTTCCCCAATATCCAGCGTTGCCTTTTTCGGGATGGACGCGCACGCCGGTGTCGCAGGCATAGCGCGGATAGCGGCGCCGTTCTATGAATTCCTCAGCCATACTGCAACTCCTTATTACCGACAAACCCGGAGTGCTGGATATTGTTCCACCGGAAGGACAAGGCAGGGTCATTACCTTGGAACATGCAGGACAACGTCCGGGTGGACGTTGTCCCCAGGGACCAGCCCCCAACACCGGGCTTGCGGCCCAAGCGCATAGATTCTTTTGAATGCGTTACTTTGAGACCCGGGAACCGTCTTCAATGCCGGTTTCCAGGCGCTGGATCAGGTCCAGCAGGCGCGACTTGCTTTCTCCATCGCCAAGACCGGTGAACTCGATGCCCATGCCGCTGCCCGGCAACGATGTCACCGTCCGGCCCGCGAGCACCGTAGCGGCTTCAGGGAAAGCGAAGGAGAGCTGCACAGCGGTCCCGGCGGGCAGGGGCGAGACCAGGGAAACATAGCAGCCGCCGAGGCAGATATCGGCCAGAACGCCCTGGCAGACGCCCGGCTCGTCAGCCACGCGCACCTCAACCGGAACCTCACAGCTATAACGGACGTGCTTGCGCCGTTCGATGAAGGTCATATCTAGGGGAAACGTGCGCAAGTATGGTCAATGATCCGGGACAATCTGGCAAGACCGTTACTAGAGAGTAAAAGCTTTTATCCCGAGCAAAGCGAGGGATCGCTATAGGATCGAAACATTTTTAGCCGCGAATTTTCGCGAATGGACACAAATCAAAATTCTATTCGCGTTCTTTCGCGATTCGCGGCCCCATTCTTGATCCGCGTGCGTCAACGCGGGCCTGCGGCGGCGATCCTACCGCAGCGCTTCTTCCACTTCGCTCAGCCAGTCAGGCCTCTTGAGGACTTCGCGCGGTTTGGGTCCGTCGGCCGCTCCCACGATGCCATCTTTTTCCATCAGGTCGATCAAGTGCGCGGCGCGCCCATAGCCGATGCGCAGCCGCCGCTGCAACAGGGAGGTTGACGCCTTGCCAAACTCGATCACCAACCGCACAGCGTCCTGGAAAAGCTCGTCGTGTTCTTCGTCCCCCTCGCCGCCATCCGCACCTGCGCCCGCGGCGGCGCCACCAGCTTGTTCTTCCTTCGGAGCTTCCAGGAATTTCTGCTCGTATTGCGCCTGCGCTTGCGACCGCCAGAACTCCACCACAGCGTGAATCTCTTTTTCCGTGGTATACGGCGCATGTAGCCGGTGCACGCGCGCCGAGCCGGAAGGCAGGTAGAGCATGTCGCCTTTGCCCAGCAGCGATTCCGCGCCGTTGGCGTCAAGAATCGTGCGCGAATCGATCTTGGTGGCCACGCGGAATGAGATGCGCGACGGGAAGTTAGCTTTGATCAGGCCGGTGATCACGTCCACGGAGGGACGCTGCGTCGCCAGCACCAGGTGGATGCCCACAGCGCGCGCCATCTGCGCCAGCCGCGTGATCGATTCTTCCACGTTCGACTGGTCCAGCATCATCAGGTCAGCCAGCTCGTCAATGATGATCACCATGTGCGGCAGCGGCTTGTGTTCGTCTTCCTCTTCAAACAAGCTGGGCGTGTCGACGTTGTCAAACAGCTTGTTGTACTGCTCAATGTTGCGCACGCCTTTTTCCGCCAGCCTCTTCAACCTGCGTTCCATCTCGCGCACCGCATTGCGCAGCGCGTTGGCCGCCAGCTTGGGCTCGGTGATGATGGGCACGTACAAGTGCGGCACACCTTCATAAATCCCCAGCTCCAGCCGCTTGGGGTCCACCAGGATCAGCCTCACCTGTTCCGGCGTGGACTTATACAGGATGGACATGATCATGGCGTTGATGGCCACGCTCTTGCCCGAGCCCGTGGACCCCGCGATCAGCAGGTGCGGCATCGCGCCCAAATCGGCTACTACAATGCGCCCGTTGATGTCCTTGCCCATCGAAAGCGTGAGCCGCGACTTGTTACCCACAAACTCCTGGGACTCTACCACCTCGCGCAGCCAGATCGTCTCGCGCTCGTGGTTGGGCACCTGAATGCCCACGGTCGATTTGCCCGGCATGCGCTCAATCAAGATGCTCTCCGCGCGCATGGCCAGGCAGAGATCGTCCGAGAGGCTGGTCACCCGGCTATATTTCACGCCCGCTTCCGGCTTGAACTCATAGGTGGTTACCACCGGGCCGGGATTGATCT
>DASVFK010000096.1:0-20977 GCA_036380095.1 Candidatus Angelobacter sp. | reverse complement strand
GATCGAGAAGTACTGCACACCCAGGGCAATCGCATCATCGCTCTGGCCGTGGCGAATCAGGTCCTTGATGAGGTCCAGCATGCGCCGGAATTCCGTGGCGCTGAAATGCGAGAGGCCCAGCAGCTCGCGCAGTTTCTGGCCCGGCGTGAGTGAGAGCCACTTGATTTCCGCCTGGACCTTGTCATAAATGTGCTTGGGCAGGGCGTATTCTTTGGCGAACTCCGCCAGTTTCTCCGCCAGGCGCGAGGCCGCATGCGTGGCCTGCAGGCTGCGCACCAGCACGCGGAACACCTGCTCTTCCACAATAAGGGCCTCCGCGCCCGCGGGGATGGCCGAAAGCCTCCGCAACGCCCAGCGCAAGGCCGTGTCTTCAAAAACTTCGGCGGTAACTTCTTCTTTAGGCGCTGACTTCAGCTTTTCCGCTTTTTCCATCACCATGTGCGAGAGCACCAAGTCGGGACGGACGTTGCTGAGCATCCTGCCCAGTTCCACAAAGGCCTTTTCCGGGTCCTCATCGGGGTTCGCCAGCGAGGCTTCAAATTTCTGCTCCACCATGCGCTGGATTTCCATAAACCCTCCCGCGATGTGGCTTCTGCCGCTGCCTGTGCCGTTGCCGCCGCCGGTCCCGCTGCTCCCGCCAGCGCCTGCACCGTAACCAACGCCTGCCCCGATGCTTCCGCTGCCGGAACCGCCGGGCCCCACGCCGGAGCCGCTGGCTGAGCCGGCGCCGCTGCCTCCGCCAAAACCGTTGCCTCCTCCTCCGAAGCCCGTGCCTCCGCTACCACTGCCCGTCCCCGCCGCGCTCCCGCCGCCCGAGACTTCCATATGGCTCAGGATGGCTTCAATGCCCTGAGGAAAGCCGGTATTGAGATTGCTCAAAGCCTTGGAGATGAGGTATTCCTCAGAACCCATTTCCAGCACGGTGTCGCCGTCTTCATTGCGCGTTTCATTTTTTACTGCGGGAAAAATGCGGACAAATTCAAGCGGCCGCTGCATCAGAAAAGGCAAGAGACCGCCGCTTTCTTCAATCAGCTTGGGACTGGCGGCGATGGTGGCCAACGCGCTCTTGTAAGCCGCCAGCGTAATGCCGGCTTCAAACGTGACGGCGCCGATCCCGCGCTTGAGAAGCTCGTTTTCCAGCCCCTTCAGGGTGTCTTCCCTGGTAAGGAGGTTATTTAGCAGGAACCGCTGGTCCACGAATCCGAGCGTCAGCAAGCGCGCCTGCTTCACCAGCGGGTTCAGCATTTCATAGCTGCGCTGCAGCAGGTTGTCCACGCTCTTGTGGTCCACTGAGAACATGTTGACCGTCTTGATCAACGTCTGCAGCGAACGCGCATAGCGCAGTCCCTGGACTTTCCAGACCTTCTTATCAAACATACCTGTTCACTCCTGAGGGTCCGTCTCCCTTTCCGGAGGAAGCACGACTATGGGCCGTTTATAGCACTAAAGTATCTTCACCAAAAGGTAACCTTGGTAAGGGGTAGCAAGTGCGAGAAGTCCTGCGTTTTCTTGCACATAGAGTGGTGCTGTCTAAGAGGATTCTTAGTTTTTGTGGAAAATCAGTGTCGTGTTGCGATGCAAATCCAGTATCTCTATATTTTTCAACAACATGCTGGCTGATTCAAGTCGTAAACAACTAAGGCTTGATTTCACTTGGGCTTGCAGCGGTCCACGAGTAATTACTTTGGCCATGTTCCCATTTTGCGGGGAAGGAACCGCCTAAGAACGGACTCCTTCTGACGGGTTGGTATGACTCCGGGTGCCAGCCTCGACGGGCGGGCCGAAGTGCGTTCCTCTTTCACGACGAGGGGCGGCCCCCCAGACCTCAGAGTTTGCCTTAAGCAATTGCAGGCAGGGGCCGCCATCTTGCAGATTGAAACTGCGAACAGCTCGTTTCTTATGCGGCAATTTCAGCCAATAGTAAAATCCATGGGCGACGATTCGCCATTGTCACCTACGACTGATACCTTCACAATCTTTCCTTGTTGAGTCAGAAGGTTGGCGGGAACCGTGACGGTTACCTGCGTATCGGTAACATCCGGCGGCTTGACAGCAACTTGATCGCTATCGAATTTGACTTTCGTAACGGTTGCGAGGCCGTTCCCGGTGATCTTCAGTGTGGTCGAGCCCGCCGGAATCGGATTGGGATCCAGCTTCGTAATGCTGGGCGGGTTTTTCTTTCCGCCATCTCCGCCGAGTGCCTTGGCCACTGCCCCTGCGCCCGAGGTGGCGGCACTGCTACCGAAATAGAAACTGATGACACTCACGAAAACCGTGGCCAACGTGGTGAAGATCTGCTTCGCGAAATCGTCAGCGTCCTTGTTGTGCTTGGTATAGTACTTCACGTTATAAAGCGGAGTTTTGCCGTCCGGAGCAGTTTCCGGTGTAACGCCATCGGCCTTCTTCGCCGGCTCGGCAAACACAACAAATTCTTTCTTCAGTTCGTCAACTTCCGCTTGGGTGATTTTGGTGCGAGTCGCGCAAGCACCGAGGTCATTGACGCTTCTATATAGAAAAGCCCCCAAAAGAACAAAAACCAGCACCAGGCTGAACGCAATCAGAGCGCGCACTGATCCTTCCGGCAACCCCAGAGCCTGGTCTTTGTTGGCAAGCTCAAGTACCGAGTAGACGATCACCAGGGAAGCCATAAGGACTACAACCAGAGCGAGACCTAGAAGTACAACCACGCTCAAAGCTATGGCGGCCGGCGTGTTGGGGTTGGTGATCACCCCAAACAAGCCTCCATAGTACCCGGCGACTCCCACGCTAATCATGAGGACGACGCCGCCAATTAAGAGAGACCACCTGCCCCATTTCATTTGTTTTCTTCCTCCATGTAATCGCATTCCGCTCGGATCAGACTCTGGTCCAGGCAATTGCTAACCGCAACTTACGCTCGCCAAGTATGAAAACGGCCGCTCTCCCTTCCGCGCCATTGTTTTTGCACAGCCCGCAGGCACACACTCGGCATCCAGAGAAACGCAATCTCAGAGGAGAACCCTTTTTGGGGAAATTGGCCTTTGCTGGCTGATATATGCCACTTGACCCGTGTGCGTGGCAAAGTTATCAGTACGCCATGTTCTTCCGTCCCCTCGCAAGCAGCGAGTTTGTTCACGACAAAAAAATGCCGCATCTACTCGCGATGCGGCAACTCTTGAGAAAAAGTAAGTTTAGGAACTGAACTTACCAGACGTGGCAGGCGTTTTCACTCACCATCTTCTGGCCGGACTTGCATTTGAATGCCTTGGCAAAGTCGGCGTTATTCTGGATCGTACCGACCACGCGGTACTGGCCGGGCGAGTGCGGATCGGTTTTGGCCAGCAGGCGCGCGCTTTCCTCGGTGCGGTTTTCACACCAGATCTGGGCAAAACCGATGAAGAAGCGTTGTTCCGCGTTGAAGCCCTCTTTCTCCTGCGCGGTCTTGGCGTCCCTGGCCATCTGCTTGCGCAGCGCCATCAGCGCGATGTGGATGCCGCCGTTGTCTGCGGTGTTTTCCCCCAGAGTGAGGCGGCCGTTCAGATGCACGTCCGAGACGGCGACGAACTTGCTATACTCGTCGGCCACGCAGCCGGTGCGCTTATCGAACTCCTGGCGGTCGGCATCGGTCCACCAGTTGGTGAGGTTGCCGTCAGCGGCAAACTTGCTGCCCTGGTCGTCAAACCCGTGCGTCAATTCATGGCCGATCACCACGCCGATGCCGCCGAAATTCACAGCATCGTCTTCCGTCATATCAAAGAACGGCGGCTGGAGGATTCCGGCGGGGAAGTTGATGTTGTTTTGCGCCGGGTTGTAATAGGCATTCACCGTAGGCGGCGTCATGCCCCATTCTTTCTTGTCGAGGGGCTGGCCGATCTTGTTCAAGTTGCGTTTGATTTCAAAGGCCCGCGCCCGCTGGGCATCGCCGAGCAAATCTCCGCGCTTGATCTTCACTGAGCTGTAGTCGCGCCAGTTGTCCGGATAGCCGATCTTGTTGGTGATGGCCTTCAGCTTGCCTTCGGCCTGCTTCTTGGTGTCCGGGGTCATCCAATCAAGCTGCCGGATATCTTCACCCAGAGCTTCTTCCAGAGCGTTCACCATCTCCAGCATGCGGGCCTTGCTGGCGGCGGGGAAGTTTTTCGCCACATAAGATTGGCCCACGGCTTCTCCCAGCAGTCCGTCCGTGAGTTGCACACAGCGCTTCCACCGTGCCGGCAGCTCCTTCGCCCCGGAGAGGTAGGATCCGAAGCTGAACTGCTCTTTTACGAAAGCTTCAGAGAGCTGGGGCGCGGCGGCGCGGACTGTGTGCCAGCGCAGATATGTCTTCCAGTCGTCGAGGGAAACCGAATCGATTGCCGGGTTCACCTTCTGGAAGAAGTCCGGCGGCACCACGTTGATTTCCGTGAAGCTGGGGGCGCCGCTGGCGGCGAAGAACTTATCAAATTGGAAGTTGGGAGCCAGCGTGGCCAGTTCGCTCACTTTCATTTTATGGTCGCGGCTCTTGGGATCGCGCATCTTCACGCGCTCATAGGCCGCTTCCGCCAGCTTGGTTTCGATGTCCATCACTGCCTGGGCTTCTTTTTTCGCGGTCTCCTGCGTATCGCCGAGCAGGACAAACATGTTGGCGACGTGCGCCAGGTACTTCTCGCGCGTTTCCACGGACTTGGGGTCCTTGGCCAGGTAGTACTCACGGTCAGGGAGGCCGAGTCCACCCTGGCCAACGTTGGCGATCTGCACGCTGGCATTGTGCAGGTCCGCCTGCGCGCCAAACCCGAACAGCGCAGGCACGCCAATCGAATGCAGCCAGGCAATCGTCTGCATAAGCTCGGCTTTGTTCTTGATCTTGGCGATGCGTTTCAGTTCCGGCTGGATCGGCTTGCTGCCTTTGGCGTTCACTGCCGCTTCGTCCATGCAGGAGGAATACATGTCGCCGATCTTCTGCGTGACCGGATCACGCTTCTGATTCTTGTCCGCCGCTTTCTCCAGGATCTCGTGCACGATCTGGCGGTTGTACTCGGCCAGTTCGCCGAAGCGTCCCCAGCGGGATTGGTCGGAAGGAATGGGGTTGTTCTTGCGCCAGTTGCCGCAGGCAAACTGATAGAAGTCTTCGCAAGGGTCCGCAGTCTTGTCCAGTGCATTCAGATCGAAAGACTTGGGGCGCGCCACGATCTTTTCTGGAGCGGCGGCAGCAGGCGCGCTCTTGGCGGTGGTTGAATCTGCCTTGGACGCAGCCTTCGCAGCGGGAGCAGCGTTGTTGGTCTGGGCCAAAGCGGCAGCCAAGCCCAGGAAAATGACGGGTAAGAGTCTCTTCAAAAGCATATTCGCCTCATTTCAGGATTCAAGAAAACTGGAAAGTGTATGACGAATCCTGCAGCCTGTAAACCGGAGAAAAGGGTCCCTCGTCCGCTGAAAAGCAGGGATGACCCCGACGAAAGTAATTGCGTCACGATTGATTTCCCTGTTGCCTCGGGCACCGGAGTTGCTACATTATTAGCAGCCAGCCAGCGCAACCCAAACGCTGCCACCCCCTAGACAGGCGCCGATATACGTGTCTCTTGGAGAGAGTCCAGTCGCGACCAGCCGGGCCCCAGCGGACCCAGGCAACCTGATTGTCCGCAGCGAATCGCTCAAGCGGGTCATCAGGCTGGCGGAGAAGGTGGCCCGCCATCCCGCCGCCGTGCTCATTGTGGGCGAGACCGGCACCGGCAAGGAGATGGTGGCGCGCAGCATCCATCAGCACTCCCTGCGTTCGAACCACGCGCTGGTTGACGTAAACTGCGCCGCCATCCCGGAGCACCTGGTGGAAAGCGAGCTTTTCGGCTATGAGAAAGGGGCGTTCAGCGGAGCCGAATCCACCAAACCTGGCTTCTTTGAACTGGCCGACCAGGGCACGCTCTTCCTGGATGAAATCGGCGACCTTGACCTGAAAATCCAGGTGAAGCTCTTGCGCGTGCTCGATGGCATGCCTTATTACCGTCTGGGCGGAAGTAAAAAAGTCAGCGTAGATGTGCGCGTGGTGGCCGCGACCAATCGCGACCTGGAAGAGATGGTGCGCGCAGGCCGTTTCCGCGGCGATTTGTACCATCGCCTGGCCCAGTTCCGGCTGGACATTCCTCCGCTGCGCGAGCGCCCGGAAGATCTGCTGGGCATCGCCGAGCAGGTGTTGCACGAGCATTTCCCCGATTCCCAATTCAGCCAGGGCGCGATGGATGCGTTGTTGCGATGCGCCTGGGCAGGGAATGTCCGTGAGCTGCGTAACGTGGTTTTCCGCGCGGTTTTGCAGGCGGAAAATGCAAACGTTGAGATTACAGAAGACGACCTGGAACTTCCCGCGGTTGCGCCGAGACCCAAGAACCCCGCCCCCCTGGACGGCAACCTCGACCAGGTGGAACGGCAGATGATCATGCAGGCGCTGGAAAAGAGCGGCGGAAATCAGGGCAAAGCGGCCGAGGCGTTGGGAATTTCTCGGCGGACGCTGATTCGGAAACTCAAGATCTACCGCCAGTCCAGCGCTGAAGCCCCTGCCGGCATCCTCAGCCTGGAACAGCAGGATTATTATCGCGCGCACCTTGATTTGCCGGTACGGGTGCGGCACGGGAAAGAGGAGTTTGAGGCGGCGCTGGTCAACCTGAGCATGGGCGGCGCCGGACTCAAAACTGACAAAGCACTGAAATTCGGCGCTCCGATTTCATTCTCCTTTTCCGTTCCCGGGACCAAAGTGGCAGCCGACATCAGCGGCCGCGTGGCCTGGAGCAACAAGGAGGGGCACGTAGGTATTCAATTCAAGGATTTTCCGCCCTCCGTCCGCACCAGCTTGCAGCGCTGGCTGCGCTCTGAGATGAGGAAAGACGGCTGGGAGCTGGGGTCCGAGTAAACGCGATGCTCCTTGCCGAGGTTTCTCGTGTAGTCTTTTCTTCCTATGTCCTCTCCAGAAGCTCCAGTCCAACTCGACCAGATCATCTCCTTGCAGGAATTTGAAGAGCTGGCGCAGAGCCGCATGCCCAGCATGGCCTTGAGCTACGTTTCCGGCGGCGCGGCAGACGAGATCACGCTGCGCGCCAACGTCGAAGACTGGAAAAAGGTCCGTCTCAAGCCCACGGTCCTGGTGGACGTTTCCCAAGTCAATCTGGGCACGAAACTCCTGGGACAAAAGCTGGCCCTGCCGGTGATGCTGGCTCCGGCGGCTTTCCATCGGCTGTGCCATCCTGAAGGCGAGCTGGCCACGGTGGCCGGCGCCAACCAGGCGCAAGCCAGCTTTGTTCTCAGTACGTATTCAACGGTCGCAGTGGAGGAAGTGGCCGCGGCTGCAACGCAGCCTCTGTGGTTCCAGTTGTATGCGCAAAGCGACCGTGAGCTCACGCGCCAAATCGTCGAGCGCGCACAGGCCGCGGGATGCAAAGCGCTCTGCGTGACCGTGGATACGCCGGTGCTCGGAGCCCGCAATCGTGAGAGCCGTTCCCAGTTCAAACTGCCGCCTGACTTCAAACTCCCCAACCTGGCGTTTGAGCCCACGGCGCGCGCGACGGGGAAAGCTGTGGCCGACCAACTTCTTGCGCCAACATTGACGTGGAAGGAGATCGAATGGCTGCGGTCAATCATGTCTATTCCTCTGCTGCTGAAAGGCGTGATGAATCCCGATGACGCCGCGCGCGCGGCCGACGCGGGAGTGGCTGCGATCATGGTCTCTAACCATGGCGGACGGAATCTGGATACGCTCCCCAGCACAGCAGAGGCATTACCGCGCATCGCCGACAAGCTTGGAGGCAGGCTGCCGATCATCGTGGACGGCGGCATCCGTCGCGGGACAGACATTTTGAAAGCCATTGCCATGGGAGCACAGGCAGTGATGATCGGCCGTCCCTACCTGCACGGGCTGGCGGTGCGCGGAGCAGCGGGAGTGGCGCGCGTGATCGAGATACTCAAAATAGAATTGCAAATGGCGATGGCGCTGACGGGCAGGACAAAGATTTCGGAGATTGATCGCGGGGTGTTGTGGGGTTGATGAACTGTTAACGACCTCACGATTCCCCGATCACCACGCCAGCCAAAAACACGAGGATGCCGCCGAGGATGACCTGCACCGTCGCGGAAAGCCAGGGCGACT
The DNA here is from genome assembly GCA_036380095.1 of Candidatus Angelobacter sp. Lineage (GTDB taxonomy): Bacteria > Acidobacteriota > Terriglobia > Terriglobales > Acidobacteriaceae > Angelobacter. The sequence goes on along the minus strand of DASVFK010000096.1, from coordinate 12,897 downwards.
CCATGTAACGGTGGCGAATCCAGGCAATGGCGAACAGTTCCACCAGGACCACAGCCACGGCCACAACAAACGCAACCTGGAAATTGCCGATCAAGAACGGCAGAGTATGGCCGATGCCGCCGAGCGCGGTCATCAGGCCGCAGACGGCGCCGCGCACCCAAGGGTGGCCGCGCCCGGTGAGGCTGCCGTCATCGGACAGCGCTTCGGCAAAGCCCATACTGATGCCGGCGCCGATGGAAGCCGCCAGCCCCACGGCGAAGGCAGTATGAGTATTTTTTGTGGCGAAGGCTGCGGCAAACACCGGAGCCAGGGTGGAGACGGAACCATCCATCAAGCCAGCCAGGCCGGGCTGGACGATCTGCAGGACGAACAGCTTGCGGTTGGCGGCTTCTTCCTGGCCGCGCGCCGTTTCATCGAGTTCGCCGAGCTCGCCGGCGCGGTTCTCGTGGGTGCGCTCTTCCTGGGCCAGGTCATTGAGCAATTGGCGGATGCTGGCATCCTGCATGCGATCAGCGGATTTTTCGTAGAAGCGCCGCGTCTCTACTTCCATGGTCGCGGCCTCTTTGCGCACGGCATCCAGGCGCAGGGGTTTCGTCAGCCAGATGGGACGGCGGTCGATGAAGCCTTTTACGTCATTGCGGCGAATCAGCGGGATGTGCTCGCCGAACTTTGCCTGGTAAAGTTCAATCAACCGGCGGCGATGGCCGGACTCCTCTTCGCGCATGCCGTCAAACATGGTGGCTGTAGCGGGAAAGTCCTGACGCAAGCCTTCAGCATAGTCGGCATAGATGCGTTCGTCTTCTTCTTCCAGTGAAATCGCCAGGGCCAGGATTTCACGTTCCGTAAGGCTCTCAAAGGTGCGCATGGGTAACGGAAGATTGTAATTGATCAGGCCCGTGGTTCCCGCGGCGGCGCGTGTGTGAGAACAAAAAAGCGGCTCCAGTACGGAAACCGGAGCCGCTCGTGAAGCGGGCTCATCCGAATATGCAACGGTACCCGCTCACTTCTCCCGGTGCTTGCGCCGGCGATCCCCCGATGCCGGCGGCCAGGCCGGGAACAAAATCTAAAAGCAGCGGCCGGCTGGACATCCTGCGCGGATTCCCGCCGGCCTTGCTGCCGCCAATGCTAACCCACAATGTCCATGGGGCGCATCATTTCGTTGTCTTCGTGCTCCAGGATATGGCAGTGCCACACGAACTTGTACCTGTGGCCTGGTATCACATTGGTGCCGCTGGGCAGATCGAACTTCATGATCAGCTTGGTCACTTCCCCCGGCATGGATTTCACCACGTCCTTCGCGGCGTTCTGCTCTTCGGGAGCCGGCGCCTGCGGCTTGCCGGTCAGCACGAGCTGCCCGGTGTTGTCGAATGTGGTCTGATCGAAGGTCTGACGGCTCAGAATCTGGAACTGCACCAGGTGAATGTGCTTGGGATGGCCGTCACCGGTATCGTTGATCAGGTTCCAGATTTCCGTGGTTCCGGCCTTGGGATCTTCCGTCACCGGATCGTCCCAGTTCTTGTTATCGAGCAGGCCGATGATGGGGAATCCGTCCGAGTCGCGGTCAAGCTCGGTCAGAACCAGGTCGCGGCTGCGTACCGCCGAGCGTGGATTGAAGTCCATGGCATCGGGGTTGAGCACGGCGGGAATGGTGGTGGTGTCCTTCGACGAAAGCGGCTTGGAGACGCGGAACATCATGACTTCCGTGGGTACAACTTCGCCGCCGCCGGGGAACGGAGCAGGCCCGTCGTTCTTGAGAACGAAGAACTGGCCTTGCTTGCCGGTGAAATCGATGATCACGTCAAAACGCTCGGCCGGCGCTTGGAGTAGGGTAGTCAAACTCACCGGTCCAGGCAGCAGGCCGCCATCCGTGCCAATGACATGGAACTGCGGTCCGGCCATGCCGTGCGGAGTACCTGAAGCGTCTGTCCGGACAATGCGCATGTTCAGGAAGCGCGCGTTGCAGCCATTGAGCATGCGGAAGCGATAGCGCCGCGGCTCAACGTCGAGCACGGGCCATGCCTTGCCGTTCACGCACATGGTATCGCCAAAGAATTCGGGAATCCAGAACTGGTGCGTGCCGCCGATGGCCACCGGATAAAGGAATGTGCCATCGGGATTGAACAGCCGGTCCTGCATGATCAACGGGATTTCAAACTTGCCCTTGGGAATGTTCAGAGAATCTTCCACCGCATCGCGGATGATGTAGGCGCCCGCCAGTCCCATGATCATGTTCAAGCGCGTGATGCCCAAAGTGTGATCGTGGTACCAAAGCAGGGTGGACTGCTGGTCATTGGGATAAACAAACGCATCAGGATTGAACAGCACCGGGCCAGTTACGCCGTCAGGCGAGATCCAGGCCTCGGGATAGCCGTCGCTTTCCGGGAGAATCTTGGCGCCGTGCAGGTGGACCACGTTGCGCACCTGCGGCTTGTCGGCTTCTGAGCCGTGGATGGTGAAGTCCACCGGCAGCGGATGCGTGGTTGGCAGCGCGTCATTGTGGTACTTGATCTTCACCGGCGTGCCGCTGCGAACTTCCATGGTGGGGCCGGGCCAGATGCCGTTGTAACCCCAGATCGGAGTGGGCGGAAGGTCGCGGTGGACCTTCTGCAGCGCCGGCATCATGCGGATGTGCGTGACACCGTTAGGGGAAGGATGGATGGTCGGCATGATGGGCAACGGGTCCACGAACTGCGCCAGGCCGGCAGCGGCAGTCTTCAACTGTCCGGCGGGCCGGGATACGTGCCCGTGAAAGGTCATGCCGCCCTGCACGGGAACTCTGGTATTGGGGGTTTGGGGCAGTGCGAGTGTGGGCAGCATCATGCCTGCACCGGCCATGGCGCCCATCTTGAGGACATCGCGTCGATTTTTTTTCATTTTTATTCGCTCCTGAGGATGGAGACACTTCAGGCGTGACAGGCAAAAGCCGGTAGGTGGTTCCGTCCGTTCTGCTTATCGGCGCCTGAGAGGCGCTTCCGATTGCATTTCAGCCTGCCTTTTCCGGAAGAAGGCTGAAACGCGAGTAAAAAGTAGCCCAGACAATATTGGGAAATCCACAAAATTAGGAAAATTAATCTTTGGATTTGGGTTTATTTTGCTTTTGGTAATTACAGCAAAGTCTGACCTTTTGCCAGAGACAACAGGGATTGTGGCCCCTTTCCAAATGATAATTAGAGATGGCTCTTGCCAGCTGTCTATTACATTAAAGGAAGCATTAGAGCCTCCGAAACGCATATAGGTAGGCCCTGATATCCCCCTTCTGGGCTATGAAACGGTTTTCCTCTGGTTCTCACTATTAACCAAGAGGAAAAACGGTGACTGAGCATCAGCCGAAATCCCCGGAGCCATTAGGACCACGGATCGTATACCGCCAGACGACAGCACCACGGCGCACCAATCGCGAGGCCGTGCTGGCTGGCTTGGAATTCCTGTTCGCCAGCCGGGACGACGGACATTGGAGAGACTTCAGCATACTCGGCAAAGGGCCGGAGATATGGATCACTGCGTGCTGCCTTACCCGGCTGGCAGAGATTCCGGCCGATCTTTTGGGCCAGAGTTTTCGCTTGCGCATGGAGGAGTCTCTCGACTGGCTGATGAGCAAACGCACGCCGGAAGGCCTGTGGGGTGCAGAGGAAGCCGGTGAAGCGGATGCTGACACCACCGCGTGGGCCGTGGTCGCGCTCCGGCGGCTGGGAAGAACGCCCCCGCCACGGGCCTTGGAGTTCATCCGCAAGTGCCAGCGTCCTAACGGCGGATTTGCCGCGTATCCGGAGACAAGCCAGGTTGATAGTTTGTATAAAGTGAGCGCGCCGGACACCACCGTGATCGCCCTGAAGGCGCTGGCCGTGCCGAACCCCGGTGCCGAGGAGTTTCTGGCCACGCGACTCCAGACAGACACTGTCGGCTCCTGGCATCGGCTTGCTTCGCGGTTTCAGCTTTGGTCGGAAATGCTCGATATGGAAGAAGGCCTGGTGTCATGGTTCCTGCTTAACCGGGTCAGCCAGTCCACGGCACAGGTTCCCGCAGGCAATGCGTTTGAGCAATCTTTGCTGCTGCGCTGTCTCTTCCGGTTGCGCATGCAAAGAGCATGGCAGGAGGCAGCCGCACTGCGCGGCATGCAGTTGGCCGATGGCTCCTGGCCAGGATCGGCAACTTTGGGGCCAGCGATGCCGGGAGCGGTGGTGCGTCAAAAGCCGCACACCCAGGTCAAGGACGATAAAAGGATCATGACCACCGTGAGCGCAGTCTCCGCGCTGGTGATGGGGGAGTCGCAGCCGGGGCTCTATTTCGGGTCAGACCTGCCTCAACCCCGCAGGCTCAGCGAGTCATAATGAAACGTCTGCATACATTACGGCGGCGAGACCCAATCAAAAAGCTTGAGAGCGCCGTGGTGTATGCCTTTTCCCGCTCCGCGCCGGGGGAGGAAAACAGGAAAACGCGCGTGAAGCCTGCAGTATACTTGTCCCAAAATACAGTGGACTTGTATACCTTCGACGCCGCTTACCTAGCGCGTCTCCGGGCGGGCCATCCGGAGACGCTGGCACATTTCGGCGCGTACTTCACCCGTCTGCTCACCATCAAGCTGCGCTCCGCCGGATTGCCGAAAAGCGGCGGAGAAGACATCCGGCAAGAGACCCTGTTGCGCGTGCTGAATGCCGTGCAGGCCGACAGGGTCGAGGAACCGGAAAAGCTGGGCCCCTATGTTTTTTCTGTGTGTAAGAACGTTACCCAGGAATGGTGGCGAAACGAACAGGCCAACCGGAACGGAGACGGAGAAGAGGCATTTGAGTTTCCTGACCCTGCAACCGGACCGGAGGAAGCATTGCGCGCCGAGGAAATGCGCAAGACGGCGGCCTGGGTCCTGGAACGGATTTCAGAAAAAGACCGCAAGATCTTGATCGCGGTTTTTATTGACGAGCAGGAGAAAGACGATATCTGCCGGGCGTTCAACGTAAGCCGGGAGTACTTGCGCGTTCTAGTGCACCGGGCCCTGCGTAGCGCAAGAGAAAAATTGGGGGAAGGCCCGGCGAGTTAAGTCAAAGATCTGCAAGAGGAAGGTACACTATGACCAGTCCACTCATGAACCACCAAGACGCCGTAAGCAGCCTGGCCGTGGAACGTTATCTGCTGGGAGAATTGAAAGACGAGGAGCGTGCTGCTTTTGAGGAGCACTACCTGAATTGCGACGAGTGCCTGGACGCCGTGACCTTCGGCGATGAGTTCATGGAGGCGGGGCGGGAAATAGCCAGGGAGAATCTTCCGGTTCCAATCCGTCCACCCGCGCCTGTACCGCGGAGCCTCGTAGAGTTGCTCAAGGGCTGGTTCCCTCCCGTGCCGACGTTGGCCTCCGCGCTCGCCGTATGCGCCATGTCTACCGTTTACCTTGGTGTGCAGCTTGTGCTGATAGCACACAAAGAACAACCCCAAGTAGTCGCCACCAAGGTAGTCTACCTTGGTCAGGGAACCCATGACCGAGGCCCGGCGGACAAGAGTACCGGCCCTGGAGACCGAGGCCCAGGCGACAAGAGTACCGACTCTCGAACAAAGCAGCCAGCGGCCTACGAGCCCTTTCAGGCGGACATGGACATCCCGGACCATGCGCCGTTTGCTTTCTATGAGGGCCAGATCAACGGGCCAGGTAACTCCCTTGCTTTTCCCATCCCGGCAGACCGCATGCAACCAGGTAGCACGTTGCGGATCAACGCTCCCGGCCTTCCCTCAGGCCGATATGAGTTAGTCATCTATGGGCGGAACGACGCCAACCAGGTAAAGGGAAAAGTAGACGTAGCACGTTACAGGTTTGTGGTACCTTAACACAACTTGTTGTTCATTGCGCCCCCTGAAAAGGAGAAGACCAGCATGTACAACTATCACGCTGAGGCGCATGCCTTGGGCGGACGTCTGCCTGATCCCTTAGGCGCCATTGAATCGCAGGCTGCCATTTCATTGCCCATTTCAGGGGGACTTACGAACGCCCGGGTCGGCCAATTCAATTTCAAAAACATCCTTTCCTTTGACTCGGCTGAAACCATAGTGGAGGGCATCTACGACTCTAAGCGGAAGGCCCATATCACGCGAGCCCGTTCTGTCATTCATGGTTTCAAGTTCATGGATATGATCGAAGCCGACCGGATCGAGTGCGGGCTCGAATCCATACATCCGAATGGAAGCAAGGGAGAACCCAGTATCGTTCCCAAGGAATGTCACTTTGAGAACCTGGTCATCGCGGGCAACCGTGGCAACCCCACGATCCAATACGATGCCTTAAAGAAGTACCAAACGCATAAAGAGCTGACGGCGGCCTTCAATAGGCAGCCTGAAAAAATGCGGAAGGCCATGCTCTATAGCCAAGTGAAACCTGATGCGCCCGGCGTATTTGGCAGGATCGGGAAGGGGCACGGACGCCAACGGAAACTGTCTGAAGTGGCTGTCTGCTCGATTGTGCAGGACTTGGGGTTTACGCAGGACGCCCAAGGGATAACAGTCTACGGACCCGTTGTGTTGGTTCCGGGATTCGGTATCATACACGTTGGCGAATGCACGCTTGAGCAAGGCGTTCGCCGCTTGCACATGTTGCGAGTGTCCCTCGATAAGTCCGTCGGCGCGAAATTACCGGGAGCATCTTGGTCGCAAGGTTCCAAAACCGCAAAGACCGCTATGACCATGGCGGATGTCTATCCTTCGGATGGCGGCGACCTGACAGTTTCCGGCGCCACCAGCAACGGGACGCCGGTACCCCATCCGCCCGGCGGATAGGGCTCCTGCTGTTTTTCTTGCTCCTTCTTGCCGGTTGTAAGAAATCTGACGAATGCACCGGCGGCATGAACCTCGAAATCGTTGCGCAGAAGACCAACGCGTATACCCATAGCGGTGAGTTACAACGTGCCCTGAAATGCGCCAACTATGGGTTAAAGTCGTCCCAGGCCAAAGATCCTAATTGGAATTACAAGTTTCGCGTCCTTAAGGCGGAAATCCAGGGCTGGCAAGGCGAGAATGATCTCGCGCTCTCCCTCTTGGATGCGCCACCGCCCCCTCAGCTAGCCAACAGCGATTTCGCAGTCCGGCGCAAAGATGCTCAGGGCAGGGCCCTGGACTACACCGGCCAGTTTGCCCAGGCGGGGGCAGCATTAGCGGAGGCCAGGCAACTGGCGGAAAAGTACGCCACAAACCTGGTGAGTGACGTGGTACTCGATCAGGGAACCCTGGCTTTCGATCAGGCGAACTATGCGGAGGCCGGTCGCCTCTTCCGCGAAGCTGTAAAACTGGCCGAAGAGCGCAAGATTGCAAGTACTGAAGTCTCCGCCTTGGAGGAGTTGGGAAGGCTTGCTACACGGTTGGACCACTTCGACGAGGCGATCGATTGGCACAAACGGGCGCTGGCCGTGGCCCAAGGAAGCACAAGCAGAGGCGCCCAGGAAGCGAGCATCCTGAGCAATCTCGGCTGGAGCTATCTGGAACTTGGCGATGCCGAGAACGCCATCGCCAATTTCGAGGAGGCTGGCCGGATAGCGGCAAGCCAAGGTCAGACGCACGTCCAAACGATCGGCCTTGTCAACGTGGGGAGAATCCATTTTGAGCGTGGTGAATTCGATCAAGCCAAAGAAAATTGGGAGAAAGCTTGCACGATCACTACCGATGCAAGCGAAGACAAAGCTATTTGTGAAGTCAATCTGGGGGCGCTGGCGCTTGCCCTTGACCACCCGCAGGAGGCCAAATCTCACAGTCAGCAAGGCCGCACCGGGCTGCTCAAAAGCTCCAGTCCAAACAGTTATCTTCTGATGGAGTTTGATCTGCTAGATGCGGGCATCGCCACTCGTGAAAGACGGTTTGCCGATGCGGAGAAACTGCTGAATCACATTGTCCGGGAAACGCCGGCAGAATCGCAGCGATGGGCAGCCGAGGCGGAACTGGCCAATGTGTACAAGGCCAGCGGCAGCTACGTTCTTGCCGAACACCAGTTCCAGAAGACGCTGGATACTCTGGACAGCGCTTGGAAATCTCTCTCACAGCTCGAGCAAAAACTGGCGTTCTCGTCGCGTGCTGCTGGTTTCTATAAGGATTACGTTGATTTCCTGGTCGAGCGGAAACGGCCGGATGCTGCGTTGCAGGTGGCTGAACGCATCCGCGTCCACACCCTCAGTGAAGGTTTGCACCAGTCTGGAACTGCTAATCCAGGGTTCACCGTGGCCGAAGCAAAGGCGTACCTGGGAGCTCGTCACCAGGTTGTCCTGGCGTACTGGTTCGCCCCGAAGCGGTCTTTTCTATGGTTGATCGGCGCCGGGCAACTCAGGTCCTTCGACCTGCCTTCGCGCAAGAAGATCGAGTTGCTGGTCAGGGATTACAACGACGCGTTAATGAACGGGAGGACCCTGGACGACGATTCGGCAGCCCGCCTGGGCACGGAACTCTACCAGACACTGGTCGCGCCTGCCGCAAAATACCTTCCCCGGCAGAGCCAGGTCGTTATCATCCCCGACGGCGATCTTGCCCGGTTGAATTTTGAAACGCTGGTTGTCCCCGGCAAGACGCCTCACTATTGGATTGAGGATGCGGTCGTAGAGAATGCCAGCTCGGTATCGCTGCTGGTAAAACCGGTGGCAAGGCGCAAGCAGTATGACAAACAACTACTCATCATGGGAAACCCGAACCTGAAGGACACGGGATTCCCACCGCTCGAAAATGCCAACGCAGAAATCCAAGGGGTCGCCGGCCTGTTCCCCGCCGCGCAAGTCCTTATTGTGACAGGAGACCAGGCAACGCCTTCAGCTTATACTGCTCTTCACCCGGAACGTGCTCGCGTGCTCTATTTTGTTACTCATGGAGTATCCAACCAGGTAAGGCCCCTGGACTCCGCCATTATTCTTTCCAAGGGCCAAGGAGACCTCTTCAAGCTTTACGGAAGTGAGATTGTCAAGACAAAGCTGAATGCGGAACTTGTCATGATTTCGGCCTGTGGCAGTGCCGGACGCACATACGGCGAAGGACCAGTCGGTCTGGCCTGGGCCTTCATGCGTGCCGGCGCCCATCAAGTCATTGCCGCGCTATGGAACGTGAATGATGCTGTGATGCCTCACATGATGAAAGATGTGTTCAGTGGCGTGGCCGCCCGCAAAAAAACTGCTGAGGCTTTGCGGGAGGCCAAACTGGCGATGCTTCACGATAAATCTCACCCCTCGTACCAACGTCCGTATTATTGGGCTTCGCTCCAGTTGTATACCGGCTATTAGAAGGTTGCCGGGGAACGTGAGTGGAACGACGTTATTCGGACGCCTCACGCAATCTTGCCAACTGTCGTCAGCGTTGTCTGGTGTTTTTCATAACCCAGGACGGCGAAATACACGGCGCGTCCGAAGAACTGGTCCAGGAGCTGGAGAAGTTCCAGTTCACCCCAGACGCCGGGCAGGTCTTCCACCGTGGACTTGTGCTTAAGGAACTCCCACAGGTTGTCCTTGGTGACGGCGATGGTCCACACCAACTGGCTCAAGGGAACGCCTTGGGCGGCGCGGCGTGAGCCGATCTCGGTGTAGCGTGCAGCAATGTCTTTCTCCTTACGCGAGAGCAGCCACTCGCCCAGATGGCTGTAGATTTCCTGCACGCGCTCTTTCAATTCCGCCTCAGGGACCTTGCTGTATTCAGCCAGCAGCGGCGACGTCCGTACCTTCTCCAGCAGGGTGCGGGAAAGCGACTCAGAATTGTCTTCAATCAAACGGACCAGCCTGTAAGTTAGGATCACGGCGTGCACCTCCGGAAGCGAATCCTGCTCCAATCATCCAACGGCGGAGAGATGAAATGCTGTGACGGTTCTCACAAAGGAAGAAGAGGCGAACGCCGGGGGCAGTCCGACTGGCCCACCACCGCGTATCAGCGTCTAGCGTCCCGGCACGCCGGGACGCGGGCCTTTAGGCAGACGTTCATCGCTTACCCCTGGCGTGCTCGTGGCGCCGCCAAAGAACGCTCCAGGCGGACCAACTCCAGGCGCGCGACGCAAGCTGCATCTTCCTTCCTGCGCGCGTCGTGCCGCACCAAAATTTCCGGCGAACCATCACGGCGGATCACGCAATGCCATAGCGCTTGAAGCTCAGAAGACAACTCTGCCTGGGGAACAATGCTGGCATGGAAAGGATGGCGGACAATCTTCATTTGCGTAGGGTCCTTTCAGGACGTGCTCAGGACATTCACTTATTTCAAGATGCGAACGATTCTAGCTTTGGCGCCGGTGGAAAACGCGGCAGGCAATGTTAAAAGCAAGTTAAATTGCGGACAGGGCCGAGTCTCTTAGTACGGGCAACTCGGCCTGGTGAATCACTGAAAACAAAAGGCTTGCTTTTATTTTTTGGCGGCGAGCGGCTTCCAAGCCGGCCACCTCATGACCGTGACTGTTTCTCACCTTGGAACGAATCGGGTAGTGGACTTCAAGATGTGAGGCTGGTGGATCGTGCAGACTTTTTGCGAACCCGCGCGGTTTATACGTGGACCATGGCAGGAGCAACGGTCTTTTCAAGACATCTGGCGGCAATTTTCGCGCAGGTCTCCACAAACTCGCGCTCCGTCGTCGACTTGAATGTGGCCATGAAGTAACTTTCCACATTGAACACTCCCACCGCCCTGCCGCCAACCATCACGGGCGCCGAGATTTGCGATCTCACCAGGTCTGAGGCCTGGAGATAGCGAGGATCCTGGGCAACATTGTCCGCCACCACGGTACGGCCAGACGAAGCGGCTGAGCCGCACAGGCCTTGATCCAAGGAGATTTTCGGGTTGGGTGTGAAGCTGCCGACATAAGGCCCCAGCATCAGCGTGTATGCATCCTTCTTATCGACCAGGTAAAAGCCCACCCAGTTATACCGGGGAATATGCTCATGGATCCGCTGCGATATGTGCTGCATGAGCGACTCCGCGCTGGCAGCAGAGCGGGCGAATTCCTCAAATTCTTTCGCGAGGTATTTGTGCGGCATTCAAGCCACACATTAAACCGGACTGCGGGCCAGCCTCAAGATTACTCACAGGTACAAAGGTAATGGTTACCAAAGAGTCCACAGCAAGAGAGGCCAGGTCCCTGGTTTGGCCGCAAGAGTTGGATAGCGTCGTTTGGACCATGGCCGATATCGTCGGAGCATGCACAAAACGATTGAGCCGACCATCCTATATTTTGGAACACCCGTCGCGATCATCAGCACCCTGAACCCCGATGGCTCCCCGAACCTGGCGCCGATGTCATCAGTGTGGTGGCTGGGCTGGAGCTGCATGCTTGGCCTGGGCCAAATGGGCCAGACCTCAGATAACCTTATCCGCACCCGCGAATGCGTGATCAATTTGCCCTCAGAAGATCTGGTCACGCACGTTGACCGTTTGGCGCTCACCACCGGCAAGGACCCGGTGCCGGATAAGAAGCGCCAGTGGGGCTATCGCCATGAGGCGGACAAGTTCGGCATCGCCGGGTTGACAGCAATGGAGTCAGAAACCGTGGCGCCGCCGCGGGTGCGCGAGTGTCCAGTGCAGATGGAGGGCGTGGTGCATGCTTACCGGCCGTTTGGCAAAAACGTGAGCGCCAATGCATTTGAAGTGCACATCACGAAGCTGCACGTGGAGGAAACGCTGCTGGTGGACAACGGAGCCGGGCCGCGGCCGCATATCGATCCGGTGCGCTGGCGGCCGTTGATTATGAGCTTCTGCCGTTTTTTCGGCGTGGGCGGAGAGGTGCATCCCTCGCGGTTGGCGGAATCGGATTTCATGAAATTCGTGATGCAGGGAACGGGGACGCAAGCGGCCCAAACGACCAGCCCGCAGGAGCAACGATAACGTAAGCCGCAGTCGAAGGAAAACTTTGATCACCACAAACGCACCATGCGCTTGCATTATCGGGCGAAAGCTGCAGCAGCCTTGGCATCACGAGCAAGCGCGAGTACAGTCACGTCATTGCGCGGGGGCCGCCCGCCCATGAAGCCCTGAAGCTCTTCGATCATCGTCGTGCAAATCCGGTCAGACGATCCGGACATTGCTTGCCGGAAACTCTCCTTCACATGATGGAATCCGAATTCTTGGCGCTTGCGCCGGGCTTCAACCATGCCGCGGGAAACAACCAGCATGGCGGCGCCGGGCGGCAGCGCGATGGTGGGGGCGTCCGGCGTGCCGTGGGAAAAGAGCCCCAGCGGCAAACCGGTCGCCGGAAGTTCAGTCACTCCAGCCTGGTCACCCAGCAGGCCAGGCGTGTGACCGGCATTGAAATAGCACACTGTGCCCAAGCTCTCATTGAAACATCCGGCAAACGCCGGACAGGAACAGGGGCGTCCCGCGGTCTTCAGGATGGCGGCATTCAACCGGAGGCAGATTTCGATCATTGCGTCCGCTTCGTTCACGCCGTCACGGTCCAGCAAGTCCGCGGCAAGAGAGCGGAAGGCGGTTTGAGCAGCAGAGATGATCCCGGCATTCTGGTCACGACGTCCAGCTACGTCCAGCAGGGCAAAGCCGACTTTGGTTGGGCCAATGCGAAAAAAATCGTGGCAGTCACCGCCGGTCCGCCGGCCATAGCAGCCCACGGAGAAGCGCGCTTGATGCAGTTCAATAGCCGAGGCTTCTGCCTGGCCCAAAGGACGTGATCGAGCCTTTGCGAACTTCAGCAGGGAGCGCATAACAACGGCGAAAACGGTAGCACAGAATCTGCGGTTCGGCCACCAGCGCAGAGCCGCTTCGATCCCTGCCGTTGGCGCGCAGGCCAACCATGCTTTTGCTCGGCTTGGCGGTCAACAACACCCTCCAGGCGTGACGTACCGCTTCCCGCGGACACGCTGCGGCTCGTCAGCAGCATGGTTTAGACTTGCCTTGTTCCCATGCGCATCCTCATTGCCGGTGGCGGCACCGGCGGACACGTCATCCCCGCGCTGGCCATCGCCCGCGAACTCA
>DASVFK010000095.1:0-13192 GCA_036380095.1 Candidatus Angelobacter sp. | reverse complement strand
GCCCTGGCAGCGCACTTCGGGATTGAACCGCCGGTGATCGCGGAGGCGCTCAAGTCGTTCAAGAGCGTGCGCCGCCGGCTGGAGGTGAGGGCGCAGGTGGATGGCATTACCATCGTCGACGATTTCGCGCACCATCCCACGGCGATTGCCGCCACGCTCAAGGCGCTGCGGACGAGGTATCCTGCGGCGCGGCTGTGGGCCATCTTTGAGCCGCGCTCCAACACGCTGCGCCGCAAAGTGCTGCAGAAAGACCTGGTAGCGAGCCTGGCGCTGGCCGACCAGGTGATCATCACGCCGATTTTCAAGCCGGAGTCGATTCCGGAAAACGAGCGCTTGGCGACATCGTCAGTGGTCAACGGTATCAAGCGGAGCGGAAAGACAGCGCGGGAGCTGGCGGATGCCGATGCGATCGTGGCGGCTGTCGCGCCGGAACTGGAAAGCGGCGACGTGGTGGCTATCCTTTCCAACGGCGGCTTCGGCGGGATCTATGAGAAGCTTCCGCGCAAGCTGGAGGAGTTGCGCGGGGCGATGCGCACATGATGGACACCGCGATTGCGGCGATTCGAACCCTGGCAGCGGCGCTTTTTCTGGTGTTGGTGGTTCCCGTGGCTGCGCTGGTCGTCTTCCCCTGGACGTTCATCACCGGCAAGGTCGACTTCCTTTATTTCGTGGGCATGGGACTGGCGCACCTGGCGGTGCGGATCGCCGGAACAAGAATCAAACTGGTGGGACTCGACCAACTCGACTCTGCCGGCACTTACATCTTCATGTCCAACCACGTTTCCAATCTCGACCCGCCGGCGCTGGTGCCGATGATTCCGCGCCGCACCTCCGTTCTGGCGAAGAAGGAGATTTGGAAGATTCCCATTTTGTCGAAAGCTCTCGACCTGGCAGAGATCGTTCCGGTGGAGCGAAGCAACCGCGAGGCGGCGATCGAGAGCATACGCCGAGCGGGCGAGGTGATGCAGCACGGCATCAACATGACCATCTATCCGGAAGGCACGCGCTCGCGTGATGGACGGCTGCTGCCCTTCAAGAAAGGGCCGTTTCATCTGGCGGCGGAAACCGGATTTCCCATTGTGCCCATCACCATCCTGGGCACATACGAAATGATGCCCAAGGGGCAATGGATCGCTAAGCCGGGCACGGCAACCATGGTATTTCATCCGCCCGTTGATCCTGCGAAGTTCGCGACGAGGGAAGAGTTGATGGAAGCGGTGCGGCAGGCAATCAACAGCGCGTTGCCAGCCGAGCGCCAGTAATTGCACGTAGAGAAATCAAAGTCCACCACGGAGACCCGGAGGCACAGAGAAGCAGATCGGGTGATCTGATCATCGGGTGATCGGCTGATCTGGAAGAACGCGAGCGTCCCCGGCTTTTCAATTACTCACTTACCAGATCACTCAATTACCAAATCTTCCTCTGTGTCTCCGTGTCTCCGTGGTGCGATTCTGCTTCTAGACCACGCTAATCTTGCTTCGCAGTTCTCCGGTGAACAAACTCTTGGGAATCATGGCGTGCACGCCGCGCACGATGTCCACCACCTGGGTCACGCGGAAACTTACGGCGATGCTGCAAAGCGCGTAGGCGTCGAGCTCCGTCATGCCGGCGCGTGAAGCCAGGAACTTGATGGCGTTGCGCGCCGCCGCCTGCATGGCTACGTTCAGGTCTTTATCCATGCCCAGGATGATCCAGTGTGTTGAGGTTTCCGCAATCGGCCAGGCAAAGTTCTTCTGCTTGTGCAGCAGCACCTGGATGCGCAGCTCCTGGAAGCGGGTCTCCAGGGCAGTGAGCGAGATTTCGCCGTCGCCCTGGACGGCATGGGCATCCCCGGTGTAGAGCAGCGCGCCCGGCTTCCAGACGGGGATGTAAAGCATGGCGCCTTCGCAGAGCTCGCTCAGGTCAACGTTGCCGGCGTGCGGTCCCGGAGGCACGGAGCTGGTGACGCCGGGGCTGAGCGGCGGAAAGTAGCCATCGGGCGGCGCCACGCCCAGCGTTCCGGGAAAAGGCTTGAGCGGAACATTGATGTTGGGCGCAAAGGCTGCATTCATCTTCTTGAGGTCGAGGTCCAGATATTTGATCTGGCCCTGCGGGTAGTCAGCCGGCAGCAGGCCGGTCCCCAGCGCGCCCGGATTGTTGAACACCGCTCCCCAAGTGACAGGCTGGATTTTCTGGTAACGGATCTCCAGCACGTCGCCCGGTTCAGCGCCATTCACGGCGACCGGCCCGATGATGGAGTGGGGGCCCTTGCCGGGATTGCTCTTTCTGAGCTCCGCCAGCTTGTCCACCGGCACGCCGGGTTGCATCTGGTTGAGGAAGTGTGACCAGGTGTTGGGATAGCTGATGCTATCGCCAGAGTCGATCTTGACGATCGGCGGCAGATTCGCGTCAAACACGCCCAGATGGACGGTCTGGTCATTCGATTCCACGGTATGTACTTTGCTTGCGTCAGCCTTCGTGCCGGCTTTCGCGCCGCCTTTCGCTTGGGCCGGGTCCGCAGAAGTTTCCGCGGCAAAGGCAAGTTTGCTGAACCAGGGGCCCACGGTCGCCAGCAGGCCCATGAAAGTGCTGGAACGCAGCAGATTGCGGCGCGAACGTCCGCGGGTAGTGAGATAACTGTCCAGAGTCTCCTGATGGATTTCATCCATGTGCAGCAGACGGTCCGAGGCGCGGCGGGTGACAGCGGCGTCCTTGATGTCCTCGCGCAGCACCCCTGTGCCTTTGACATCGCCGCAGCCGAACAGATTGCCGCAGTCGTGGTGGTGATGAACAGCCTGGTTCTCGTGGTCGTGCTCGTGGTGGTGTTCCGGCATGATGTGTCTCCTGTTGGCAGAGATCAGCAATAGCAACGACAGATTGCAAAGAACAGCGAACGGCAGGCCCCAAATCGGGCGAATTCTACTCCTCAGGCAGTGGTTTTGATAATAAGAAATCTTGATGGGCCAGGACGTGGTTGTCTAATGCAAGGCGGGCTCGGCCGATGCGGAAGCCTGCGTGAGCGCGACTCGGATGCTGCCTTCGTCATTGGGGTGGAGAGCAGGCCCGGAAAAACTGTGGGTTTGTCCGCCGGCGTCAGCAAACTGGATTTTCAGCGCGCCTGTCTCCTGCGGCTTGATGGTGTACTGGTAGGTCTTGCCGGGTGCAAGTTGATTGACGCCAAAGGTGGCGCCAGGATAATCCACCACAATGGTGTAAAGCGGCTGCGGGCTGGTGTTGACCAGTTCAACGCGAACCACGCGCGAGCGGCATCCCAGGGCGGCGGCGAGCAGGGCCGCCGGCACGATCAGTTTCAGCGGTCTCATCTTTTTTCAATCACGCGCGCGCTCAGCACCACGCCGTTGCGGTTGTCGTGCAATTTGAGGGGAAAAACCAGGATATTCCAATTCCAGCGGTGGCGTTTTTTGTCGGGAAGGTGGGGCAGCCCGCGAAAACTGCGGTCCACGTAAGTTTCGCGCGTATCCGCCACGGTGCGGATAATGTCCTCCCACTCGCCGCGCAGCTCAGGGAACTCGGTAAAGCGGTTCTTGCCCAGGAACCAGGTGCGTTTCTTGTCATAGAGACGGGCGAAGTAGTCATTCACGTAGATCCAGTTTCCGTCGCGGTCCAGGACTTCAAGAACGCAGTCTTCGCCCATGGCCATGGCGATGCGCGAGTAGAAGAAGTCGCGCGCGTCCACCACCACGGGCTTGCCGCGGCGCTTGGCTTCAAAGGAGCGCAGCGCAGCCAGCAGATCGTCGACCGAGCTGTAGCCTTTGAGCAGATGCATGTCTTCCACACCGCCGAACTTTCGTTCCAGTGTGGCGGAAAGAATAATGATGGGGACTTCCGGGCGCTTGTCGCGCAGCGACTGTGCGACCTCGGTGCCGAACTTGCCCGCACCCAGATGATAGTCGAGCACGGCGATGTCAATATCGTGCAGGTGGGTCTCGGCTTCTTCCACGGAAGCGGATGTCACAGCTTCATAACCATGGCTGCGCAGGATAGCGGAGCGCAGGATGAGGTTGTCATGACGGTCGTCAAGCAGAAGAACGCGGATGGGTTTCTTGGCGGTTTCTGTGCGGACTTCAGTCATGAGTTCGGATCATTCGCCCTTCTCGCCGCTCAGCTTGCGCACAGCTTTGGCGAGTTCAGGCAGTTTGTTGAATACGGCCACGCTGCGCAGCCACAGTTTGTTGTCAATGGCGGGATAACCGCTGACCAGCTTGCCTGCCTCCACGTCGTTTGGGATGCCGCTTTGCGCGGTGGCGATGGCATTGTCACCGATCTTGCAATGGCCGGCGACGCCAACCTGTCCGGCCAGGATGACATTGCGGCCCAGTTCGGTGGAGCCGGCAAGGCCCGCCTGCGCGCACAGCATGGAATCTTCCCCGATGAGGCAGTTGTGCCCGACCTGTACCAGATTATCGATCTTGGTCCCGCGACCAATGCGGGTTTCACCCAGGCTGGCGCGGTCAATGCAAGAGTTGGCCTGGATTTCCACGTCGTCTTCAATCACCACCTTGCCCGATTGCGGGATTTTGTACCAGCGTCCGGAATCATCTTTGGCAAAACCGAAGCCGTCCGCGCCGATGACCACGCCGTTCTGCAGCAGCACGTTGTTGCCGATCTCAGACCCTTCGCGCACGGAGACGTGGGAGTGGGCGAAAAAATTGTTGCCGATTTTTGCTCCTTGGTAGATCACCACGTGGGGCAGCAGCGTGCAATTTTCTCCGATGAGCACATCAGCTCCAAGCACGACATAAGCCCCGATGGAGGCATTCCCGCCGATCCTGGCGGTAGGATCCACCACGGCTGTAGGGTGTACGCCGCGGGGGTATTGCGGCGGCTGGTAAAAGAGTTCCGCCGCCAGCGCGTAAGCCAACTTGGGGTTCTTGGTGCGCAACAGGGGACGGTCGAGGGCGGGGAACTTATCGTCCACGATGATGGCGGAGGCTTGCGTGGTTTTTGCTGCTGCCGCGTACTTCGGGTTGGCGATGAAGGCGAGCTGGCCCGGCAGCGCAGACTCGATGGCGCCAACGCTGGTGATTTCGATATCGGCCTGAGGCGGTTCGACTCTGGCGCCGAGCCGGGCGGCAATTTCCGTGAGCTTCATGACTGAAAAAAATCCTGGAGCCGTCCATGCTTGGACTGCCCTTTGAGTTTTACCTCAGCGGCTGAAGCCGGACAACTCTTGGTCGAAAACGCAGGCAAAGATACGCAGTTGACTCCTTTGCCCGCTTCAATCGCTGCAGGCCCTGCTTTACCCCGCACGGGAAGCATCCACTCAGAGTTTGCCCTGAACAACAGCCGAACCCGTGATTGTAATGTGTAGGAGAGGGCGGCGTCAGGGAAATATGGTTATTGTTCGGTAAACAGGCGTTCCTGGCGCTCGTCGGCGCCTGCTGCAGGCTTGCGGCGGGATTCCGGACGGCCAATCACGGCCAGAATGTTGATCTCTTCCAGCGAGGTTTTGGGGACGAAGACGCGCTGGATGTTGCCGCGCGTGTCCGGCGGAGTGAGCAGGTAGCCTTCCGGAGCAACCTGGAGAAGGTCATTCGGCATCATGCCTTCGAGCACGTCGTTGTCGGTGAAGCGGAGGCGTACCCAGAGGCCTTCGGTGCGGGGCCGGGTGGTAAAGGTCTTGCGTCCGGGGCCACCGGGCTCGCTGAAATCGCGCACAAAGTCCACGCTTTTGACTTCCGCCAGGTCGATCAGGACCACTTTGCCGGAAGGATTCAGCAGCTCCAGCTTGCCTTCCACGACGAAATGCGCCGGGGCAACGTAACCGCTCACGGAGTCGCGTCCCATCTTGCGCACAATGACTTTCTTATGGGTGGAGGGCATAGCGTAAACTCTGATTCTCGCACGATTGCGGGGGTATCAAAGGCGGCACCCGGCTATGGTAGCCAAAGGGTTAACCTTTGTGATATTGTTTCGGGTTTGTGCTGTCCCTGCGGTAAGCGTCTAAGTCTTGTATAACGTGCAACTTACAGTGAGTCAAGGAGAAGGGCCAACCCGCTCGACCGGAGGCCGGGGCGGGAACAGTGTGCGTCCAAGCTGATGGCAGATTTTATCTATCTCATGGAGACCCGGCTTTCACCGGACCAGCAGCGAGCTCTGGCGCTGGTGACTGAGGTGGTGCGCGCCCATGAGATGAACGTTTTCCTCACGGGTGGAGCGGTGCGGGACATCATCAGCGGCTTCATCATTCGCGACCTGGATTTTTCCGTCCAGGGTAACGCACTCAAGCTGCAAAAAGACTTTGAAAAGACCGGCGCAGTGGTGGAAGGCGTGGACGAAAGCACACGCACCATCATGTTGCTGCTTCCTGGGAACGTCAGGGCAGAGGTCACCAGCGCGCGCTCAGAACGCTATGACAAACCGGGGAAGCCGGCCGAGATCACTCCCGGGACCATCTACGACGACATGCGCCGCCGCGACTTCACGGTGAACGCCATGGCGCTATCGTTGAATCCGGGCTCGCGCGGGCTGTTGACCGATCCGTTCAACGGCATGGCCGATATCGAGGCCAAGAACCTGCGCATCCTGCACAACTACGCGTTTTACGAAGAGCCTTCACGGCTGGTGCGGGCCACGCGGCTGGCTACGCGCTTCCACTGGACCCTTGAGGAACGAACGCAGGCGCGCTACGACGCAGCCAAGGAAAACAACTACATCGAAAACATCACGGACCGGGCGCGCGGGCATGAAGTGGAGCAGCTGGCACATGAAGACAATCCCGTAGAAGTGATGAAGGCGCTGGAAAAAGAAGGCTGGCTGAAGGTGCTGGCGCCGCATCTTTCCGTGGCCAAGATCGATAGCGCAGGCATGACGCAGTTGTTTAAAGTGAAACAGCAATTGCAGGACGTGGGGCTGAACCCGGATGCAAGCCCGCTGGTCATGCACTTTCTTACCCGCAAGCTGAGCGACAAGGACATTACGGCGATCCAGAAGCAGATCCCCAACAAGGGTTTTGTGGAACGCTGGCGCAAGATCGATGACGACGCCAAGGACTTCGCGAAGCGGCTGGTGGCGAAAGACCTGGCGCAGCCTTCGGCGACGTGGAAATTCCTGATGCAGAGCCGCCCGGAAACGATTCTGTTTACGGCGATCACCTCGCGTCCGCAGGCGGTGGAGCAGAAGCTAAAGAATTTTCTCAACAAGTGGCCCCTGCTGAAGCAGAAGCTGCCCTTTCCGGAAATGCCGGAGATGCGCATCACGCCGGAACTTCCGGACTACAAGAAGCTCATGGACCAGGCCTTCCTGCTGTTGCTGGATGGCAAGCTGCGCTCGCACAATGAGATCGTAAAGTTCCTCACGCCGTATTCGCCGCCGGAGCCGCCACCGCCGCCACCGCCGCGTCGCGGACGGGGAGCACGAAAGGAAGCGGGCGCGCCTGCTGCGGCGCCTGCCGCGGAAGCGGCCCAGCAGGGTCCCGGTCCTAAGAAACGTGGAAGAAAGCCCAAGAATGCCGTGGCTGTGGCGGTCGCGCCGGCGCCTGCAGCCCCAGCACAAGCCCCGCCAGCCAAACCTGCGCCTATCGCAGGCAAAGCAGCGGCCCCTCCTGTGAAAGCTGCGCCAGCCAAGCCCATCCCTGCACCAGTGAAGACCGCTGCGAAGAAAGCACCGGCCAAAAAAGCAGCCAGGCCGAAGCCTGTAAAAAAGCCTGCTCCCAGGAAAACCACAAAAAAGAGCAAACGGAAGTAGCGTCCGCGGCCCAAAGCCGCGGACTTAGTGCTTGCGAAGCAAAGGCCGTTTCAGGTGCGCAGGCGCGGAGTGTTGTCCGGCTCCAACGACGTGCGCACTTCATGCTCGGGAGCGCACAGCTTGTAGCCCACGCCGCGTTCGGTATGGATCAGTGGCCGGCCAAAGGGCTGGTCAATCTTGATGCGCAGATAGTTGATGTAGACCTCCACGATGTTGGTGAGGCCCTTGAAGCCGAGGTTCCACACGTGCTCCACGATCATGGAGCGCGTGACCGTGCGGCCGGCGTTGCGCATGAGATATTCCAGGACGCCATACTCCCGTTGGGTGAGCGTGATGGGCTTGCCTGCGCGGGTCACGGTGCGGCGGGTGCGGTCGAGTTCAAGATCGTCCACCACCAGCTTGTCGAGGTTTTCCTTGGGCCGGCGCAACAGTGTATGAAGGCGGGCGCGCAGCTCTTCAAAGGAAAATGGCTTGGTCATGAAATCGTCCGCGCCGGAACGCAGGGCGGCCACGCGGTCAGCGACTTCATCGTGAGCGCTCAGGAACAGGACGCGCGCGCGCGAACCGGATTTACGCAGGCGCTGCAGCACGGCCAGGCCGTTTGCGCCGGGAAGGTTCCAATCGAGAATCACGGCATCATAGTCAATTTCCGCGACCAAGTGCAGGGCGTCGTCGCCCGTGGTCGCCAGGTCCACGGCAAAACGGTCCGCCTCCAGTCCATTGACCAGGGTCCTGGCCACCTTGGGGTCGTCCTCAACAATCAGGATACGCACGTTCCACCTCACGTTTCGGTGCTAAAGAAGAAGGGCTTCCAAAAATGCCTGGGTTCGGCCGGATAAAAGGCAGCGGCTATCGGGGACCGCATGAACCTGCGGCTACTTTCCGTCTGCGGCATATTACGGGGCGGAGCACGCGCAGGCTGTGATTCACATCACATATGTGATTAGAGCCCTGGAGTCCCCAGAGCAGAGGCAGAGGACGGCGGACGCAGGCCGGCTGGACCGCGTCCGCGATGAAAGGTGTTTAGGCCGCTTTGACGGCGATGTTGTGAGCGGTGGAGGCCACCAAATCAAAGGTCCGCACCTGGGGCGTACCTTCAATGACGTTGCGAATCAGGTCATTCACCCTGGGGAATCCCTGGGTGCTGTACTTTTTCGCGTCTTCAGGGGTTTTCCAGAAACTGATGCCGATCACGCGATCTGGATTGTCGTCCCCCTGGAGCGTAATCAGGTCAACAAATCCCGGCTGGTCACGGAGGACTGCGAGCACCTTATCGCTGAGAGTGCGGGCAAGTTCTTTGCCTTTTCCGGCTTTCGCATTGATTTCAACAATACGGGTAAACATACAAGGTACTCCTTTCGTTGAGGGGTGAAAGTGGTACCGTCACAACGGGCGGCAGGATGGAACAACGCAGCGTAATCAACCTTACGCTCCATCGCGCGGAGAGAGCAAGCGACCCCAAAAAAAAGTGCGTGCAAAAGTAAGCGAGCCAGCACCGAAAAGCGCAGGGTGGCGCAGCTCAGAAAAAGGGGGCGTACAAGAGGCCACCCGCAGGCCAACGCCGGCTTCTAAACCGTTGCGAGTGAAGTAATGAAAAAAACTGCTCACTCGCTCGATGCAACAAACGCAAACTAAAGAACCCAAGGACCGCTCGGGCGGGCGAGGATGATCGCCGCTCCGGCGCCGTAAATCCACAGATACGCGAACCCATCATTTCATGGAACCTCTAAAGAAAGGACAGGAGCAAACATGCCGTTCAACGAGCAATTGAGAAAAGAAGTGCGGGATAGGGTCAAGACCCGCCTGCAACACCTTGGCAAAGAGCTCGGACTCAACGAAGACCAGAAGATCGAACTGAGGTCGCTGATCGAAGAGCATGTCGGCAACCTGAAGCCGCTGCTGGTCGACGCGATCGCCACCAATCGGGCCAAGCTGCAGGAATTCCTGCAGGACCGCACCCGCGTGGTCGACCTGCTGGCCAAAGTCCACGGCGAAGTGGAGACCGGGGTCAAGGACATCCTTACACCGGACCAATTGAACAAACTGAACAAGATCCGCGAAGAGAGACTCGCGGCGTAAGAAGAAAACCAATCCAGCTCAAGCTGACGCAAGAGGCGTAAAGCCGCGCAACGACTTTACGCCTTTTGCATGCCTTCTTCACGCCAGCTCACACTCGAGGCGCGTGCATGCGCTAGACTCTTTGCCGTGGGAGAGACGCAAATGAGCAGCATGGAACCTGGTATTTCCTTCCGCGAATTGTTTCACTATAGCGATTACCTGGCCGGCCGCTGGATCAAGTATTTCAATGAGCATCCGGACGCCCTGGATGTGGAGGTGGGCGGCAGGACCGGGAGCCTGCGCAATCTGGTCAGCCATATCTTTGATGTAGAGCTTTTCTTTGCCGCTCAAGTGTCAGGGGAGAACCCTGCGCGGCCGGCGCAAGCAAAGCAGGAAACGCCAACGCTGGAGGAATTGCTGCAGCGGCACCAGAAGGCGCAGGAGAAACTGCTCCGCTTTGTGGAATCGGCGAACGAAGAAGGTCTGCGGCAAAAGCACACGTTTGGGCCGGTAACGGTTTCCAGCCGCAAGTTGCTGGCGCAAACGGCGCTGCACAGCATCCACCACTGGGCGCAGGTAGCCATGGAGGTGCGCCAGGCCGGCTTTCCCGTGGAGAAACCGCAGGACATCATCATTACCGACCTGATGGAGTGATTGCGAGGGCGTGCGGCTATTTCCAGCCTTCGACGATCTTCAGCCATTCTTCCCGGTCTTCCATCAAGGCCAGCGGATCGCGCCGGCCCTTTGGCGTATCTGCGAGCAGCGGAGGCTGCAAAGGCACCGCTTCCGGCGCTTGAAGATCGCCCGCTGCCGCCGCTGCCGCTCCCTTGGCAATTTCACCGGGCATCCGAGATACCACCGCTTCCAGAAGCTGAATGATCGTATCGAGCTTTTTTTCGATCCTCTTGTATTTCACAGATGCAAAGCTCCTTTCGTACAACCATCGGACTCTCGCGGCGGTTAGATGCAGAGTTGCTGGATTTGTCTGCCTGGAGTCGCGTGCGCCTGGGACGGCCGGGCCAGTGGGGAAGAAGCGGCAGGAAGAAACAGAGGTTTTGCCATGACTTTGCGCCCGAAGTAAACTCCTACTGCAACAAAAGATGCGACACCGTGTTTTGAAGAGGGCGATGAAAAGATTCCTGGCATTGATGTTTTTTGCGGCGGCAGCGGCCTTCGCTCAGGGACCGGAGCATTTGCAGATCGCGGGGCGTGAGGTGGCGGTGTGGAAGCCGCAAGGCCAGTCGCCAGCGGGCGGATTTCCTCTGGTGCTTTTTTCGCACGGGTTGGGGGGCTGCAATACACAGTCAATGTTTCTGATGGAAGCCCTGGCCCAGAACGGTTACCTGGTGTTGGCGCCCAACCACAAAGACGCAACCTGTGCGGCCGGTGATGACGAGCGGGGCCCGGGCAGGCCGCAGCAGCCCCTCCGCGACGCCGCGCAGTGGAATGACGCCACGTATAAAGACCGCGCGATCGACATGCAGGCGCTGCTGGACGCGGTGCTCAAGGAGAAGACATTCGCGGGCGTGGCGGTGGATGGCGCGCGCATCGGAATCGCCGGACACTCGCTGGGCGGATACACCGCGCTGGGACTCGCGGGCGGGTGGAAATCGTGGAAGGACAGCCGCATCAGGGCAGTGCTGGCGCTCTCGCCGTTTGTGAGCCCATTCCTCTCCAAGGGCGGCTTGGCCCAAATCACGGCGCCGGTGATGTACCAGGGAGGAACGCGCGATTTGGGCACAACGCCGGCGATCAAGCGCAAGGATGGAGCGTACGACAAGACGCACGCGCCCAAGTATTTTGTGGAATTTGAAGCCGCCGGCCACTTTGCCTGGACCAACCTCAACAAGCTCTACCAGGAGGTGATCAGCGACTACAGCGTCGCGTTCTTTGATCGCTACCTAAAAGCGCAGGGCACGCCGGACCACCTGAGAGAGCTGATGGCATCGCCGCCGAAGATTGTGAGCCAGGCCAAGGCTGACGCGGGGAAATAGGCGGCAAGTCTTAAATGGGAACGACATCAAGCAGAGCCAACGTTTCAATTCTGAACATCGCGTGCTGACGGCGAGCCGCAGGTTTGGGAAGCAGAGTTCCTTGAGGAAAAATTCTCCGTAGGTTCAACTCTCGGCATCAGACTGGCGAGTAGAATGAACGGGACCTCACTTCCGGGCGCAAGGTCCGGCCATGATTTGAAAGGAGAAGATCACATGCCAACATCCGCAAAACCCATTCCTGAAGGCTTCCATACAGTGACCCCCAGCCTCACGGTGCGAGGCGCAGCCCAGGCCATTGAGTTTTATAAGAAGGCGTTCGGCGCGCAGGAGCTCGTGCGCATGCCCGGACCGGAAGGCAAGATCATGCACGCTGAATTGAAGATCGGCGATTCCATCATCTTCCTCTCCGATGAAATGCCCGGCATGGGCGCCAGCAAGTCTCCGCAGACGGTGGGCGCGTGCACCGGCGCCATCAACCTGTACGTGAACAACGTGGATGAAGTTTTTCAGCAGGCCATCGCAGCCGGCGGAAAAGAGATGATGCCCGTGGCCGACCAGTTCTGGGGAGACCGCTATGGCAACTTCGTCGATCCCTTTGGCCACGTCTGGGGCGTCGGCACGCACAAAGAAGACCTAAACGCCGAGCAGATGCAGCAGCGCATGCAGGAGTTCTTCGCCAGCATGGCGAAACAGAAGACGGCCTAAAGCGAGAACAAGGAAAATCCCGTCCCCGGGGCGAAAGCCGGCCTTGGGGGCGGGTCTGTCATTTCAGCCCACCGAGTTGCCGCTTCTATTTCCCTTTCAACAAACTTCCCATGATGCCGCGCATGATCTGGCGGCCGGCGGAGCTGCCTGCGGCCCGCGCAGCGCTTTTGAAGACGGCTTCCATCACGGTTTCACGTTGCGGGCCTTTGCGTGCTCCCGTCGCTGGAGTCTGCGGAGGCACTAACACCGGGCCGCGCGCCCCGGCTGGCGACGGCGGTTGTTGCTCAGGCTGGCTGGCGCGTTTCTGCAAGGCCTCATAGGCAGACTCGCGGTCAATCATCTGCTCGTAGTGTCCAAAGATGCTTGAGGCACGAATGATCTTTTGCCGCTCTTCGGCGGTAATGGGGCCGATGCGTGAGTTGGGCGGGCGCACGCGGGCCCGCTGGACTTCTCCCGGAGTGCCCTGGTCATCCAGGAATGAAACCAGCGCTTCGCCTACGGCGAGTTCGCTGATGACTTTTTCCACGTTCAGCTTGGGGTTGGCGCGGAAAGTTTGGGCGGCGGCCTTCACGGCTTTCTGGTCGCGCGGCGTGAAGGCGCGCAGCGCGTGCTGCACGCGGTTGCCGAGCTGCCCCAGGACTTTGTCGGGAATATCGAGCGGGTTTTGCGTGACAAAGTAAACGCCCACGCCCTTGGAGCGCACCAGCCGCACCACCTGTTCGATTTTTTCCTCCAGGGCGGGAGAGATG
>DASVFK010000094.1:0-7204 GCA_036380095.1 Candidatus Angelobacter sp. | reverse complement strand
CCGCGAAATGGAAGTCCTGCATCGCCTCGGCGTGCGCCACATGCTGGTGGGGCACTGGCACAATGCGCGTGTGTTTGAGCGTGAAGGCATCGTGTGGCACGTGGCGCCGGCCACCAGTTGGCTCCCCTGGGGCGGCGAACTGGGCTTCTCCGTGCACACGATCAGCAGAGATGGCGAGGTAAAGACCGAGTTCGTTCCGCTGGGCACGCAGCC
This sequence comes from Candidatus Angelobacter sp., assembly GCA_036380095.1. GTDB lineage: Bacteria > Acidobacteriota > Terriglobia > Terriglobales > Acidobacteriaceae > Angelobacter. The sequence continues at coordinate 6,991 of DASVFK010000094.1, read as the reverse complement.
ATGAACTTTGAACCTGGTAGCCCATGTACCAAAGCTAATGTAAATTAGCGGATTTGCTTGAACCAGGAATGCAGCCTGGTTACTCTATCGGCAGCTGTTCCCATTCTTTAGATCACGAAGCGGCCAATCTGGATCGAACCGGAATGCATTGCCATAACTGTGGTACCGAACTACCTCCAGACCAGCCGTGTTGTCCCATGTGCGGCAGTGTGCTTGCGAGGCGGAGTGCAAATCCAAATCGGTCATTGATTATCATACTTGGACTGCTCGCTTCTTTTTTTATTGGCGCATCTGCCTTTTTGAAGCTCGGAGCACTCTTGCCATGGTCCAAGCGTTCAGGCGGTGTTGCAGTTGTACATGGCAGCGTTGTCACACCTGAAGAGCTCAAACCTCGAGGACGTCTCTACTTTGTTCCCATGGGCCGGCAGGCGATTCCTGCTCAAGCGTTGGCGGACTACTACCAGAAAAAGTTCAACATCAAGGTCGGGATATTGCCGGCAATGACGATGAGCGAGGCATACAGTCCCGCTCGAGCACAATACGCAGTTGAAAGACTTCTTTCTGGTTTAAGACAGGCTTATCCTCAAATTGCGAAAGATCCAGAAGCCGTTCTGATTGGCCTCACCGATGAAGATATTTTTCGCGAATCGTTCCCGGACGACGACTTCACTTATAGCTACCATGGCGGATACCGGTTTGGTGTTGTTTCCACTCGCCGCCTGAATCCGGCACTCTGGGGACAGCAGCCTAATGCCGAATTTCGTGATGCCAGCACCAGGCAGATGGTTACCAAGTATGTGGCTTTCATGTATTTGCATGTGCCTCTTAGCCGCGATCCCACCAGTCTCATGCGCCAGCCGTTGATCCCGGACGGCGGCAGCGATGATCTATACGAATCCGATGTGCACTCGGAGTATTCAGCGAATGGACTGGACGGCGCTGGGTGGCCCTGCATCTCCCACGTCTACTCTCATAAGACGCACCGGCTGACAGCGCTTTCATCCATACCCACGGACTGCAGCCTTACGCCCCCGCCTGCTTCGCTGGATGAGGAAGTATTTCGGGTGGAACTTGGGTCGGGGCGGTTTGTGGCCCATAGTATGGATCTGTCGCTTCCCTCGACGCCTCCCATCGACTATCGCAGAGCCTATATTTCTGGTTACCGGAAGCGGCGCGCGCTAGGATGGAGCACGGACGTTTCCTTTAACAAAGCATTGACATCTGATGGAGCAGCTGCTCTCACGTACATCGATATCGTTCGCGAAGATGGCTCTCGTGACCATCTGGAACGCGCCAGTCCGGGGCGCGGATTCGCCCCATCTGTGGTCTTTGAAGGGCGTGAGGAGATGGACGACGGCTACGGTGCGCGAATGACCTGGGACCGCGATCACTTTGTGATCAAGTATCCTGATGGCTCATCGGCGACATATCTTCCCTGCGGGGACTACCAGTGCTTCTTGACCGGTTATCAGGATGCCGCCGGGCACAGCCTGAAAATCGATCGAGGGCCTAATCGCGAGCTCTTGCGAGTCAACTCGCAAGACAATAAGGGCCTCGTATTCCAGCCCGACGATCAGCGCCGGATTGTGCAGGCGTCTGACAGCTCCGGGAATCGGATTCTCTACGAGTACGATACGATGGGACGCCTGGTTCGGGTACGTCGAGGTCAGGGCCGCGTCACGGTATACGAGTATGACTCCAACAACAACATGACGCGTGTTTCCATTATCGACACTCCTGGCGGAGAACCACACACGTTAGTTACAAACGAGTACGATCCCGCTGGTCACCTGATAAGCGAAGCGCTATCCGATGGTAGCAAATATGCGATCAGCTATCAGAAATTCAGCAACGGGCATGTTTCACGGCTGACGGTCAAAGATGAATCGTCCGGACGCACGCTGCAATTTGCCCTGACTGATGATAATTATCGTGCTTGGGCTTCTCCGGTGCGGTTTCCCGAACGCCGTCCCGGACGATAAAGGAAGCCGGCTTCATCGTTGTTCCGCCGACAGATGAGTCGGCCTATTTCTTCTTCGCGTGTTTCTCTCCAGTGTCAACCTCTTCGTCCAGCTTTTCCAGCAGGGCGCGTGCTGCATCCGCATGGGTGCCAAAGGGCGAGAGTCCCAGGTATTTATTGAGAACGTCGCGGGTTTCCGGCGGGGCCACATATTTTCCTTCTTTGCGCTGGCCTTTGCCGAACAGGGCCGCGCCCTTGATGTAGTAGGCTTCGGCCATGCCGGGATCGCTCGAGATCGCCTTGTCACAGGCCATCACTGCGTCCTCCATGCGGTTGGTGTTGTAGTACGTGGCGCAGAGGTTGAAGTACGGGAGCGCAGGGTACGCCGCCAGTTGCGCCGCCTCCTGAAAGGCCGCAATCGCATCGTCAAACCGGCGCATTTGCGAATACAGATTCCCTTTCGCCGTCAGCATCTGTCCCAGGCCGGTCTTTGGTCGTGGTGAATCCGGCTGGGTCTCCACGGCTTTGCGCGCCATTTCGATCCCTTTGTCGTAGGTTGCAATGGCGTCCATTTGTTTTCCGCCCATGACCTGCGCGCCCGCTAGAAGTTGATAAAAATCCCATTGGCCCGGATCGGCTGCGATGGCCTGGTTGCAGGCTGCAATCGCCGCTTCAGCCTGGCCATGATTGTTGAGCGCATTGCAGGCCCGGTGATACGCCATTGCGGGCTGGGGCATGATGGCAGCTGCTTTCCGGTAAAGATCAAGCGCCTGGTCCAGCTTGTCGAGCCGGTTGTAAGCGTCGCCTTCGGCGATCAACATGCCACCGATGTCAGATTTGATGGAGCTGGGCGTCTCGCCCAGCGTTTTCTGCGCGACTTCCACTCCCTTGGCGAATGTGCGGACCGCATCGTCATAGTGTGCCAGATTGCTCTGGATCGTCCCCAGGTTCTGGTAGAACTCCCAGCGGTTGGGATCGAGTTCGATGAGTTGCTGCAGAGTCTGCGTGGCATCCGGCCAGGCTCTCTCGTTCAGCTGCGCATGCAATTCGGCGATCAGCCGGTTGAGCTTGGCGGAGTTGGCGTTTTCCTTGCGCGTCTGTTCAAGTTGTTCCTTACTCGGTTTGCCACGGCCGGCGTTGCCCGCTGAATCAAGCAGCTGTCCTGTGGGGGAAGCGGTGGAGAGGTCCACATTGAGATCGTTCGATTCTTCGCCGGGCGCGCGACGCCATCTTTCGTCCTCGTTGGGCAGGTGAATATTCCTGTTGCCGGAAAACACCCTTTCGCCCGCTGCATTCGTGATCACAATGCGATAGTAGCCCTCGTTCACGCCCGCCAGGACGAATTCGCCCTTCTTGTCGGTTACCGCGCTGTAAGTTTTGCCGTTGGAGGTCTCCGTGTAGGCCACCTTGGCTTTCACCATGGGCAGCCCTTCGCGGTCCAGAATCCGGCCTCTTACGGTAACCGTGCTCGGGATCCCGAACAAAAGGAGTGCGATCAGGGTGCGCAGAAGGGCTTGCATCATCACCTCATGACTGAGGGATTGCGAACCTCTTTATTATGGCAGACACCGGAGCTACAAGAAAGTTCCGGGCGCGATCAGACGGTTGAGCAAGGTGCCCGATATCACGCTGGTTCGGCTTGCTTAATGTTTCTTTTGCTTTTTACTGGCTTCAAGCTCTGGACCAAGTTTATCCAGCATGCCCCGGACTGCCTCCGCCCGTGGTCCAGAGGGACTAAGCCCCAGGTACTTGTTCAAGGTTTCGCGCGTCTGGGGTGGAGCTACATACTTGCCGTATTCGAGACGTCCCATGCCAAACAGCGCTGCGCCTTTGACGTAATAGGCGTCGGCCATATTGGGGTCCGCCGCAATCGCCTTGTCACAGGCCGCGATGGCATCGCTGACATTTCCGCGGTTGAAATGCACGGCGCACAGGTTGTACTGAGGAAGCGCGGGGTTCGGCGACGACGCTGCTGCTTCGGCAAAAGTTGCGATCGCCTCGTCGAAGCGCTCCATCCGCAAGTAAAGGTTGCCCTTCGCGGTCAGCAGCTGCCCCAGTCCTGCTCTGGCGGTCTGCGCATCCGGCTTGGCCGCCATGCCTTTGCGGGCGATGTCAGCTCCCTTTCCATAAGTCTGGAGGGCTTCCCGGCTTTTGCCCAGCTTGTCCTGCGCGCCCGCCAGGAGCTGATAAGGCTCCCACTGGTTGGGATCAAGGGTAATGGCCTGGTTGCAGGCTTCCATGGCCGCCGCCGCGTTGCCAAGATTGGTCTGCACACTGCAAAGGCGATAATAGGCCTGCGCCGCCTGCGGAATCAGAGGCGCCGCCTGGTTATAGAGTGCCATTGCCTGGTCCTGCTTGCCCAACCGGGCGTATGCATCTCCTTGAGATAACAAGATTGCGCCGATGTCCGAATTCTGGGCAGCCTCCGCGCCGCCCGCCTGGGTCTTTTGCGCTAGCTCTGCTGCCTTGGCAAAACTCCTGGCGGCCTCTTCATAGCGGCCGAGATTGGCCTGTGCGTCACCCAGGTTCCAGTGGTACTGCCAGCGATCCGGATACAGCGCGATGAGCTGTTGCAAGGTTTCGGCGGTTTTCGACCAGTCATGCGCCTCGCGTTGTGCCTTCAACTGGGCCATCAGTTCGTTGGTCTTTAGCGCATTGGCGTTTGTCTGGCGCAACCGTTCTGCTTGCTCGTTCTGCTGGACTTGGGCCATGTTGGCGGCGGATGCGCTCGAACCCGCCCACGAAGGAGCCGCTTTGGACAGATCGATCAGCAGGGAATTCTCGGGAATGGCTGCGTTCGGCTGGTCATCCGTGCCTCGCCACACGTCAGTCTTGCCGGAATAGATCTTGCTGCCCTGCTGGTCCGTGATCGTGACCTCGTAGGAACCCGGCACTACTCCGCTGATTTCAAACTGGCCTTTGGCGTCGGTGGTTCCGGTATAGTTTCGGTCCTTGGAGGGCCCCGCATAGACCACCTTGGCATTGCTTACTGGCTTGGCCGAGCGGTCAAGGATGCGACCCGAAACAGTTACGGTGGATGGCGCAAGAAACAGGAGCAGCGAGAGCACGGTGCAAAACAAGCCTTGCATGAACACCTCATGGGCAGATGGCGAGGTTTTTGAAAACAGCTCATTATCGCCGCCAGGTGTGAGACATCATAGGTTCCTTAGGCTGCAAGTCCGGCAAGGCGTCCGGCCAAGACCCTTGGTGATCACCCTTCGGCTTCCAGCCAGTTGAACGAACGTTCAACGGCCTTTTTCCATGCCCGGTACATTTCTTCGCGCCGTGCCTGCTCAAGCGCCGGCTCCCAGGTTTGTTCGGCCTGCCAATTGGCGCGAAGGTCGTCCATACTTTTGAGCCAGCCTGTTGCCAGGCCCGCCGCGTAAGCGGTCCCTAGAGCAGTCGTTTCCTTCACTGCCGGACGCACCACCGGCCGGGCCAGCATGTCTGCCTGGAACTGCATGAGCAGGTTGTTCACCACCATGCCGCCATCCACCCGCAGCACCTTCAGCGGAATGCCGGAATCCTTCTCCATGGCTTCCACCACATCGCGCGTCTGGAAGGCGGTGGCTTCCAGCACGGCGCGGGCGATATGCGCGCGATTGGCGAAGCGCGTCAGCCCGGCGATCACCCCGCGCGCACTGCTGTTCCAGTACGGAGCATAAAGGCCGGAAAACGCCGGCACAAAGTAGACGCCGCCGTTGTCTTCCACCGTGCGCGCCAGGCTTTCGATTTCCGCGCTGCTCGAAAACAGGCCCAGGTTGTCACGCAGCCACTGCACCAGCGCGCCCGCGATGGCCACGCTTCCTTCCAGCGCGTACTGCACAGGCTCGCTGCCGAATTGGTAAGCGACCGTGGTCAGCAACCCGTGCCGCGAAACCACCTGCTCCTGCCCGGTGTTCATCAGCAGAAAACATCCTGTGCCGTATGTGTTCTTGGCTTCGCCGCTGCGAAAACAAGCCTGGCCCACTAGCGCTGCCTGCTGGTCGCCCAGAATGCCTGCGACAGGAACACCCTTGAGCGGCCCCTCCTTGATCTCGCCGTAGACCTCGCTGCTGGAGGTGATGCGAGGCAGCATCTGCTCCGGGATGCCGAACGTGCGCAGGAGGTCAGCGTCCCAGGCAAGCTTGGAAAGATTCATCAGCTGAGTGCGGCTGGCATTGGTGACGTCCGTTGTGTGGGCGCCGGTGAGCCGGGCGAGCAGATAACTATCCACCGTGCCGAAGGCCAGGTCGCCGCGCTCGGCGCGTCCGCGCAGCCCGGGAACGTTATCCAACAGCCAGCGCAGTTTAAGCGCGCTGAAATAGGTGGAAAGCGGCAGTCCGGTACGGCTGCGGAAGAAATCGTCTCCCATTTCGCGCTGCAGGCGCGCCACCTCGCCGGCCACTCGCATGTCTTGCCACACAATGGCGTTGGCCAGCGGCTTTCCTGTTCGGCGCTCCCATACCACCGTGGTCTCGCGCTGGTTGGTGATGCCGAGTCCAGCGAGGTCGTCGGCACGCAGCCCGTTCTGTGCCAGACCTTCCTCCGTCACCTGCCGCGTGCGCTGCCAGATCTCTTCGGCGTCGTGCTCTACCCAGCCGGGCTGGGGAAAGATCTGGCGATGCTCACGCTGCGCGCAGCTCACCGTGCGGCCCTGGCGGTCGAAGACGATGAAGCGCGTGCTGGTGGTGCCCTGGTCAAGGGCGGCGATGAAGTCCTTCATGGCCAAAAAATCTGAATCGGAAGCGCTGCTGCTACATCATACCTCCGCGACTCCATCCACAAAGGAAACTCATGGACAACAAACCGCAGTCCTTCGCCCACCACGCCAAGTTCGATCCTGCGTTTCATTTTTTTGTGTTTCCTGTCCTGGCCATCAACGTGATTGCGGCCGTTTACCATCTTTTCCAATTCCCGGGCTTGGGTAGTGCCTGGTTTCTCGTTGTCTCGCTGGCATTGGTGTCCCTTGCCGGCCGCACCCGCGCCTTCGCCACCAAGCTGCAAGACCGCATCATTCGCCTGGAAGAGCGGCTTCGCCTTGCCGCGGTG
>DASVFK010000093.1:0-52899 GCA_036380095.1 Candidatus Angelobacter sp. | reverse complement strand
GCAGACAGAAAAGATTCTCACGCGGTTTGAGGACCTGCAGCAGCGCATCGGGTCTCTGGACCGCCAGGATGGAGCACACGCATGACGGCGCCTTCGCCGCAAGTCGAGACCCGCAAACGGTTGCGCGGTCAGATCCTGGAGTTGCTGGATGAAAACCACAGCCAGCAGCGCTCGCGCTTGACCGACGTGATTTTGTGGGGCGTGCTGCAGCGCTTGAAGTATGACGTGAGCCAGAACGAAGTGCTCACGCTGCTGGAAGACCTGCACGACCGCGGCTACGTGAAGTACTCGTCGGTCAAGAACGCGCAGACCGGCGTGCGGCGGCTCTCGCAGATTGAGATCACGCCGGATGGCCGCGATGTGCTCGAGGGCACGAGCCAGGACGATGCCGTGTATGTGCTGCGATGAAGCGCATGCGAAAGCGCAACCCTAGAGTCGGCGAGAAACGGCAAAGGCAGATGCCCCTGAAGATGGACCGGCTGCCGCTAGAGCTGCTGGATCGCGTGCTGCACGAGCGTGCCGCCGGCAGGACGTGGACAGAGCTGGAAGAGATCTCGCCGACGTTCGAGGAATGGGAAGACGTGCCGGACGGTGTCCGGGCGCAGTTTCCCGGTTTGAGGCTTACGAATGACGCGCTGCGTCGCTGGCACGATCTGCGGGTGGAACAGGTGAAGCGCGAAATGCTGGCGGACCAGGTCCGCGCGCGCGAGGTGGCCGCGATTTTTGCCGGCAAGTCTTTTAGAGAACTGCCGGAGGCCGTGCGCAACGCGCTGGGTGACAAGGTTTTTTCGCTGATGCAGTCGGCGGATGAGAGGTCGCAGGCCAAGACCTTGAAAGCCTTGCTCGATCTGGGCAAGTTCCTGGGGCAGCAGCGCAAGCTGGAGCTGCAGGAAGAAAAACAAAAGATGGATGAACGCGCCATGCAACTCAGGATCGAGGCGATGCGCGAAAAGGTGAGGAAGCTGAAGAACGACATGGACGATCCCGGCAAGAAGAAACAACTCACGCCGGAAGAATTGAAGCAGCGCGTGGATGAAATTTATGGACTCACAGCGGCGTAAAACGAAGCGAAAAGTCGGATTAATCATCTTGCGATCTGTGCAGGCAGCTCGCTCAGGATTCTGTCAAGGAGGGTGTTCTTTAGCCCCGCAGAGTGCAAAGCACGAGGGACAGGGTTCCTCGTTCAAATTACCTGACGCCGCATGGGTTCCGGGATCCTTCGACTCGCCCTTGCTCGGCCACCCCAGCGCGCAAGAATCACGCGCGCTGGGGACCCCGGTCGTTCCTCGCTCGGGCAGCGCTCAGCATTGACAGGGTTCAAAGGTGTCGTCGACCTGAGGGTACGGCAAGTGATGAATAGTGCAAGCAAAGTCGCGGGCAAGAAGGGAAAGTCCAAGGTCGAAGCGGCCGTGGTTGTGCCAGCTCCTGTCGGAAACCGGGCCGCAGAGATCGCCCCGGCCGGAGACGTGACGGTGTCACGTCTCTACGAAAGCGCACCTCTGGTCGCCCTCTACTCCTATCAGAAGCGCTGGATCAGCGATGACACGCGGTTCAAGCTGATGATCAAAGGCCGGCAGACCGGGCTCACCTTCGCCACCACGCTGCGCCACGTCCGCCGCCGGCTCGCACGCAAAGGGACCACGCTGTGGATCTCGGCTTCCGAGCGGCAGTCGAAAGAGGCCTGCGAATACTCGAAGCTCCACCTCTCCGCACTGCGCGAAGTATTTACGGAAGAAGAGATCGAATTTCCGCCGACCACCGAAAAGGCGATCCAGATCACGTTCAAGCACAACGGCGCGCGCATGATCTTTATGCCGGCCAATCCGGACACGGTGCGCGGTTTTTCCGGCGACGTGGTGCTTGACGAGTTCGCGTTCCATCGCGACGCAGTCAAGATCTGGCGCGGCGCCATGGCCATCATCAGCCGCGGGCATTCGCTGGAAGTGATCTCCACGCCGAACGGCCAAGCGGGCAAGTATTGGGAGTTGTGCCGCGCGGCGGGCGTGAATCCGCTGGGTGGAGAACCTTTACCACAGAGGACACAGAGGGACAGAGAGAAGGATGGCCGCACGCATTGGACTAAAAGCATTTGGTCCGTGCATTGGCTAGATATCTACACCGCGGTGAAAGAAGGTTGCCCGGTGAATGTGGCCGCGCTGCGCGAAGCCGCGGGCGATGAAGACACATGGCTCCAGGAATACTGCTGCGTCTTTCTGGCCGATGCGCAGAACTATATCCCCATGGAGCTGGTGATCGCGTGCGAGAGCAGCGAGGCGCAGATGGACTGCGCGGTGGAAGATCTCGCGGACTCGGTCTATTGCGGTGTTGACATCGGCCGGCGCAAGGACCGCACGGTGAGCATCGCGCTGCACAAGCTGGGCGACATTTTCTGGATGAGGCGCATGGATGTGATGGAGCGCACGCCGTTCGCGGCACAGTTCAGCGCCATTGATCCTGTTGTTGCGCGAGCGCAGCGCGCCTGCGTTGACGCCACCGGCATTGGGGCGCAGATCGCGGAAGACCTGCGCACCAAACACGGCGCCAAAGTGGAAGAGGTGATGTTCAACCTGGAGAACAAAGAGAAGATGGCCACGCTGACCAAGACTTTGTTTGAGGAGCGGCGAGTGCGCATTCCTTCGTCGCCGGTGCTGCGGCGCTCGATCAATGCGGTGAAGCGCTACACCTCGCCCACCGGACATTTCCGCTTTGATGCCGCCAGTACGGAGGCGGGCCACGCGGACGAATTCTGGGCGCTGGCCCTGGCGCTGGCCGCCGGCGCAAGCGCAAAGCCGGCCGCCATGGGCAGCGTGGATGTCTCGGATGCCTACCACGCGCGCATGGAAGACCGTGGCGTGCTCGCGCGCGCGATGCACGAGAGCCCGTTCAGCGCGGCGCAACCTGAACCGCAGCCGGTGATGGCGAGAGCGGAACGGAGGACGAGATGGTAGGCATCGCCGGAATCGCCGACATCACTCGACATCAGCACTCTGCACTTTTTTATGTCGCTCCGCCTTCGGCTCCGCGACGGGCCTACGGCAGTGAGGAATCAATTTCTCTCGCAGCCTTCCCGGCACTTAGCCCTCAGCACGCAAGCGCGCCTCGGGCACGTACCGGGCTATTTTCAACCGCGCCTACCGGCGCTGGGGCATCGCGCAACAGAGACCGTATAAGCCCCGGTGGATATTTGTCAAAAGAGAAACAACGGAGCGGATTTCGCGAGGACTTCCGCCGCGAAAGGAGGAGCCAATGGGCATGAGGGAAAAAGAAATCGGCGTTCATCGGCGTTCATCCGCGGAAGGATTTTTCGTTCGCCTCCGCCAGGCCTGGAACACTTTTGTTTCCGGCGACACGGTTATCGCTAAAGCGAAAGAAACGCTCGCGCCCACGCTCTTCGCCAACTTGATGGCCGGCGACGCCGAAGACCCGACTTTCCGCCGGCTGACTTCACCGCACACCATCCGCGATCTCAATCCGGTGATGCAGCAGCGCATGCAGCAGATCGCTTTCTTTGTGCGCGCCACCACGCCGTTCGGCAAGCGCATTGTGGAAGTGATCAGCGATTACGTGGTGGGAGAGGGCTTTACGCCAGCCGCCAAAGATGCGCGCGTGCAGGAGGTGGTGGACCGCTTCTGGAATGACGAAGTCAACAACATGCGCCGCCAGTTGCGCGATTGGTGTGACGAGCTCACCACCTTCGGCGAGCTCTCGATTCCCGCGGCGGTGAATCCAGTGGATGGATTCGTGCGCCTTGGCTATCTCGATCCACAGATGCTCGATGCCGTGGAATACGGCACGCTCTCCACCGGAAATGACGTGCTGGAGATGACCACGTTCCCCATCGCGCTGCGCATGCGCTCCACACCGCAAGAGTCGGAGAGCCGGCGGCTCACGCTCATCCGCACGGAGGAAGATCCGCTCTCGCCGGAGTTCGGCCAACTCCGCGGCCAGTGCTTCTACTGGGCCATCAACAAGGCCAAGGGCGCAAGCCGCGGCCTGAGCGAACTGTTCGCGCTTACCGACTGGATCGACGTCTTCGACCAGATGATCTTCGATTACGCCGACAAGGTCCGCTTCTTGAACGCCTTTGTGTGGGACTACACGGTCAAGGGCGCCGGCGCCGAAGACGTGGAGAAGTGGAAGAAGGAGCTCACGAAGAACCCTCCGCGGCAGGGCGGCGTGCAGGTGCACAACGACCAGGTTGAGATCAAGGCGCAGACTCCCACCCTGCAAGGCGCGGACATGAGCGAGGCCATCCGCACCGTGAAGCTGTACGGCCTGGGCGGCGTGGGGCTACCCGCGTGGTTCTTTGCCGATCCCATTGACGCCAACCGCTCCACCGCCGACGAGATGACCGGCCCCACGGGCAAGAAACTTACTGAGCGCCAGAATCAGCTCAAGGCCGCAGTGCTGCAAGTGCTGAACTTTGTGGTGCAACAGGCCATATATAAAGGAGTGCTACCGCAGGGAATCGACACCACGATTGCTCTTCAGGTCCCCGACCTGATGATCAAGGACCTGCAAACGGCAGCGGTCACGCTCGGCGCGGTGACGACGGCTCTTTCCACAGGGCAAGAAAACGGATGGATCCAGTCGGAGACCGCTGCCCGCGGGTTCCACGTTGTGCTCTCGCAGATCGGCGTTGAAGTCAATTCCAAAGACGAATTCCAGTTGGCACAAGCAGAGAAGAAGCAGCGCGACCAAGCGCAGCAGGCGCGTGTGCCCGATCAGTCAAGCGTAGCGAATGCGACAAAGCAGTCGGGCGGCGACGGAGAGAGGGTGCAATGAACAACAGCATTCGGTCTGGTTGGCGCCTGTTGGACCCTTTGCCGTGAATCGAATAATGCAACGAAACAGTTCTGAAGGAGAACAACAGATGGCAGATCAAATCCAAGTACCGGCGGCGCCGGAAGTCCTGCCGGAAAAAGAGCAGGCGCAGTGGAAGCAGACATGGCTCAAGGAATTCAAGCAGGCGCAGCTCGATCATCCGGGCGACGAAACCGCGCAGCGCGCCATAGCCACGCGTATTGCCAACCGCGCCCTCAATCCAGACGATCCGGAGAGCTATGAGCAAGCCATCACGCTTCCCGCCTGGCAGTGCATCTCTCGCGTAGAGAAGAACGGCAAGCTGTTCGTGGTGGTAATCAACAGCAAGAAGTTTGCGTTTGATGTTCCGCAAGCTGTGACTCGCAACAAGGAAAAGAAGTAGCTAACAGCCAGGAGCTGAACTATGGCAATGTCCTTTGAAGATCTGCAAACCGCGCTTGCGCAAGCGCTGCTCGATTCTTTCGGCACTGATGTGAACGGCTGCCCGCTGTTTACGTTGCAGGAGACATTCCCCGACTATGTGATCGCGCGTTCGCCGGACAACGATCTCTATCAGATTCCGTACGCGGTTGGCGCCTCGACTGATGACTCCATCGCCTTCGGCGAGCCGCAGGAAGTAGAAACCGCGTACATTCCCGTGGCAGAGGCGGTGCGCTTCCGCGCCGCCAACGGCGATCCGCAGCCTTCCGATGACGGCTGGACCTGGCCCATTCAGGTGATGGAAGCCGGCTGGGCCCACGGCCAGATCGATGACGTTGACGGCCAGCTCGCGCAGCTTCCGCATTACTTTCCAGTGGAGGTCGTAACCCAGGTAGCCGCGGCGTGTAAGAGCGCGCGCTTCGGCCGCCGCCATCCGGTGGCCGCGGGCGAGGAGACTGATCCGGCGCGCATCGCGGGCATCATCACCGAGGGGCGCATGGAAGGCAATCGCGCGCTGGCCACGCTCCACCTCAACGAAACGGAGACACAGATTCGCGCGCAACTCCTGGCCGCGAAAAAGGCCGGCAAACTCGATCTCTATGGCGCTTCCATCCTCGGACTGTTCGCTCTGGCCAAGGGCACAGCCGATGGCAAGCCGGCGTTGGTGGCGCAGCGCCTGGCGCGGCTCATCTCCGTGGACTTTGTCACGGAAGCCGGCGCCGGTGGCAAGATCCTGCCCTATGCGGTGTCGCGCACCATGCAGGCGGAAATCGCGCAGCAACAGCGCGGCGCGATCAAGGCGCGGCAAAACAAAACACTTTACCAACCCAAACACAACGGCAGCGCACAACGTGCTGGCCGCATTCAAGGAGGATTTCCCAGCATGAAAGAAAGCATTGTGAAAGTGCTTGAGGCGCTCCGTAGCATAAATGCAGGCCGTGCCGCAGAGCTTGAAACTGAATTCATTTCCCTGCCGGAAGATCAGCAGAACGAATTTTTCGCCCGCGTGAGCCTGGCCGTGACCACTGAGCTGCCCACCGTGCTCTCCACGGTTGCGCTCGCGGGACCAGCGGCCGCGGTGTTCAGTGAAACGCACAATTCCAGCGTGCTCGCCCAGGCGCGTGAGGCCCTCGAAAACGCCAGGCGCATCCGCTTCGGCAACACGCTCGACCTGAAGCTTCGCGCTTCGCGGCTGCCTGCGCCGGCGCAGGCCCTGGTGCGCCAGCACTTCCAGTCGAGTGACGGCATGCTTCAGGTCGCCGACGACTCCGCCGTCGACGCCTTCATCGCCAGGACCCGCCAGGCCTTCGCCTCCGCGGCGGACGTGGGCCGTGTCAGCGCCATCGGCGTGGAAGTCGGCCTGGAGACCGTCGATAAGGTCCAGCTCGCCATGGACGCGATGATGGGCGTTAAAGATAAAGGTCAGGAGCTCTTCTCCGTGCAGGAAGGCAAGCCCGTCCTCAAAGGCAAGGTCAAGCCTTTCCGCGGCATTCGCGAAGCCTACAGCATCTGCACCGGTGACCCTGACTGCTCCTTCGGCAAACATGGCACCGGCTTCTTCAAAGTAAGTGAAGCTATCGCGACAACGGATTTCCCCAACATCCTGCTCAACTCGATGACCAAGAAACTACTGCAGGACTATGACGAATACCAGATCGTCCCCAACCTGGAGAAGATGTTTGTTGCCACTACGCTGGGTGACTACAAAACCCAGGACCGCGTGCGTCTCGGCTATGTAGGTGACCTGCCGACCGTGGCTGAGGCTGCGGTTTACACCGAACTCACCAAGCCTACGGATGAGAAGATCAGCTACACCATCTCCAAGCGCGGCGGATTGCTGACCATCTCGGAAGAAACCATCCGCAATGACGATCTCAGCAAGATCGCGCAGTTTCCCGGCCGGCTGGCGCGGGCGGCGCGGCACACGCTGGCCACCTTCGTCACCAACTTCTTCATCACGCCTCCCAACTACGATCCGGACGGCCTGGCGTGGTTCCACGCCACGCACAACAACCTGGGCGCCACGGCGCTGTCTTCCGGCGAGCTCGATCAGCGCGCCATCCTGCTGGCCAAGCAGACGGAGAAGGATTCTGGCAACCGGCTGGGACTGACTCTCGACTGGATCATGATCCCGATCGATCTCCGGCTCACCGCCATGCAGATCAATCGCAACATGACCGGCACCAACAACTGGTACGGCAAGTTCGGCGACAACGAAGAGAACGTGATCGTAAACCCGTTGCTCACGGACGTGACCGATTGGTACTACGGCACCTACTCGGCGCCGTTCCTGGAGATCGGGTTCCTGGATGGCTATCAGACGCCGCAGATTTTCATCGCCAATGTTCCCAACCAGGGCACGCAGTTCACCAATGACCAGTTGCAGTACAAGGTCAAGTTCGTGTTCGGCGGCAAGCCGATTGACTTCCGCGGCGTGGGCAAAGAAGTAGTGGCAGGGTAACCGGACAATTAGCAATTTGGGAACCAGCCGTTAGCCGATAGCCGTGAGCCAAAAGCGCTGGGCCGCCTGAGCGGCGGCCCAGCATGGAGAAAACGAAATGGTCCAGATGCCTCAATTAATTCGCAGACAGATCATTCATCTGCACAAAGCCGGCAACCAGGCCGTGGCCAGCGATGTGGCCGCGTATGAGTTTCAATCGCACGGCCGCATCGTCGAGGTGGAGACCTATCTCGGCAACATCGGCGGCACGTCCGGCTCCACGTCAGTGGACGGGAAGCTGAACGGCACGTCGATCTTCACCACGGTGCCGAGCATCGCCTTCAACGCCACCACCAAGCGCCGGCGCGATAGCGCCACGGTGCCTGCCGGCGCCAGCGGCGGCACCGGCAGCAGCGTGCTCACGCCCATCGCGGGCGAGCCCTTGGGCGTGCGCTTTCATCCCGGCGACTATTACCGCGTGGACGTCACCACGATCCCCGGCACAGCTTCGTCGGACCTGAGCGTGTTCCTGCACGTTGTACTGGAAGATGTGTAAGCAAGTATTTGGCAATTAGCAGTTGGCGATCAGCCAGAAGCTAGGGGCCGATTTCAGTTCACCGGGAAGGAGGATCGCAAATGGTTTCGCCAGAGGCAGGATTAGTACGCACCGATGTCGCGTCTCTATCGTGAAGAAGGCGCAACCTGGTTTGGCTATTTGCCATTTGCCAATTGCTAATTGCTATGAATCTTACCGACTTCGAAAACGCCGTTGCCACGCGCATCCAGGATAGCGCGAATGTGCTCACCCCCGCCGATCGCGACGACGCGATCGCCCAGGCGGTGAAGCAGCGCTACAGCAAGGACCGTCCGAACCAGATTGTCACCGATGTCGTCGCGGACGGCACGTCCTTCCTGCCGCTCCCCACCGGCTATGAAGTCGGTTTTTCGGTGATCACCGCGCTCGAATACCCCATCGGCTCGGTGCCGCCGAATTACATCGCGGCAGAAGACTGGGAGATGTATCAATCGCCCACGGGCTGGAAAGTTATGCTCAAGTCCAACACACCCCCGCCATTGAGCCTGGTGCGCGTGGCCTGGAACCAGCGCCATGTCTCCGGCAACACGGTGGCGCCGGGCCAGACCGGCGCCATCGCCGCCAGCGTGCCAGATGCCGACTTTGAAGCCGCGGCCGATTACGCCGCCGCACTCTGTGCGGAGAAGCTGGCCGCGCGCTACGCCCAAATGCGCGACTCCACCATCGGCGCCGACGTGAACAACTACGGCACCAAGGCGCAGGACTGCCTGAAGCTCGCGGCGGCGCTCCGCAAACGCTATGACAACCACGTCGGTGCCGACGAAGACCACAACAAGACTGCGCCCGCACTGGCCGTGGGCGACATGGAGCTGCGCCAGGGCAGCGGCGTTGAACGGCTGACTCACAGGAGAAGATAGATGAGGCGTTTTTCTGAAATCCCGAACGCCGCGCCTTTGCATTTCGCGGCGGAGGGATCCCTATCGTTTTCGGCAGGTTTCCCCTTCAGCCAATTTCAGAGCGATAGGGATCCCTCGCTTCGCTCGGGACTTCGGAAGGTGACCAGGCCCTGCGCGATTTCAGAAAGACTGGTGAATCATGGCTGAGTTCACTTTCAAGATCACCGGCCTGGCCGAAGCCACCGGCGAGCTCAGGGCCGCGATGCTGTTCGGTTGCGCGCGCGGCTTGCAGCAGATCGGCGAGCGCGGCAAAGAGATCTTTCAGCAGCATGCTCCTGTGGGTGCAACCGGCGCGCTGAAGCAGGGGATTGTTGCGGAGCTGCACCAGGACGTTGACGTAATGCACGAAATACTCACGGAAACGCAACCCGCAGATGCTTATGCTGCTTACGTTGAGAGAGGCACCAGGCCGCACTTTCCGCCCATCAACGCTCTCGTGCCGTGGGTGAAAAAGAAGTTGGGCGTGCAAAACGACAAGGAAGCCAGATCTGTGGCGTTTATGGTGGCGCACGTAATTTCCCTGCGCGGCACCGAGGGAGCATACATGTTCGACCAGACATTACAGCAACTCGGCAGCGAAGCGCCGGCGATTCTGGAAGCAGAGGTCGCCAAGGCAACCGCAACCGCGGGGTTTGGACGAAAAGCATAAACGTAGAGACGCGGCGCCGCCGCGTCTCAAAGAGGTGACGATGTCACGTCTCTGCGGGAAAAAAAAATGAGCCTACGATCCATCATCGACGCGCACCTCTCGATCGCGCAGAGCACGGGCAAGATCGCCAAGCTGTACAAGCACAAGGTGTGGAACGTGGATGAAGCCCAGATGCGCAGCCTTTTCGTCGACTCCACCAACGGCCGCATCGATGTGTGCTTCATCTCGCCGGAGGCTGTCCCGGCGAACGATCTCGGCCCCAACAATAACTATCGCCTGCCGAGCATCGTCCTGTACTGGTACCGCAGCATGAGCCGCGCGGCCGATGACAGCCAGAACACCGAGGATGGCTTTCTTGATGACATGGAAGCGGTGAAAGACGCTTTCGATGCCAATCGCAGGCTCACCACGGGCGCCGCGCCGAACCAGGTGCACAACGCCGCATGGTCCACGGCCATGGAGACGCGCAAGGTTGATTACGTGATGTTCCAGGGCGCGCTCTGCCATTACGCGGAGCTCGTTCACACGGTGAAAGACGGACCAAGAAGTACAACTTCAAGCTAGCAGCCAGCGGCTAGCAGCCAGGAGCTTTTTATGAGCGGAGAAGATTTCGTCAACGTCCGGCTGACCGAGTTCGGCGCCGGGTTAGGCCAGGTGGTGGTGCATGAAGGTCCGCGCGAGTTCGCTTTCAAGCCGGGCAGCGTACAACGCGTGACCCGCGTTTTCGAGTGGGAACGCATTCTCAGCCGCCAGGAGCAGGACGGCAAAAAGCTGTTCGAGATCGCGCCCAGCCCCAGCAAGGGCCCGGACGCCGGCCCCAACAAGCCAACACCGGGCTCGCCGGAGACTCCGGACGAAACCAAGCCGGGCAAGAAGACCGCCCCGGGGAAAGACGCGGACCGAACTTAAACCATCGACGTAGAGACGCGGCACCGCCGCGTCTCTGAGAGACGTGACAGTGTCACGTCTCTACAAGCGGCAAAAGCTATGCCAGACATTCTTCCAGATTCGCGACTCGCGCAACCCACCGGCGTAAAGCGCCTGGTGAATCGCCTCGGCTCGCTCAACTATGTGCCGATCTTCTGTGCGAATTGCGGAGCTGAGGGCGGCATGGTTCCGCAAGAGAACATGACGTTCGCCTTCTATCTTTGCAATTCCTGCGCGGAGAAATGGACGCCGCTGGTGGACACCTGCCTGGTGCCGGACCAGCTCTTCTGGCAGAAGGTGAATGAGGCGCAGTTGGAGAATTACGGCCGCATCCTGAGCGCGCCGGAGATCGCCAACGAATTGCAGGACCCAAATTCCATCCTGAGCCTGCTGGCCCGGGAGAAACGGAGCGCACTATGAGGTTCACGATCTGGTGCAAAGGCATCGTGCAGGGTACGTATGCCGGCGCATCTGAAGCCGCGGCGCTGGATTCGCTTGCCCGGGAAAAAGGGCACGCTGATTTTGCGACGCACTGCACGACAACCGGACTCACACGGGACGACCACCGGGTCCAGAAAGTTGAGGAGTAACCTTGCCCTTTATTTACGATCTGAGCCTCGCCACCGCAGGCACGCAAGCCACCAACGCCACGCCCAACACGGAGAATGAAGTGTTCTTCATGAAAGCCGGAGCGCGCAACGCCTGGCTGCAAGCCATGTACGCCATCGGACGCGGCGCCGGCTTGACCGCCATCTCCGGCATCGTGTTCCGTATCATCCGCTGGGGCACGGCTTCCACCGTGGGCACCGCGATCACGCCCACGCCGAAAGATCCCGGCGCGCAGGCCGCCAAGATGACGGCCGCCTCAGCGCCCACCGCCGGCACCACGCGCACCAATCGCATCATCTTCGGTTGCGGCGCGGCCGGACCTGGCGGCTGGGTGGCGCCGAATCCTGATTCGGTGGAAATGCTGGAAGGCTCGGGCGCGCAATCCATTGATGCGCTCGTCGCTTCCGGTACCGCCTCGCTCAACTATGAATGGTCAGCGGAGGCTGGAGAGTAATAGCCGATGGCGAATCCCACCATCAACCATTCCACATTTCCGGCAACCTTTACCACGGGGACGGCACAGACTGTGCCGTCCTCCACCGGCAATTTGAGCGTTGTCACGGTGTGCTTGGGAATTGGCGCCACCGTCACCAGCGTCACTGACAACAAAAGCAATTCATACGTCTCCGCTGGTACTCGTGGCACGGATACCCACGGTGGCGACTGCGAAATCTGGTATGCCAAGAATGCGGCCACCGGCATCACCTCAGTTACCGTGAACTATTCCGGAGCAGTAAACTCGGCGGGATGCGGCTTTTATGACATCGGCAGCGCGGACACGGTTTCCCCGCTTGATGCCTATAACTCGCTTTCCAATCAGGCAGTAAGCGGCAGCCTGTCCGGTCCGAGCGTAACTCCCGGCTCAAGCGGTGACTGCATTCTGACTTGTGTGGCCACGGGCGGTACTGCCAGCGCGCCTGGCGGTGGCTTCACGCTTGACGCGTCAACGAATGGCGACGGGTTTGCGCATGAACTGAATGCCACGACCTCCGCACAAACACCTACGTGGACGCAATCGCCTACCGATACGTGGTGCGGAGCCACCGCGGCATTCAAAGGCGCTTCAACTTTTTCTCCCGATGACGATGGATGGAGAGCCGGGAAGATGTCCGCTCCTGACTCTACCGTGAGCGTGTGGTGAACTAGATGTCTGTAGTTTATTTTCATCAACCCGAAGAACTGGCGCCAGGGCTGAAGACGCCGATTGACGACGACTCCACCAACTGGTGGGCCGGCGCGCAGCGATGCTTCGCCGCCGCGGCGGCCGCGGCTGTCCTAGCCGGCTCCACATTCGCCGCCGTGCTCGACCGCAATCTGCAGCGGCAGACCGATGACATGGTTCCGCAACCCGTGGCGCAGGCGGTGGATGAAGATTACTGGCAGAACTGCGCGCCGCCGCTCCCTGCCTCGCTATGGCAGCCGCTGCCGATCGACTTCGACGCCGGCGAACTCGCGCCTGGCCTGGTTTCAACGGCGTTCGATGATGATGCTTTGAGTGCACAGACAAGAGTGTCTGTGCCACAAGTGCTCTCATCGCAGCCGAGGGCGGCTGCGCTCCAGTTCGCGGACGATGACCTGCCGCAATTCACGGCGCAGGCCTTCACGCCTGATGAAGACGCGTTGGTGGTCTCTGCACAGCCGAAGGCGACTGCGCTCCAACTGTCGCAGCCGAGGGCGGCCGCGCTCCAGTTCGCGGACGATGACCTGCCGCAATTCACGGCGCCAACTTTCACGCCCGATGAAGACTACCTTGAGACGCGACAATGTCGCGTCTCTACGTTGGTTTCCTGGACTGCTCCCGTGCAGCAGGATGAAGGCGCAGCGGTTGTCCCTGCGGCGTTCGAGGAAGACGCGCTGCCGCGCGTCGTCATCTGGATGACGCTCGACCGTAGAGACGCAACACTGTCACGTCTCTGTCTGGGCGGTTCCGCGGACCTCAGCCGGTCTTCGGGCCCAATCCTCGCCCGTGGCGTTGTAACCGCTGCGCCGGCGCATCCTCTCGCCGTCAGCGCCGCCGTCGAGCACACGGCCGCGGAATCGTGCACCGCAGCGCACATCTGCGTTGCCCGCACCGTGTCCGCGCATTCGCTCACGCCGGGCGCCACGCCGGCCCACACTCTTACTGCGGAGGTGATGATCTGATGAAAGCGAAGCAATTGGCAATTAGCAATTGGCAATTGGCCATGCGCCGCCTCGCGGCTACTCAATCGTCAATTTTTGGCAGTCCTGGCAATCCTGGCAGTTGCGGAACAGGGTTGGGGCGTCGGAGAGAGTCATGCTGATCCTCTACCCTTCGAACAAACAGCTTCTGAAGGTGACCGGCCTGAAAGATGAGAACGGCGCCTTCATCGATAACGCCGTCATTACCGGCACGTTGCTCGATAAAGACGGAAATCATGTCGCCGGCATCGATGGGCTTGCCTACACCGCGGCCGGCAGCAACGGAAACTACTCAGCCACGGTGCCGGCCACATTCGTGCCAGGGCCAGGCGCCGGCTACATCCTGCAACTCGTGATCACAGTGGGCGGCGTGCTCACAGACACACTCAACATTCCCGCAGTGGTACAACAGCGGGCCGCATAAGAGCAGCTACTAGCTTCTAGCCGCTAGCTAGGAGCAAAACAAAGAAGAACCCGCTAGCAGCCAGCAGCTAGCAGCTAGGAGCTAAAGAAATGGCCTTTGAACCGCAAAATGTACTTGATGTTCACAACGTGGTCTATGCCACGAACAAGCAAAACACATTCGGCACGCCCGTCACCGCGGTCAGCTACACGCAGCGGCCGCGCGGTGACAACAGCTTCGCCGTGATCAATCCCAGCTACTACTCCGATATCGCGAAGACGGGCAAGGGACATCAGTGGCCCACGGTCCGCCAGCGCGTGAAGAACGAAACCGCTTTTGGCGCCACCTGGGACGTGGACAACGTCAACATCGGCTGGCTGTGCGCCTTCGCTATGGGCGCGGACACCGTCACCGGCGTCGGGCCGTTCACGCATACCTTCAAGTTCGTTCAAAACACCAACCAGATGCCCGTGACATCAGTCTATTTTGAAGACACGGCCGACGTACTCTACCAGATGCCAGACCTGGCCGTGAGCAAACTGACGATCAGCGGCGCGGAGTCCGGCGTGCTCAGCGCGCAGTTTGAAATGGTGGGCAGCGGCCGCTGGACGGATGGCTCCGTCACCAAACCGGCCGTGCCCACGCCCACGTTCCTGCTCGGTTCGGACACGGACATCCTCATCGGGGCGCAGGGCGCCAGCGTCTCCAAGAAAGAGCGCGTGCGCAGCTGGAGCGTGGCCGTGGATCTCCAGTTGGTCCCGCATTACGCCCCCGGCGGCGGCCTGGTGGCCAGTTTCATGAAGGTGGAGCAGCAGCGCGCCACCGTGCAGATCAACTTCGCCGCCAAGGACACGGATGACATCCGCACGCTCATTAATAATGACACGCTGCAGGAGCTCAAGATCAACACCAACTCCGGCGCCGCCGCCCAGTGCAACCTCTTCTTCCCCGGGCTCTACTTCAAGGGCAAGCTCACCGTGGGCGATAACAACGAGGAAGTGTGGCAACTGGAGTCGCAGGAAGCGGACGTGATCAAGTCCGGCGCCAACGAAATCTTCCAGGCGACGGTGATCAACTCGACGGCGACGTATTTGACGGGGGCGTAAAAGCCTCACCACAGATGACACTGATCGAACAGATTTGGATTGGTGCTTGATCAGTGTTATCTGTGGTATGCGTTTTCTGCGCGAGCTTGCACTCAGTTCCCTTCGCACTCGCTCAGGATCACAGTGGTTTAGGTTGGTCGTTGCTCGATGGTCATTGTTGGCGGAGCATAGAAAGCCGGCGAACCAGGATTTTTCGTAGAAATTCCCTAAATCGGCATAGTCACGCCGGCTCGCTCGGGGTCCTTCGACTCCCACTCAGTCCCCTTCGCTCCGCTCAGGGTCCTTCACGCTCGCTCAGGACGACAGTGGTTAAAGTTGGTCATTGAATCAATGCCCGTCAAAGGTGATGAATCGTCCAGGTTCAGCTCGTGCCCTGTTACAGGAAAGACCGAAGAGCCTGAATCACCCAAACTGACTAAGTACGAGGAAGCAGGCACAGGAATTGCAGCTTAAGTGAGAAGATCATGACGGATTTTTAGTAGAACCGATCAGCACCGCTTCGCTGATGGAGAGCAGCACCGCTTCGCTGCTCTAGGGTCCGCACCGCTTCGCGGCCCCTGCCTGGAGCATCCCGGCCTAAAGGCCGGGACTACTGCGCTCCGGGTATGTGAATCGCAAATCAGAAATCGCAAATCACAAATTCACTCATCCAGGAGTTCTCCATGGAAGCGGTAGCAGTAGAACAACAACAGGCTGAGCCATCGCCTCAACCACAGGCGCAGGCTACAGAAAAGACCGTTCTCCTCCCTCTCGACCAGCCGCGCGTTATCTCCATCCGCGACGGCAAATTCACGTACACCTTCCACTTTGGCCGCATCACGCAGGCCGATTGGGAGCTTTACTTCAACTCCATCCACTGGACCAGCAAGAACGACGGCTCATCGCAGGTGCAGACCTTCGATGTGGACACGCCGGGCGTTGAGCTGTTTGAGCGCAAGCTGGTCAAGACCGAAGGCTATGCCGGTACGGAGCTCAAGAAGGAAGATTTCTGGAAGATCCCTCCGCGGCATTCCAACCCGGTGGCGTGGCTGCTGCGCACCTGTGCTGTGGCCGATGAGGGCGAGGACCAGCCCTTCAATCCTGAACTGGTGGAAGTGCGGCTGAACGCCATCTGGTCCGTGCTGCCGGGAGATGCCGCGGCCACCATGTTCAAGGGCCTGGTGCATCGCTTTGCGCCGCCCTCGCCGGAGCAGAAGAAGCGCGTCTACCGCGCCGGCGCCATGAGCAAGATTGTGGGCGGAAGCCGCAGCGGCACCACCGTGCACGGCAGCCGGCACAAGATCCTGCTCGAGCTCTATGACCAGCTCATCCAGAGCGTGGACGGATACTCGTGCGGGGCCACGGCGTTCGGTGGCGTTTCCGCGGCGTTCGGCGCCGATCGTGCAGCGATCGTCCGCGAGATGGACGCGCTGCACAAATTCACTGCGGCGCAACAGTTGTTCCTGGGCGGCGCGTCGGCGGCATCGTCGGATGACAAGGAAGGCGCATGAGATCAGCCGCGTATCACGCGAACGTTCGCGAATTGACACCTTTGTTCGCTGATTCCTGTTCATTCGCGTGTATTCGCGGCTAAGGCTCTTCCATGCACGTCACGCAGGACATTGACGGAATCCAGCAAGCCGCGCTCGAGCTGCTGAGCGCTTCTGTGAACCAGAAGAACGTTGAAGCTCGCTTACGCCTCGCCCAGCCGGACGATCTGGAGCAGATCGCGAAGCTGGTGTCCAGCACGCAGCTTTCTCCCGGATACCACGAGTGGGCGCTTTATCTCTTCTGGCTGGAGAGCGTGCAACTCGATCCGGACTTCGCCGATGAAATGGACGGGCTGCTGGCGGTGCGTCGCGCGCGCCAGCAGTTTGAAGATCAAAACCCAACCTGCCACGCGTGCGGCAATCGCACGCGCCGCGGCATCAAGCATCTTTGCCCGGCACACTTGAAAGGCGGCTTTTGAATGGCGACAACGATCCAACTCCAGCTCACGCTTGACGCTTCCGGCGCGCTCACTGGCGTGACACAACTGGGGGAGAAACTCAAGAGCCTGCAGCCGCCCAAGGCGGTAGCTGATCAATTTGAGCGCGGGCACGCTGCCGCAAAACTCTTCAAGGAAATTACCGGCGGGGAACTGCCGGATGCTCTTGACGAACTCATCGGAAAAACCAAGACACTTGGGCCGCTGCTCGAGGCGGCTTTCAGCGCAGTTCCCTACGTCAAGGCAGGCATCGCCGTTTTGGAATTTGGACAGACGGCTGTGAAGGGCATCAAGTTCCTAATGGATGCGCTGGACCCCGCCGGCGCCAGGCTGGACCGCCTGTATCAGGAAACGGTAAAGGCCAGCCAGGACGCGTTTTGGAACCCCAAGACCCTGGAAGCGGCAAAGTCGCACATGGCCGAACTGAAGCAGCAGATCGAGGCCCTGAACAAGGAGATCGAAAACCCGGACACGTCAAACTTGCCCATGTACGGCGGCGGCGAGGAATTGGCGGGAATCGTGGCGTCCAATGGCGCGCTCATCAAGCAAAACGAGCTGCTGGACAAAAAAGAAGAGCTGCAGAAAATCCAGAACAAACTGCAGGCGGAAATGAATGTGCTAACGGCCGAGGTCAGCGCCAAAGAAATGACCGCGGGAAAACAAGGTCTGGCTCTGATCCAGGCCCAATACGATGCCCAGGTAAAGTTGGCCCAGGCCAAACTCTCCGCCGATCCCGCGCATGACCAGGAAAAGTACAAACTCGACATTAGGACGGCCGAGGCGGAGAAGCTAAATGCCACAATGCAGCTCCAACGCCAGAGCGCGGAACAAACTATCGCGCTGCGCCATCAGGTCAAGGAAGATGCGCTCCAGGGGGCGGCCAGGATCAGGCAGGTAGAGATCGATGCTATCGAGGATGTGAGCCGCAAAGAGCGTGAAACAGTCATCACCCACAAGGACGCTGTCGCGCAGCGAAAGCTCATCCACCAAAGAGCAGATCAGGACATTGCGCGTGCGAAGGAACAAATGGCCGAGGAAACGCAGGCCATGGAAGATCAGGCGCGCGATGCTCAACTCCAGGGCGACGATCTGCTCTACGCTCATCAGGAAGAGCAGGTGACCAAGCAGCGCAACTTGTATGCCAAGGGGCTGATCGACTGGGACAACTATCAAGAACGTGTCCGCGCCATCGACGAAATAACGCAGGCCCAGATCAGGAAAAACGCCGAAGAGACCGCGAAGCGCAAGGCGGACATCCTGGGCAAACAGAAGGACGCCGAAAACGCCATTGCGCTCACCACTATGTCCGAGTGGGACCGGGCCTTTGCACAAATCGCGTTTGACTCGGAAAAGAGCACTCGCGCCATCGATCAGCAGGAGAAGGACCTGCTCAAGCAATACAAAGGCGATCAGGACATGATCGTAACGATTACCGCGTCCGCGCAGGCGCAGCGGCAGGCCGTATGGGCGCAGGCGGATGAGCGCATTCGCCAGGAGCACAAGCGCCACGTGGAGCAGCTGGGCTCTGACCTGGAAAGCGTGTTCGACGATATATCGAACGGAAAAATCGGTGAGCGAATCCTCAAGAATATCAAGAAATTCTTCTTTCAGATCGTGGCGGCATTTCTGGAAGCCACCGGCTTCATGAAGACCACCTGGGGCAAGATCTTTGGGACTCTAATGGGCGGCCCCGGTTCCTCTTTGGAGCAGTCGTCCGGCGGCGGCCTTGGCTCGATTCTGGGACTCTTCAGCGGCCAGAGCGCAACGCTCCCTGGGACGGCGGCTGCGGCCACCGCTGCGGCAGGCTTTCTTCCCGCGCCGTCCAGCATAGGCGGATCCACCACCTCCTCCGCCAGTGCGGGCGGATTCGCTGCATCCTCTGCGGTGACGGGCTCTGCCAACACCGGACTCGGCCAGTCCAGCATCGGACAGGGCATCCTGAATCTTTTTGGAGGGAACAACAGTTCCACCGGTGGACTCACTCTCAGCAAGTTCGGCACGAACCTCAAGTCGCTCTTCACTGTGCCCAATGCTGTCGCCATGGGCACACTGGGTCTTTCCTTGGGCGCCGGCTTGATCGGCGGCAAGCTCGGCCAGGTGGGAGGCATGCTGAGTGCCTTGACCCTCATGGCGCAGGCCAACCCTGGCGGCCCCGCGGCCATGCTGCTCTCGCACTTCGGATTGATGAGCGGATTGGCTGGCACGATCTTTGCTTCGCTCGGCCCGGCGCTCATCGGCTTTGGCGTGGGCACGCACTTTGGCCCGCTGGGCGGCGCGTTGGCCGGCGGCGCCACGGGTTTTGGCGTGGGCGCATTGATCGGGTTGGCCGGCGGCCCCATCGGCGCACTCATTGGCGGAATCGTCGGCGCCATCGCGGGTCTCTTCGGCGGACTCTTCGGCAGCGGCAAACGCAAGCGCCAGGCCAACGCCTTCGCCAACAACACGGTGTTGCCCGCGGTACAGCAGATTGAAGACCAGTACAAAAACTTCTCTCTCGATCACGCCTCCGCCATCGGCCAGCTTGAGGACTTGCGCAAGCAGGCGCAGGACCAGCTCGGCAAACTGAAAGGGGAGGGCCGCAACGTGATGAAGAACGTTGTGACTCCGGCGATCGATCACGCAGAGGCCGACATCAACAGCTTTGAGGCCGAGCGGCAGCGCCGTTCCGCGCTCAACTTTGGCCCACCGGAATTTCACGCTGGCGGCTTTGTCGACACCATGACGCGCAGCTTCACAAGCCGCCCGGGAGACCTGCTGGCCGTGCTGAAGCGCGGTGAATTTGTGGTGAATCCACAAGCCACAGCCAAGAATCGGCGCACGCTCGAGGCGATCAACGGCGGCGGATCGGCCGCGCTTTCGGTGGGTGAGATCCACATCCATCCGACGACGCTCGATCGCGCCTACGTTCGCACCGGGTTCAAACAAGACCTGCTCGATGCGCTCTACTCGCTGCGCAAGGAGGGAAGGCTGTAGCTAGAGCGAGTCGCTGTAGCCGGAATTTTATGAGCGAACAAAATATTCTCAATCCCACCGCCGCGTCCACACTCAATCCGGATTACTCGATACCCATCGACGATCCAGACATCGCCGCCATGTGGCAGGCGCGCAGCGGTCGCTCGTACATTCGCAACACGCAGGCGCGCGGCCAAGTGTTCCAACTCCATTGGGAGAAGGCGGATTTCAATACCTATCGGGCGCTGCGGCAATGGCATCGCCAGTACCGGAATGATTTCTTCTCTTTCCAGGACATAGAGGACGGCCGCTACTACACCGGACGCTTCGCCGAAGGCAGCTTCAAGCATGAACGCGTGATGAACAATCAGGTCACGGTGCAGGCAGTATTCGTGGAAGTGCCCGGCATGCCGATGTTCCAATATCCGGGTAACTGGGGCGTAGATTCGGTGTTTCTGGAGGAACGCGACAGCTTTGGCTCCGACCTAGTGAAGCTCACGGGATCATGGTCCTTTGAAACTTTGGGCTCGCCGCTGTGCCACGGCGGCTCCAACTACAACAGCTCCACCACTAACGACGCGGCGGAGTGGGTGTATTTCGGCTATGGCTTCCGCGTATGGGCACTAAGATGGTCAGGTGGAGGGATTGCCGAAGTATCGCTGGACGGCACAGTGCTCGGCACGTATGACACCTTTAACGCTACGAATGTGAATGCGGCGCCGCTGTGGACCCAGCAAAACGTGAGCCTGGGCCAGCATCGCGTGAAGCTGAGAGCCACTGGAACCAAGAATGCATCATCGAGTGGTTTCAATGTGCGAGCGGATGCCCTGGAGGTAATGCGATGAGGAAGCTCCCCAGCCAGCAGTCAGAAGGGCGTTCTGTTGGCGGAAGCTCGTGTTGGGATTGCCACGGTTGCGAGTATCGTGCTGCGCCAAGCTGGCTTCAATGGACAGAGCGTGGCTTAGTCTATCTGGGCGAATCGAGTCTTGCCCTGCTTCGCGCCGACCCTCCGTGTCCGTCTCGAAAACGCCAACCGGGGCTTCGACCGCCTGTTCCTCGCAATGCAGCAGAGCAGTCAGGTGCGGCTGAAAATAGCCCGGCTAGTGCCAGAGGCGTTCTGACGGCACTTAGGGTTAAGTGCCTGGGATCTGGAAGGGAAGCCAATTCCATAGTGCCGCAGGCCGGAGTCGAGCCGGACGCGGAACGACATGCGAAAAACAACTTTCGTGCTCGCTTGGGACCGTCTCTGCGGAGTTACAAGCTCTACCCTGGGACCATTCACTATGCCTAGAACTCTTCCTACCAATGCTGAAACCTGGCTAGCCAAACGCGGCGTTATCGATCGCCCGGTCATCCTGGCCGACGTCCAGACCCTCGACGGCACACAGTACTTCTGGAGCGATGAAGACGGCTACTTCCCGACCAAATTTCTGGCGGGCACGCGAGTGCAAACCAGCGGCGGCACCAGCACGCTCAAGAGTCACGTCAGTGCTGGTGCCGCCTTGTCCGGGGTCCAGTACACGCTGAGGATGGCGGTGCAGAATCGGGGCACCGCGCCTTTTCAGATCGGTTTCAACTACAAGGAAGGACCCATCATTCCCCCGGGCACCCAGATGCAGATCATCGACACGGTTACCGGAAATGGAGTGACGCAACTGCAGCTCAGGTTTGAAACCTTGAACGTCGGCGATTCCATCGACGCCGTGGCCGCGAACCCGTTCATCGCCAGGAGCAGTGACATGATCAATCTGCTCACGCCTGGGGCGCTTGTGTTTAGCTTGACGGATTGGTCACAGTTTTCTGCCTCTACGGTCACCATGACGCCTAGTTTCGATACTGCTCCTGCGCAGTTCTACAACGGCTGGATCAAAGGCGGCTTCAATTTCACTGTCTCGAAGGACTTCTCCACCAACGCCGGCGATCTCCTGCTGCAGAACCTCTCCGGCAACACCATCGATCGCGACGTGGCCCTGGCCTTCAAGTCGCATGAGTTTGAGGGCGCGCTGTGCATCGTACGTCTCTGGCTGCCGTTGCTTGACGCGTCCATCAACGAATTCCATTGCTCCCTGAGCGAGCAAAACCCCAAGGAGCAGGAAGCCGGTGCGCGCTGCCTGCAGATCTTTGATCCGTCGCAGTACGCCCTCGCTGGCGATATCGTTTCCACACTCTGCACCTGGCGATTCAAGTCGCTGCAATGCGGGTCCACCGGCTCCGCCTCGGTCTGCGCCAAGCGCTTTACTGATTGCCAGGACGCGACGCGAGCGGCCACGGAGCGCTTCCATGCTGTGCTGACCACGTTGCCCAACACGCTTACTTCGCCCATTGCCGGGCAGGGCGGCGGCGGGCGCTTGCCTCCGCCCGATATCGACCCCGGCAACGGCGGCAGGCGCCACCCCCCTCTGCTGGAGTAAACTGATGATGGATGCTGGGCTGTGCTATGCAGGCTACCATCGTAACTATGAGTGTTTTGGATTACAGCCTATGTCTTGCCTGTCGTGCACTAGGCATAGCTCATATTTAACTATTCTTGTTGTGGATTGACATATGCCTGTTGCTCAAGTATCACTTTCGCAGTTCGCCAACGCCCAACTCGGCGTTAGTTATCCTCTGGCTTATGGTTATCACGAAGTGCGTGGCAATGAGATCCTGAACTACCAACTCGCCAACAAGAACCACATGGTCATTCGCGTTCTCGGTGAAGGCGAGTGGGACGGGATCGACCGCCTCTGGATCAATTCCAAGCTGGTCAATGCCTTCGATACAACATTGGTCCATTTTCATCCGGGGACGGATGGCCCTCTTGGAGCAGGGCTCACGCCGGCTTCCGTGGGCCGCATGGCTGGCATCACTCCAACAAACTTGATCGTGAACGGCGATGGAGAAACGGGTGTCGTGGGCGTTGCGGCGCCGAACTGGACGTTTGCCAACGGTAACTCCCTGCTAATTGCCAACGATGCTGCGCACTCCGGCTCCAAGTCGCTGAAAGTCTCTAATCTTTCGGCCAACGACTCTTATTCCTACCAGGACGTCGCGGTGGTGGGTGGCATCGCGTACCGTGTCCAGGGCTGGATCAAGACCAGCGGCGTGCCGAGCGCCGCCGGACACGCTGCAGTGCTGAACATCGACCCAGTATCTGGCGTCACCGCATTCACCATTGTCAGTAAGTCTGCCAGCGCAACTTTTACCGGGCTGAATCCGGCGGAACCAGATGTAGGTCTTGCCGCCGACGGAGTGGACCACAACTTCACGCTTGTCTCTTGCGTGTTCATTCCCAACGCAAGCGGCACGATCCGACTGTACTTGCAACTCGGATACGGTGGAATAGTCGCGGGCACTGCCTGGTTTGACGATGTATCACTTTCCGTCGTCGGCGAACAGGAGGCAGACACCTTCTGGTCGCTGCTTCCAGGAGGCTACCAGCCGTTGACCTATTCGCGCATCGCGTACATTATGTGCAACATTCCACCCGATCCCGGCGCGCCATCGGCGCAGGTGGACATCCTGGGACACTACCGCTGCCTGCGCGTGCGCGACTTTGATTCCAGCGGCAATCAGACCAGCTATGCTTTTTCCACTAACACAGCCAAGATCACGCTTGATGCCATTCTCCGTTCCATGCTCAACAGCGAATGGCTCACGGCCAACGCGGCTGCTGCCGGCGGCGATCTCACAGCCGCGCAGAAGGCGCGGATCGATTGGCCCTCCTACGCCGATGCGGTCGCGCAGTGCGATATCACGGTGGCCACCGGCATGAAGCGCTTTGAAACCAGTGTGGCCTTTACCGGTTCCACTTCGCTTCAGGACGCGTTGACACAAATCTGCATGACTGGCCAGCTTTATGTTGTTGAGGTGGGGGGTAAGATCTATATCCGGGCCGATCAGCCGCGCGCCTCCAGCTTTCTCCTCACCGCCGATCACATTCAGTCCGGCACAGCCGAATTTGACAAGACCAACGTCCATGGCATGAAGAACCGCCTCATCGCCAATTATCGTGACCTGAATCCTGAGAGCTTGGCGGATATCGATACCGTCGCCAACAGCGGCCTCTCACGCGCGTCCAATGTGGTTACGGTCAAGACCATTGCCGCGCACGGCCTGGTGGTGAATGATAATGTGCAGATTTCGGCGCCGCTCGATACCAGCCTGGCGCACGACACCGGTTTCGACGGCATCTTTGTCGTCGCCAGCGTTCCCAGCACCACCACATTTACTTATGCGCAGACGGCCGCCAACACCACCAGCGGCAACGGCTACATCGGAACGCCTGAGAGCCGTTTCGCGCAGCGTGCGGTCCAGGTGGACCACGAGCAGCACCAGCAGGCGATCGGGCAGCGCGGGATCGGGCTCACGCCGCAGTTCCGCGTGATACCCGCTACGGTGGACTTCGGCGCCAACATTGAAGAGCGTGTACGCCGCGCCCTGAACTTCATCAAGAACCGCACGCTCGG
This sequence comes from Candidatus Angelobacter sp., assembly GCA_036380095.1. GTDB lineage: Bacteria > Acidobacteriota > Terriglobia > Terriglobales > Acidobacteriaceae > Angelobacter. The sequence goes on along the minus strand of DASVFK010000093.1, from coordinate 28,504 downwards.
CCAGGACGCCTTGCCTTATAACGCGCCGTGGACCTGCAAGGTGACCGCCGCGCTCGACTCCGTGGACTCGAGCAACCGTTCGCTGATCGCGCTGCTCCCCGGCGACGTCATCAGTATTGACGCCTCCATCTCTGAAGAGTTCCAAGGCGATTACGAATTGCAAAAAGCAACTTATAAATTGCCCGGCAGTGATGACACAGGCGGCGGTGCGCTCATCGATCTCGAGTTACTCCAGTATCTCTCTTCTGCATACAGTGACGGTACCCTCATCATGACGCCAGTCCGCGTTGGCGTCCCGCGCACCGGAGTGCCGGCTGTCGCCGTGGGTAAGATCACGGGCATGACGCCGATTTCCGGCACATCGCCCATGTCCCAGAGCGGCGCCACAACCTTGGTCAATTTTGCTGCAGCCACCTATCGCTATGGTGATGGCGATCTTTCCTACAATTCCGGATCGGGATTTGCGTCAAATTTCAACGTGGTGAATTACGGCTGGCTCGATGATCCTGCTTTTCTTGGAGGCACACCTGGACTCGGCTATCACCTGAGCGCCACCGTTGCCGACGTCACCGGCTACTGGGCACGCGCCTACCTCGGCAAAATCACCTGCTTCTCCGGCGGCGGAGGCGGTGGAATTGGCGGCGGAGGCGGCAACTGCGTTCCTGATGGCTCCATGATTCGCCAGGCCGATGGCACGGACCTGGCAATCGAAGAATGCTTCGCGCGGTGGAAGACATGGGGGGCCGCGGGTAGAGACGCGGCACCGCCGCGTCTTACGGATGGCCCAATGCGTTGGCTTACTCCGTGGGGTTCATCTGCAGTCGAACACATGGAGATCGTCGAAGACCAGCCCATTCTTGAGCTTGTATTCGATTCGCATCCTGCGCTCGCTCGCTATGCCAATCTCCTGCCTTGCGCTCCTGCGCACACCTTGAAGGTGTGGGGACTATGGGAGGCCGCGGGTTCGATCTATATGGGCGGACGCGAATATGCTGAAGACGACCAAAAGCACCATCATGATCTGCGCGGCGTCCGTATCTGGATTGATGGCGGCGTGGCCAACCTGGCTTCTCGCACCCTGCGGCCCAAGCCTGCGCGCGTGTTCAAAACCCTGCTCAAAGAGCACCACGTCTACATGACGAATGGAGTCTGGGCACACAACGTCTTGAATAAGACATGATCCACTCTCGAAACTTGTGGCGTGGCCGGCGCTGTCATGCTGAGCGAAATCAGCGGGGCACTTCGAGTTGCACAACACTCTGCTGTTCGTGTGGAGAGAAACATCTGTTTACCCCAAAGACCACAGGGCAACACAACTTTTGCTCCGTGGTCCTCTGTGCCCTCTGTGGTGAAAGGGGAGTTGAATAACCCATGATCCATTCTGCAAAACTCGTTGGCTATATCGAGCTGCCGCACGCGCTCGTCTTCCGCTATCGCTGCTGCGATGATCCACGCACCGATTCCACCTTCACCTTCAATGACCCGCACTTGGTATCGGACGCCGACCGCAACCGGCTCCTTGCCATCCACGCCGCGAACATCGAGTCGCGCCATGAGGCCAAGCTCGCGATCGAAAAGCACCTGGCTGCTCACGCCGCGGCTCATGCCCAGCACCCGGCGTCGCGGCCGCAAATCACCGTCGCCGGCGCAACCCACGAGTGCACCATCGCCGGCGTGGAGCACGTCGCGGATGAGATCGTGCGCGTCCGCTATTCCTGTTGCGGCGCCGGCCCAGAGCTGCACCACAGCGAGCAGATCGACCACATTCAGAGGCACACCCCAGACGAGGTTGATTCCTTCTGCCAGGCGCACATGCAGGAAGCTGCGCGCCGCTGCGCCATCCGCGCCGCTGCGGCCAAGGTCCGGAGGGAGCTGCCTGCAGAGTTGCGTGGCTCGCTGGCCCCGTAAGGCCACGTCCCTAGCTCCGCTCCGGTGGAGAACAGCCGAAGTGCGGTGGCTGATATTCACTCTGGTTTTGAACGCCTCTCTGTGCATGGCTCTCTGCTTGCCCTGAGTCAGGTTTGCGGCAAGCGAGGATCGGCGGCGACGCAATCACCGGGATCGTGCTGCTGCGCGAAATGCCATTGGGGTTCGCGCTGTGGTTGCATTCTGCGTCGAGTAAAGCGTTGGGACCACAGATATGGACGGTGGATTCACCATCCGCAAGTTGCCGCCGGACGACTATCGCCTGGAGATCGATGCGTGCTGGCCTTCTCAATCTGGCAGTTGTGGCAGTCGCACCATCATCCCACGCCAGATTACCTGTGAAAGGCCATACGTCGTACGGCCGCCCTCACGTTTGCGGTGGCGCCATGCGAAGCAGGACCTCCGTCCCGCTGGGCAGCTTGAAGTTCTTCTTCTTGGCGGTCATCACCGTCGTCGCTGGAGCCTTGTCGAGGACCCAATTCAGCTTCAGTCCATCGATCCCGATCACTCCGTTTGAATCTTCCCGCAGGTTCGACTTCGCTTCGTTCTCGCCTTTCAGTTTCGCGGTCTGCACCGCCGCGCCTGAGCTTGCGACGGACGTAACCCCCGCGTTTCCAGTCCGCTGTGTAGCCTCGGCGGAGTGATTCATCCCAAAGAACGGGTCGTCTGATAGGTCCCCCGGCGGAGTCGCCACCGCTGCAATGATGCCCATCAAGGGGACCTGTTGTTCGGGTTTTGGTGTCGCCTTGTCGAGCACGATCGAAACCGTATTCCCGTCCTTCGCCTCAACCACCGTCGCGCTCAACGCCGTGCCGCGTGGCAATACAGTCTTCCCCTTGACCACAAGATCGCGCGTAAGGTGCAGGGCGATCTTGTCTCCTGCCTTGGCCATCTTGAAGTCCAATGTCTTGTCCAGCGCGCAGAACGCAATGGCAGCCTGCTGTGCCCCTGCTGCCAGAGTTAAAAGAAGTAGTATTGAAGCAACTGCAATGGTTCGACGCATGGTTCGCTCCTGTAGCACGCAATCGCTAAGTGTACTAGGGATGCCTGCACTCGACTAGTCTTGTGGGACCGATTTCCAGGATCGGCGCTCACTGGTCGGTCTGTCAATCTCTCCACTTATACTAGACGTCACCCGCTGGCAAAGCCAGAAGTTTGTGCCTGTCCGTGGACGCTGCCATTTCCGCTGACCCGGAGCAAACCGGTGGGGCGCCGATTCTCAGCTCTCTCCCGCTTTAGGCGTGCTCACATTTAGGGCGTGCTCACGCTCGTCACCTGCTGCATGTGTTATCATCCGCCCTTTCAAGGAGCTGTCACATGCCCGGAACCGGCAATCCCCCGGAAAATTCAAAGCCAAAATCAAACGGTGAAGACGTTCTCAAGGACCTGGGGCATCCGCGAGGCACGCTGGCCATCGTGCTGATCTTCGGCGCGCTGTTTTTTTTCGGCTGGCTGGCCATGTACGTGTTCATGTTCCTTGAACGTGGCGCGCCGCATTCCCACTAATGGCGACCGGGTGGCCCATGCTTTGGCCGGGTTTTTGCGAAGCGTGGGGAACAAGGAGTGGTTCATGAACGTCGAGTTCTACGAAAGAATCTGGATGTGGCTCGCGGTTGTCGTGCTGGCCGTCTTCGCCGGCGCGGTCCTGCTGAGTGCGGGCGTCGCGGCGGTTCATGCTCCCAGCCACATGGAGACAGTGGATCCGCAGGCGCTCAAACAGTATCCCGAATTCGCGCGCCCGGCCGTGCGGACCGAAGCCGACGGCTCCGTGGTGGTAAGCGTGGTGGCCTCCATGTACTCCTTCGCTCCCGATCCCATTCAAGTTCCGGCGAACAAGCCGGTGACGTTCCGCATTACCAGCGAAGACGTGATCCACGGCTTCCAGGTGGTGGGCACCAACGCCAACGCCATGGCCATCCCCGGTTACGTGAGCCAGTTCACCATCACGTTCCAGAAGCCGGGCGAATATTTGATCGGTTGCAATGAGTATTGCGGCCTGGCGCACCACAACATGGTGGGCAAGCTGATTGTGAAGGAGGCGCAAAAGTGAAAGGCCGATATTCACTTGCCGGCACGCACATTGGCATCGCTGTGGCCGCTTTTGGTGTTGCCTCGCTCATGGGAGTGCTGCAGGCGCTCTCCCTCGCGGATTTCCACTTTCCCCATCGCGATGAGGGGCTCTACTACATTTCCGTGACCGCGCACGGCGTGCTGATGGCGCTGGTGTTCACCACCTTCTTCATCATGGGTCTCGGTTACCTGCTGGCGCAGGAGAACCTTGGACGCATCGTGGGGCGCGGCGCCGCCTGGTTCGGCTTCTGGCTGGCCGCGGTGGGTTCGGTGGCAGCGGCGGAGACCATTCTTCGCGGGCAAAGCACGGTCCTCTACACCTTCTATCCTCCGCTGCAAGCGCATCCTCTCTTCTATATAGGGGCCACGGCGCTGATCATCGGCTCGTGGATCTGGGGCGGCGTCGTGATCGCGAGCTTCCGCTCGTGGCGGCGCGAAAATCCCGGCGCGCCCATTCCGCTTTCCATCCACGGCATGCTGGCGACGATCATCATCTGGTACCTGGCCACCGCCGGCCTGGCGATGGAAGTTCTGGGCATGCTTATTCCCTGGTCCCTGCACTGGGTCAAGACCATTGACCCCGTCTTGGCGCGCACCTATTTCTGGTGGTTCGGACATCCGCTGGTTTACTTCTGGCTGCTGCCGGCGTATGTGCTCTGGTACACAGTGCTGCCGCAGGTGGCGGGCGGCAGGCTCTTCAGTGACAAGCTGGGACGCCTGGTCTTCATCATGTTTGTGCTGCTGTCTGTGCCTGTGGGTTTCCATCATCAGTTCACCGATCCCGGCATCGGCTCAGGATGGAAGCTGCTGCACACCATGCTGACTTTTTCCGTCGCCTACCCCAGTCTGGTGACCGCATTCACCATCATCGCATCACTTGAAGTCGCCGGACGAATGAAGGGCGCCAAAGGACTCTTCAACTGGATCGGCAAGCTGCCGTGGCTGGACCCGTTCTTTGCCTCGTGCGCGCTGGCGATGCTTGCCTTTACCTTCGGCGGATTCGGCGGCGCCATCAACGCCGCTTACGCCATGAACACCATGGTGCATAACACCGCGTGGATCATGGGCCACTTTCATGTGACGCTGGGCACCACCGTGGCCATGACGTTCATGGGCGGCACCTACTGGCTGCTGCCGCGGATTTCCGGACGCGAGCTGGCTTTAAAGCCTCTGGCCGTGCTGCAACCTTATCTCTGGTTTGCCGGGATGATGCTGTTCAGCGTGAGCTACCACATCGCCGGGCTGCGTGGCCTTCCCCGCCGTGTCTACAGCGCGTCACTGAATGGCGAGTACACCCAGTGGCACGGGCTCTCGCTGGTGGCGGCAACCGGCGCCGTGGTGCTGGTGATGAGCTCGATGTGCTACGTGCTGGTCGCGGCCGCAACATGGCTTACCGGCAAAAAAGCCGAAGCGCCGGCGTTCGAGTTCGCAATTCCGCTGCAACCGGCCGTGGCAAGTGTCTGGGACCGTTTCGGCCTGTGGACCGTGGTGGCCATCGTGATCGTGATCGCCGCGTACGCGTATCCGATCCTGCACCTGCTGTCGCAGCATAGGTATGGATCACCGCCGTTCCAGCCGTTTTAGGGACGCGTAGGGGCTGGCGTGCGGACGGAGGCGCGCTTCCATAGCTTCTGTATTGCTGCTTATGTGGTCTCCGGAGCCGCGGCCTTCCCGGACGTTGAACACAGATTAACGAACGCCGGCATTAGGTCGGCAACTGTGTTGTAAGTACGTTCGAAGATCATCAGGGCCACGCTAAGGTTTGAGGCTCCTGCCTGTCTTGTACTGTTTAGACCGCGCATATTTTTGCCAAAATCTGTCCAGAGATTCTTCGGATCCGATTTTGAATACAGAAGCGATGTGCCGGCCCAGTTTGGGTGAGCGAATTCGCTGAGATTGTCGTATTGCTCACGAAATCCCTCGATGTCTTTGTTCACCCGATCGACAAAATTGAGGACGTTCATTGGTTGTGGCAGCTCTTGAATCGTTCTGGTTCCCATGAGCAGCTTCATTAGGTAGTCATCTACACCGTCCTTGGATTTCGTTGTCACTGCGGTATGGAGCTTTGTTCTCAGGTACCAAAGGCCGGCGGTGGTCTCTAGAGCTGCGCGTATAAGGGTGACGGCCGAACTTAGGTTCTCGTTTTCTAAATTTTCCAGAGCACTGCGACTGAGCTCGACCATTCTCCATATGAGGACTTCCCGATAGACTAGGGCCTTCATGGGAAGTTTGCTGTCCGGCGAGAGGGCATATCCGTCCATTCTTCGAGGGAGTGCAGACTCCAGGAGTTTAAGCCGATCTCGTATCTCAGACATGGTCGATTCAAAGAATGTCTTTTGGACAGCCTGCCAGAGCGGCGATACGCCGGCATCTTCGATCCCAAGGCGGGCGAGAAGTTCCGCGATTCTCTTTATGTAGCTTCTGCACGAGCCGTTTGCCCCGCTTGCACGCGCAATCATCCGTGCCTTCTCGGCTTCGTCAAGAACAACAAGGTTCTTTCCCTTGTAGATCGGCGTGTGTGCTGTCACTTCCGTGTCATCTTCTGGACGGATGGTCACTTCTTTAAGCGGAAAGCCTGTGCCTTCCCGCTCGGCGAGACATTCCCGAACAGCGGTTTCACTAGTGTCGGTGAATTCAAAAGCGATCCCCTTACACTCGCAATCTTTCACCTCTTCCAGGTTGAGAGTCGGGCAGGGAGCCTCTTTGCTTCCCAATTCTGCGTCGACGCCTTATTAAATGTGCGCCGATATCCTTGAAGCACAGCAAGAGTTCGCCGTATACAACCGAACTTCACCTCCCATTTATCGTCCATCAGGGAGCCGTAACCAAAGATCCACATGTGATCTGTCTCCGTCTCGGACATGATACTAGCTACGTCGGGAGTCACGCCTTCCGCCCGCACCACCATTGAAGACGAGCGGTAAGGTGGAGCGTCAAAGGCGCGACCGATAATAGCCCGGCACGCAAGTGCCGGGTACGGGGCGACAGCAGGTTTTGAGTCCCGAAGGGACGACTGAGCGAGCCGGCGAACCACCAAGGGCTCCGGGTTTGATCTCAACCGTCCCTTCGGGACTGCACGCGCGTTGGGTGGAACCAACCCGGCACTTCGTGCCGGTTGTCGTCACAGCAAGCCAGAGTCCCGAAGGGACGACTGAAAAATCAGGCTTCCCACTGCTTCATCCCATGCCGCTTGAGGAAAATGTCCCATTCTTGCGCGAAATTTCTCTTCTTGTGGTGTGCGGCCTGGTTTTCAATGTATCGAATCGTGGCGGGCATTTGGGAAATGCCGATTGTGAATGCGCCGTATTCCTCCTGCCACCCGAACTGTTTGTTGGCGATGGTTTCCCGCATCCATCCTGAGGAGCCGGCCTTGATCAGTTGCATCGCCTTCGCTACCGGCATGGTTGCCGGCAAAGAGAGCAGAAGGTGAGCGTGATCGTCCATACCTCCAACAGCGAGCGCTTTGATCCCGTTTTCACGAGCGATACCGCCCATGAAAGCCCAGAGCCGTGGTTGTTCGTCCGGCTTGATCAGTCGAACACGTTCCTTTGTTGAAAACACGCAATGGACCAGCAGGTTGATATATGACATGGGACGACATTCTACCCGGCTCAACCGTCCCTTCGGGACTGCGTTCTACGGGAAACTGCGCGGCACGAAGTGCCGGGTGCGGCCATGTCAAGGCCAGAGTCCCGGAGGGGACGACTGATCAAAATACCAGGTCTCAGTCGTCCCTTCGGGACTACGTTTTCCGCGAAACCTACCCGGCACTTCGTGCCGGGCTATTCTCGTTCGCGCCTTCGGCGCTCTACTGGTGGTTTTCAAATCGGGCGTGCGGCGCCGAAGAAACGACTAATCGCTAGCGCCTGCCGCCGGACCCACGTCCTGCCCTGCTATCCTTAGTTCTGTTCCACCAACCACGCGCATCATCTGAGGAGCTCATGGCCGCACTTATTGACGCCATCGACATCAAGCGCAAGATGTTCTTTGAATTTGAAAACACGCCCTTCCACTGCCTGGATGTCGAGGTCTCTACGCCCACGGCGCGCGGCGGGCAGACGCTGGTCCGCATCAAGATGCGCAACCTGATCACCCGCGCCGTCTTTGACAAGACGTTCAAAGCCAGTGACAAGTTCAAGGAGCCCGACTTGGAGATGGTCCCTGCCTCTTACCTGTACAGTGACAGTTCCGGCTTCCACTTTATGGACCAGGAAAGTTTTGACACTCTCACGCTCTCCGGCGACATGATTGGCGATGCGACCGACTTTCTGGCCGAAGGGCTCATCATCCAGGTGCACAAGTACAACGGCAGCCCCATCGGCTTGCAGTTGCCGCCGCATGTGGAGCTGGCGGTGACGCATACGGAGCCCGGCGTCCGTGGCGATACCTCCAGCGGCAGCGTGACCAAGCCGGCCACGCTGGAAACGGGCCTGGAAATTCGCGTGCCGCTCTTTATCAAAGAAGGTGAAAAGGTAAAGGTCTCCACCGAGACGCGCGAATTCGCCGGCCGCGCCTGAAGCGTTGTTTGGAGCTAACCTGCTCCGCTTTACCCTGCTTCACTGCAATGGAGCCACTGCAGCCCCAATGGCCCACTGCGGGCCGCAGCACTGACTGAACCGCTATAATCAAGGTTCGGACAGCAACCATCCATGATCCAGACTTTATTTGGCACTCCCGAACCTACCTTCCTGGAGAAGATGAAAGAGGCCGTCACGCGCACTCGGGAAAACCTGAGCGAGCGCATTGACGAAGTGATGGCTTTTACCAAAGAGATCGACCGCGAGACCCTGGACGACCTGGAAGCCATTCTGATCGGCGCCGATCTGGGAACGGGCACCACGGCGGAAGTGCTGGGCAAGCTGCGGGAGAAGGCTGATCGCAAACAAATCAAGGACACCGCCGAGCTCAAGCGCCTGATCAAGGAGCAATTGCTGGAGATTCTGAAAGCAACGCCTTCCAAGGCCGCTACGCCGCTCAAAGGAGAGCCGGAAGTCGTGATGGTGGTCGGGGTGAACGGCACGGGCAAGACCACCACCATCGGCAAGCTGGCGCACGCGCTGCGCAGCGAAGGCAAGACGGTCCTGCTGTGCGCCGCGGATACCTTCCGTGCCGCGGCCATCGAGCAGCTTGAAATCTGGGGCTCGCGTACCGGAGTGGAGGTCATCAAGACCAAGCCGGGCGCCGACCCTTCCGCCGTACTGTTCGATGCACTCAGCGCCGCCAAGTCGCGTCGCACGGACAGCGTGATCGTGGACACGGCCGGCCGTTTGCACACCAAGACCAGCTTGATGGCAGAGCTGGAAAAGATGAAGCGCACGGCGCAACGCATCATCCCCGGCGCGCCCCACGAAGTGCTGCTGGTGATGGACGCCACGACCGGGCAGAACGGGCTGCAGCAGGCGCGAATCTTTACCGAGTCCGCCGGCGTCACCGGCATTGTGCTGACCAAGCTGGATGGCACCGCGAAGGGCGGCGTGGTCGTGGCCATCTCACGCGAGCTGGGCTTGCCGGTTCGCTACGTGGGTGTGGGCGAAAAAGCCGGCGACCTTCTGCCCTTCAGTCCGGAAAATTTTGTCGACTCGCTGTTTGCGGCCTGACGCTTGAGCCAGCTCAATGGTCCTTTCACGATGAGCTTCAGCTTACAAGACGAGCAGTTCATGCGCCGCGCGGTGGAACTGGCGCGCCAGGGAACGGCGCTCGCTTCACCCAATCCGCGCGTTGGGGCCGTCGTGGTTGATCCCGCAGGAGAAGTTGTGGGCGAAGGTTTCCATACGTATGAAGGGGTGAAGCACGGCGAGGTCCTGGCTTTGGAGCAAGCAGGCGCAAAAGCCCGCGGGAGTACGCTGTACCTGAACCTGGAACCATGCTCGCACCAGGGACGCACAGGCCCGTGCGCGGAGGCAGTCATTGCCGCCGGTATCAAGCGCGTGGTGGCCGCGATGGCCGATCCAAATCCGACAGTGGCGGGCCAGGGATTCGCGAAGCTGCGCATTGCAGGCATCGCAGTCGAGATCGGTTTGCTCGAAGCCGAAGCGCGCAAGCTGAATGAGACCTTCGCCCGTTACATCGTCAGCAAGCGCCCGCTGGTAACGTTGAAATCGGGCATGACGCTGGACGGCAAGATCGCCCCTCCCCCTGGCGAGTCTTTCAATCCTTCTGCGCTGGGCGCAGGCGGCGCGACCGGAGGCTGGATCACCAGCGTTGAAGCGCGCGCCCACGTTCAGGACCTGCGCCACGCGTCGGACGCGATCATGGTTGGCGTGGGCACTGTTGTGGCCGACGATCCGTTGCTCACCGACCGCACCGCACGGCCCCGGCGCCGTCCCTTGCTGCGCGTGATTCTGGATTCACGGCTGCGCTTGCCCTTGGAGTCGCGGCTGGTGAAGACCGCGAAGAATGACGTGCTCGTGTTTTGCTCGTTTGCCGAAGAAAAGAAGAAATGCGAACTGGAAGCCCGTGGCATCCGTGTTGAGCAGATCGCCCTGGGCACGTCAGACGGGCGTCCGGACCTGGCGAAGATCGTTGCCCGCCTCGGTGAGTTGGAGATCACCAGCCTGCTGATCGAAGGGGGAGCGCTGGTAAACTGGGCGGCTCTGGCGTCCGGTATTGTGGACAAGGTCTTCTTCTATTACGCGCCCAAGATTCTCGCCGGAACGGGTTCCATGCCGTTTGCCACCGGCGCCGGCTACCGCCGGATGAGTGAAGCCGCGGCCGTCAGGAACATTACCTTGCATCGCTTTGGCCAAGATTTTGCCGTGGAAGGCTACATGCGTGATCCTTATGACTCGCAGGAGGCAGGAAGCTGATGTTCACCGGGTTGGTCCAGGAAACCGGGCGAATCGAAGGCATTGAGCGCCGCAAAGAAAAAAACGGCGCTGAGCTCACGCGTATTACGGTAACGGCGCACGATGTCCCCGGCGCCCTCAAGAGCGGCGACAGCGTTGCCGTGAGCGGTGTGTGCCTTACTGCGGTGGAGACAGGCACGCAGCACTTCTGCGCGGACCTGGCTGAAGAAACCCTGCGCCGCACTTCTCTGGGTGAGCTGCGCCGCGGGTCGCTGGTCAACCTGGAGTTGCCGGCGCGTCCGCAGGACCGGCTGGGCGGCCACATTGTGCAAGGCCACGTGGATGGCACCGGCAAGCTCATAAGCCTGAGGCAGATTCAAGGACGCGAAGACTGGCGCCTGGTGGTGGAGCTTCCGTCACAGCTCACGAAGTATGTTGTGTCCCAGGGATCGATCACGCTTGAAGGCATCAGCCTGACGGTGGCGTGGATCGAAGGCGCACGGCTGGAGGTGGCCATCATTCCCCACACGCATCGCGCAACCAATCTGCATGCGTTGCGCCCGGGGAACCAAGTCAACATCGAGGTGGACATTCTAGCCAAGTACGTGGAGAAGATGGTGCGAGGAGAGGGCGCGAGCAAACTGAGCGTTGCAACCTTGATGAAGCAGGGCTTTTAGGGTTTCGGCCGTCTTTCTTGAACCAGGTCGCTCAGCCTGCACCTGCTCGAGACCAAGCCGAGTTGAGCTGAAGTAATACTCAACAAAAAACCAGCACAGCCAAGTTCGACTGTGCTGATGTTTCGTAGAGTGTATTCCTAAACTCTGCCCGGAAGCCGGTTAGCGATCCTGGACAGCACCACTCAACAAATTTTTCACCGGCTAAGACCGGATGCCCGCTAACACTACGTAGAAAACGGCCACAACCAGCGCCGCTGCAATACGCAGAATATTCGACGATTTTGCCGTATTCCTGCTCGTCACGTTCATGCCCTCCCGGAAGTTCTTGCCCAGGGCCCATTTCAGCGGTGGAACCGAGCTTCTGGATTACCCGCCTGCTTCCCCCGCTGCTAGATACGATGCCGTAGCAAACCAGAAAAAGAAATTAGAACTCGATTAATTTCACTAATTAGTCTTTCTCATCTTTGGCCCTTCCGGATCCAGGTAAAAGGGCTTCTATATGTGACGTGGCTAGAACGTGCGGCAGAAATATATCCATTAGAAACTTTAATTACTCTTTAACCACTTTCCAACCGGGCAGACGCAAACTCCGTTGTGAATCGACGGGTGGCTTGCTATGCGGGTCCAACCGGGATGGTTCTCATCCACGTTTACTCCCCCGACTGGCAACCACAAAAAATCTGAAGACTCTCTGCGCGCCGAAAAACAGCGGCGCAGATTGGGTAACTGAAGCCAGACAAGGTGCGACTGGGTACCGCCCGCTGTCGTTGCTTTTGAGTTGCAGCACTCCTTCCCTCGCTTCCATCAGGAACGAGATTGCTGGCGCTCGGCGTGTGTCCTGGTCCACCCAACAGTCACCGAATCCGGGGAGCAGTCAAGGAGATCTCTCCCAATGTGGTACCAGAAATCTATCCAGAAAGTGGCCCTGCTGGCGGTGTCGTCTTACACGCTATTCATGCTGGGCTGCGGCTTTAACAGCCCGCGTGTCAGCGCGGCCAACAATCCTCCCAGCACCACCACGGCATCACCCGGCTCCGGTGGATCAAACAAGGTAGGCAACAGTGGCGGAAGCCAGACCGGCGGCGGCCAGAACGCTGGAAACGTCGGCGGCAATGGCGGCGAGAACGGCGGCGGTGCCGGCGGTGATGACGGTGGCGGCAACGGCGGTGGCGGCAACGGTGGTGGCGGTGGCAACGGTGGCGGTGGTAACGGCGGCGGCGGCAACGGCGGCGGCGGCAACGGTGGTGGTGGTAACGGCGGCGGCGGCAACGGCGGCGGCGACCAAGGCGGTGGCAACGGTGGCGGCAGCGGCAAAGGCGGTAAAGGTGGCGGAGGAGACGATGCCGGCAACGGCGCAGAGCGCAAGCTTGCTTCACTCAAGACCATTGCGGTGCCCGGCCCCAGCGCACAGGAACTGTCCAGCGTAGTGCTCGACAGGCAGGCGGCCCTGCTGCTGGGCAAGGCTTTCTTCTGGGACATGCAGTTCGGCAGCGACGGCGTAACAGCCTGCGCTACGTGCCATTTCACGTCCGGCTCAGACAATCGCTGGATCAACCAGATCAATCCCGGGTTCCGCCGCGTAGACGGCAACGGCAATCCTTCTCCGGACTCGAACACTTTCCAGTCCCCATTCGGGCCCAACCATCAACTCACGGCCGCGGACTTCCCGCTGCGCAAGCTGGCTGATCCCAACAATCCCAACTCCAGCGTGATCTCTGACAACAACAACATCGTGGGCTCGCAGGGCGTGTATCGCTACGACTTTAACGACGTGGTGATGGGCCACGCAGAGGAAACCGAGACTGCGGTGGCGGACAGCGTTTTCCACGTAGGCACGACCAACACGCGGCGTAGTACGCCTCGCAACGCGCCTTCCGCGATCAACGCAGTTTTCAACTATCGCAACTTCTGGGACGGGCGCGCGCAGGGTACCTTCAACGGCGTAAACCCGTTCGGCAAGGGTGATCCCAACGCTTTCCTGCTGCAGGTGGATGCGGGCAGCGCGCACGGCTTCAAGCACGCCAAGCTTGCGCTCTCGAACTCCTCGCTGGCATCACAGGCCGTGGGACCTCCGGGCAGTGACGTGGAAATGTCCGCGGGCGGCCGGCCCTTCGTGAAGATGGGCAAGAAGATGCTTTCGCTCATGCCGCTGGCCAAGCAAGATGTGGCAATCGACGACAGCGTCCTCGGCTTCATCAGCGCCGCTCCGGCCCACGGATTGAGCGTAAGTTATCTCGAGCTTGTCAAGGCTGCGTTCCAGCCGCAGTGGTGGGACTCCAACGCCGTGGTGGACACCAACGGCAACTTCCTCCACACGGGAACGCCGCAGAACACCAACGAGTTCACCCTGGCGGAGTTCAACTTCTCCATGTTCTGGGGAGTTGCTGTCCAGATGTACGAATCCACTCTGGTCTCTGATAATTCGCGCTTTGACCAGTTCATGGAAGGCAACCGCAGCGCTCTCTCCGCGCTTGAGCAGCGCGGTATGGACCGGTTTACCGGCAAGGGCGGTTGCTCCAACTGTCACAACGGCGCCGAACTCACAGACGCCGCTGTATCCAACGTTGTAAGCCGCGGCGTGGTCGAAATGCTGCCCGGAGGCCGGTGGCACGATGTCGGCTTCCACAACATCGGTGTTCGCCCGACCACCGATGATATGGGGATTGGAACAGGCGATCCTTCAGGCCTGGCCTCTCTCTCGGTAGCACAAATGGCCTCGCAAGGACTCGTAAACGGGACCGCCGTACCCGCCGGTGCTCCCGTTTCAGTCCGCGGTGCTGTCAAGACTCCCGGCCTGCGCAATATCGAGCTGAGCGGTCCGTACTTCGTCAACGGCGGCGAAGCTACGCTCAGCCAGGTAGTCGACTTCTACAGCCGCGGCGGAGACTTTCCCTCCGCGGACGTTGATCCTCTGCTCGAACGCGCTGGCTTTGACTCCGGCGACAAGCTGGCCGTAGTTGCATTCCTCAAGTCTCTAACGGATGAGCGTGTTCGTGCCCAGAGCGCGCCCTTTGACCATCCCTCGCTTACCATCGGCAACGGGATGGTGACCATCAACGGCGTCATGCAAGAACAAACCATCACTCTGCCCGCGACGGGCCAGAATGGTGGCGCAGCTTTGCCCAAGTTCTGTCAGTCGATTGGCGCAAGCTGCGACTAACGGTGTTCGCAACTGCAGTACCTGATGCACTTGAACGGGCCGCTCGCAAGGGCGGCCTCGATTTTTGATTACCGCGAACGGCACGGAACGGCGCTTTTAGGCGCATCTTCCGAGGTGCCCATCGCCCTCGACTATAGTCCTTCCCTGTCCGTTTGGTCGCTACATCATTGTCTCAAGCACATCGTCCGAGAGTACAACGTTGTATCTGCCTTAGCGAGCTCCTCGTATGAGACTCGCTGGCAGGTTGAAGCTCGGGTTTGTCCTTTACTCCTAAAAGCAGCGGAACGAATTCCGCGTCCGCTTGCTCCCTCCTGTCTGTTTCGAGACCGACCGCTTTTAACCAAACTCAATCTTCGTACACGGTACTGCGCTGCCGTTCCCGCCGTCAAAACACCGCGACAGAACCGATTAATTTCCCTTCCACTTAAATTCCTTCGATTGAAGGCAGCAACCTCGCCTATGTCAGGAGCATCTCTGGATTTTACCGAGCATCTTCGACGTGCGGCGCGCACCACGGAGAAAAATAACCTGCCTGTTCGGAATCGAGTCGAGGAAAAAAGACATGAAAGCACTATGCATTTTCCTAACATGGCCGCTGCTCTTGGTTGCGGCCACGATCAGCTCAGCGCAAGATCTCGGAAGCCAGGTTAATGCCCAATTGGCCACGTGCGGGAAGACGTGCGACATTCGCCTTCCGGCTGTACAGCAGGTCAAGTGGACGACCACAATTTCGGTTCCTTGCGCTTCAAACGGCATCACCACTCTCTCTGGTTCTGGTCCCAGCACTGCCCTGACGTTTGCTGGTTCCGGTCCCGCGATAGAAGTGAGTTGCCCCGGGGGCGCCGCGGCAGTCAATGTGAGACTCTCAGACATGAAACTGGTGCTTGCTAGATCCGGATCCGAAACACCAACGTCAGGGATTCACTTAGCCACTTTCAATACTGGGACAATCTCAGATGTAGTAATTGAGAACAGTCCAGAAACTCCCACGAAGGGTGCAGACGGAATCTTCATCGAAGGTGCTAATTCCATCACGATAAGAAACGTGCGTATTACCGGACTGAGAAATGGAATTCATAACGTGGGGATATTGCTCAATGGCAGGGCATTCTCGGCAAACGCAATCCATGTGTTCGGAGGAGAGATATCGAGCAATTCCGGATGTGGCATCTTCGAGGATGGAGCAAGTGCCCGCCTGGTAGGGGCCAACTTTGGAAACTCCTACATTGGTGTGACGCTTGAAGACAACGGCTCGATCGGAGATGCGATGACAGGCAACGCTTGCATTCAAAGCGGCCGCGCAATTTCATTTCTAGGCGACTATTTCGAGAACTTCTCCGCGGTATCTTACCAAGCATGGATTGGCGATTCGAGTAATCAACCTACTGGCGTGGTGTTTGTCGGTAACGGCTTTGTGTCGGTCAAAGGTACTCTGGCAACGCTGAACCTCGCAAATTCCGACGGAGCCACCATCAGTGGCAACACCGAGATAGGAGCTATACCAAGCTTCATACACCATTCGCGGCGATCAAGGAGAACCTTCCTCTTTCCCAACGTATTTGTTGCCGTCGGTAATGCCAACAACGAACCACCGCGCATCCCTGGAGTCAGTGGCGCGACATCAGGCGTGCTAAACATTAGCGGAAATCCCCCGGATGGCCGAAGAATTGTGAAGCGCGAACATTAGTAGGAAAACCTACAGGATTAGAAAACGAACATTCGGAGACTGGCCTCGATTATTTCGGAGCGCGGTATCTTGGTTCCAACTGGGGACGATTGATGATGCCTGACCCGGCCATGAAGAGCGCAGATCGACGGGTGGCCCGGGCCTTCCTCCCTGTTCTTCAGTCCCACACGAGACGCCAGTGTGCCCCATTGTTTGCTGAGAAGCTCGCTTTTTCATTTTGAGCTTCGAAGCAAACGGTGGGATTCGATGATCTCCCTCTAACGCCGGGTGCATGTTGCCCCTTGCTTGCGGAGAAGCCAGCCTTTGCTTTTTCACACAAAATGCACTCCATACCTCTTGCACACCCCGGTAACCTGATTGAAGTCCGTTTCTCCTCCGGACAAGGCATCCAATTCTCGAAACATGTTTTCGCCGCCGGCGGGAAACAGCACAACCAGGGCCTTCGCGCCTTGCGGGCCGGCTTTCGATGAATGTGCAACGGCGCGCGGCAGCAGTACCGTGCTGCCGGCATGAGCGGAAATGTCTTTGCCGCCCACCACAAAGTCCATGTGGCCCTCAACAATGTAGAACACAGCGTCTTCCTGGGTGTGAAAGTGCAGAGGCACTCCGCCGCCCGGACGGTAGGTCTGCTCGATCATGGCGAAAGCTCCGCCGGTTTGGGCGCCGTTCAATTTGATGGTCTGCTGGTCGCCGATCACGTTGACTCGCTCTCCGTCTCCCGCATCCACCAGGACAGGCCGCGACTGAAGCGGTGTCTTCATTCCGTCTCCTTACCCTAAACAGTTTTTTTGGATTGGCAGAGGAAGCACTACGGAACCCGGAAGGGAACTACGAGGGCCTGAACAACTGCCGGAAAACCGGTACTTGGTAATTAGTACTTGGTAATGAGCCCAGCTCAAAGCAGGAGCCAAATGTGCCGGCGCAAGCGCCGTTTCATTTGCTGACCGGCTGGCTGGCTAAATACCGAATACTAAGTACTCCAAACCTGCTACACAGTATACCGCTTACTTATTCTTTCTTTCATCACTCGCAATCACGCCGTCCTTGATGTGTATCACCCGATGCGCATGCTCGGCGATGTCGTTTTCGTGCGTGACCAGGACAATCGTATTGCCTTTGCGGTGCAGATCGGCGAACAGGTTCATGATCTCCTGCCCGGTCTGCGAATCCAGGTTCCCCGTGGGTTCATCCGCCAGGATGATTGAAGGATGGTTCACCAGGGCGCGGGCGATGGCCACGCGCTGGCGCTGGCCGCCGGAAAGTTCGTTGGGCTTATGGTTCACGCGGTCGCCCAGGTCAACCGAGTCAAGGGCCGTGCGCGCCTGCTGCAATCTTTGGTCCGCCGGCGTTCCGCTGTAGATGAGCGGTAGTTCCACGTTATGCAGAGCGGTCGCGCGCGCCAGCAGGTTAAAAGTCTGGAACACGAATCCAATCTCTTTATTGCGGATGCGGGCCAGTTCATCGTCATCCAGTTGACTGACCAGGTTGTTGTTGAGCCAATAGCGTCCCTTGGTCGGCGTATCCAGGCAGCCGATCAGGTTCATGAGCGTGGACTTCCCCGAGCCGGAAGGGCCCATGATCGCCACGTACTCGCCGCGATCGATGCGCAAGTTCACCCCGCGCAATGCGTGGACCTGTTCGGCGCCCATTTCGTAGGTCTTCCACAGGTCCTCCGTGCAGATCATGCAGCTCTGCGGAGCAGCCGCGGCGCTTCCTTGGATCTCGGCCAGTTGCGTTGCCATGCTTTTCTCCTGCTCAGTCGCCAACAGAATCCCTTTCCCATCCCTGCCAAACCAACTTTAGACTCGCACCGGCGCCTGAGGTCACGATTCGGCCTTGTTGACGTGCGAATTATCCACCTTCACGCCGGCGCCGTTGCGCAGGGTCTTAAGGACTTTGAAGCTTCCCGTAATGATCTCGTCGCCTTCCTGCAGGCCGCTTTTCACTTCGATTTCCGCGGCCCCGGTCAGCCCGGTTTCCACCTTGCGGAAGTCGGCCTTCTTTTCCTTGGTGACCACGAACACTCCCTGGATTTCCTGGGTTTCCTTTTTCGCACCGGCCGCCGGAACCACGGCTGCCTTGCCGCCCTTCTTGCCTTTGCCGGCCTGGGCTTCAAGGTCATTCTTGTCCCGGACGATCACTGCCTGAATCGGGATGGCCAGCACGTTGCGCCCGGCGCCGGTGGTGATCTTGGCCGTGGCGGAAAGCCCGGGACGCAGGTTCGCCGGCGGGTTTTCCAGAGTGATTACCACTTTGAAATCCTTGGCTTCCTGGGTACCCGCCGTGGTCTGCGAAGTGGAAACACCGGTGGAGCGCACAATGGCGTTGTCGCCGATCTCCGTGACCTGGCCTTTAAAGGTCTGGCCCGGCATGGCATCGATCGTGACCTCGGCCGCCAGCCCCCTGGACACGTTGACGATGTCGGTCTCGTCCACACGCACTTCAGCCGTGATCACATTCATGTCGGCTACCGTCATGAGCGTGCTGCCGGGTGAATTCTGGATGCCGATGACCACGGTTTCGCCTTCATGCACAGGAACGTTGGTCACGGTGCCGTCAAAAGGCGCGGTGTACACCGTCTTGCTCAGCACGTCCATCTGGCGCGTGAGCTGCGCCTTGGTCTGTTGGATGTGTTGATGCGCAGAATCAAGGTTGGCCCGGGCCTGGGCCACGCGCGCCTGGTCTTGTGCGGCCACCGCTTCGGCCACTTCGTACGATGCTTGCTTGGCGTCGTAGTCCTGCCGCGAAATCAACTGGCCCTTGAACAGACCGTCAGCGCGCCCGTAGTCGAGCTTGGCGCGAACCAGATCGGCCGCGCTGCTCTTGGCTTGTGCCAGCGCGGTCTTCAGCGCCGCTTCCGCGGCCATTGCATCGGTCTGATTGCTGGCCAGCAGAGCCCGCATGGCGTTCACGTCGGCTTCCGATTGCACATTCTCCAGCGTGGCCAGGGTCTGCCCGCGTTTTACTTTGTCCCCTTCTTTCACATACAGCTTGGTGATGCGGCCCATGGCGTTGGCGCCCACGTTGACAAAGGTTTTGGGCCTGATTTCGCCCGACGCCGTCACCTGGGAGATGACGTCTTGTTTGGACACTTTCGCTGTTTGCACCGCCACCACGTTCTTCTGCGTCTGGTTCACGGTGAAGCCGACGATCGCTCCCAACAGAACAAGAACGCCGACGATGATGAGGATCTTCTTCGCTTTCATGATTCCTTCCAGCTTCTTCGGGCCATGCTCTGCGTACGCCTGGCGCGATGGTGGCACACTTCAGAGACGGGTTACTCACTTGGTATACGCCCGCAAGGGCGTGAAAGTTCCCGGAGCGCGCCCTTCCCATTCAGTATCGAGAAGCCTGACCAATCATTATATAGGCGAGCAGCTCAATCCAGCCAGAGTGCGCCGCCCGCGAAAATCGCTAAAGTCTTCTACTTTGATCATCTTACGAGACTAAGCAGGCATTCCCGCCGGGCATTCTGCCTTGATTCCTAAGTGGTAAACGGCATAAAATCCTAATTACCTGTACCCCCTGAAGGAGGTGTCCGGTGGTAACCGTTCGGACCCATTTCCGGCACTTTTTTATCGTCTTTATTATTGTTGTTTCCGGCTCATTCTTGGTCCTTGCTCAAGATTCGCAGCAGGACCCGCAGGACTCCCAGAAGAAAGACTCTTCCAGTTCCAAAAAGAAATCAAAGTCTTCATCTTCTTCTACTCCGGTCAACGACGAAGACCAGTCCCAGGATCCTCTCGCCCGCCCCAAGCCTGATACCAAAGGCGCCAGGGTGGAAAAGCTGGAGGGCTCCTACAAGAAGTGGCTCGACGAAGACGTTCGCTGGATCATCACCGGCGAAGAGCTCTCCGCTTTCAAGAAGCTGACCACCAACGCTGAACGCGACCAGTTCATCGAGCAGTTCTGGCTGCGCCGCGACCCGACCCCCGACACCGCCGAGAACGAATACAAGGAAGAGCACTATCGCCGCATCGCCTGGGCCAACGAACGCTTTGCCGCGGGCATGCCCGGGTGGAAGACCGACCGCGGGCGCATCTACATCATGTACGGCCCGGCGGACAGTATTGAAACCCACCCCATGGGCGGCCCTTACCAGCGTCCGGCGGAAGAAGGCGGCGGACAAACTGAGACTTATCCGTTTGAAGTCTGGCGCTATCGCTACCTGGAAGGCATCGGCCAGGAAATCGAAATCGAATTCGTGGATGACTGCAGTTGCGGCGCCTACCAGATGACCATGGACCGCTCCAAGAAGGACGCGCTGCTCAATGTTCCCAACGCCGGTCTCACCATGATGGAAGAAATGGGAATGGCCAACAAGGCAGACCGCTTCCGCGGCATTGAACGGCTCGGTTCCGGCCCGTTCAACCAGAACATGCAGACCAAGCAGTTCGACCGTCTGGAAACCTTTGCCAAGCTCAACGCCCCGCCTCCGGTCAAATTCAAGGATCTGGAGGAAATCGTTTCCCACAAGATCCGCTACAATCTGCTTCCATTTGACGTGCGCGTGGATTTTGTGAAGCTCACTTCAGATACCGTGCTCATGCCGGTTACGTTGAACATCCCCACGCGCTCCCTCACCTGGGTCAACAAGGACGGATTGCAGCGCATTGTGGTGAACATCTTCGGCCGAGTCACCACGCTCTCCGGCAAGGTGGTACAGACGTTTGAGGACACGGTGCACCAGGAAGTGCCGCCTGAACTGCTGCAGCAGGCGATAAACAAGGAATCGCTCTACTGGAAGGCCCTGCCCATGCGTCCCGGTCTGTACAAGCTGGACGTGGTGGTGAAAGACGTGAATGGCGACAAGCTGGGCACTTACAGCCGAGGCTGGTCCGTTCCTGATTTCAACGACGAAAAATTGGCGAACTCCACCTTGATCCTGGCTGACCAGGTGGAAACCGTGGCGGCCAATGAAATCGGCACCGGTAACTTCGTCATCGGCCAGACTAAGGTCCGGCCCAGGGTACAGCCTTCTGATGGCAAACCGGCATCATTCAGAAAAGGGGAGAAAGTCAGTTTCTGGATGCAGGTATATAACCTGGGGCTCGACGAAAAGACGAAGAAACCCTCCGCCACGTTTGAGTATCAGGTTTTGAATACCGCCACAAACCAACCCGTGTTAGACTTTACGGAATCAACGGCCCAAATGGGCAACGTCGGCGAGCAGATTACGTTGGAAAAAAGCTTGCCGGCGAACCAGCTTGCCCCAGGTGTTTATCAGGTGACGATCAAAGTCAGCGATTTGGTTTCCAAGCAAACCATTTCGCCGACGGTAAAATTCGCGGTTCAATAGTCCGGTATTCCACTTCGCCGAGGTAGTGGATATGGCCCGCAAAATCGGATGTTTGTTGCTGCTCCTGCTCGCCTGCAGTCCGGCCTTCGCGGCCGGTGTCGGCATCGTTTCAGGATATGTAACCAACTCCGCGGGCACGCCGCAGCTGGGCGCGGTGGTGGACATATTCACCTCCGCCGCCACTTGGGGCACCACCGTTTTTACTGATGCCAAAGGCCACTATGAGGCCGGAAACCTTCCCCCGGGCAAATACCAGATCAAGGTCACGGCCGTCTCGTTCCTGCCCTCGCTGCGGGAGAATGTAAAAGTCAATGCCGGCGC
Source organism: Candidatus Angelobacter sp. (assembly GCA_036380095.1). Taxonomy (GTDB): domain Bacteria; phylum Acidobacteriota; class Terriglobia; order Terriglobales; family Acidobacteriaceae; genus Angelobacter. The sequence continues at coordinate 6,579 of DASVFK010000093.1, read as the reverse complement.
GCATGTGCTGGTCAACCTTACGTTGAGCACGCTGGCGGACGCCGTGAAGCTGCCGCCACGGCGTACCAGCGAGACCGAAACCGACGACTGGAACTGGACCCTTCGCTCTTCCGCCAATCGCCCGGTCCTGCGCGTGCTTGAAAAGGACAAGGATGAGGGTTCGCTGGTCGTTGTTTCCCGGAGTGATCCTGAAGGATCCGCGAACAGCCCGTTGAAAGCGCGGCTTGCTTTTATCGCAGGAGGTCAAGCGGCGGGCTTTGGCAGCGCGGGCGACGTCACCACGGCCTTTGCCCTGGAGAAGTCGCTTTTCTCCTCCGGCATGCTCTCCTTGAATGGCAACATCGGCGCTTCCACGGGCGATCCTAGCGGCGTAATTCGCGCCTCCTATGCGCACCGCATCGGCGATGCCTCACGTCCCGCCCTTACCATTACTTATCGCCACTTTGCCGCGCCCGGGGCCGCCGTGGAGAATTCTCCCTATGCCGCCCTGGAGATGAACACCTCTGACACCATGTCCGTGGCCGGGATCGTCGATCTTCAATATGGCGCCGACCTGCAGACCCTGGTGTTTGCCAGGAGAGTGACTGCCCTCCGCCCCTATGGCGCCGTTCAGGTGCACCTCTCCCCGGACCTGGTTGTCCAATATCGGTACGCCACTTCGGAGCCTGATTCACGCGCCGTCAAGGGCTTTGACAGCGCACCTGCCGATCTCAGCGAATCCGGCCCTAGAATGGCCCTGACCAACGGCGTTCCGGAAGTCGAGCGCGCGCGGCACCAGGAAGTTTCTGTCTCCCGGCGGTTCGGCAAGACCAGCGTGCAGGCAGCCTGCTACGTGGACCACGTTCGCAACCTGGTTCTCACCGGCGCCGGCGACCCCACCGCTTATTCTGACGACGTTCTGCCCGATGTTTACTCCGGCACTTTCTCTTACGCCTATGGCAGCACCCTGAACACTGTGGGCGCCCGGCTGGTGCTGGAGCGCAAGCTTTCTGACGAGCTCACAATCACCGTGGACTACTCTACCGGCGACGCGGTCACCTCCGAGTCCGCGGCCACGTGGCAGGACCTGCCGCAGGTACTCTCCACCAGCCGCCAGCACGCGGTGGGAACAAAGTTCGCCGGATACATCCCGGTCTCCGGCACTCGCTGGATCGCTTCCTATAAGTGGACCAGTGGCGGCGCGCTCTCCGCCGTGGACGCGTTCAACGCATCCCCCGGACAGACCGATCCCTTCTTCAGCATCTTTATCCGCCAGCCCCTTCCCGGGGCCGGATTCATCCCGGCCAAGATGGATGCGCTCCTCGATCTGCGCAATCTCCTCGCCCAGGGCTACATGCCCGTGGTTGGCCAGGATGGCCGCACCCTCTACATGGTGCAATCGGCGCGCGCCCTGCGCGGCGGCGTCTCGTTTACCTTTTAGGTAATCTTCAAGCTTTTGGGCGATCTTCAAGAACATACTAGTCCAGTTTCTGGGTCGGTCTGGACGGCCACTTGACTTGTGTGGCACAGGCACCCTGTCTCCCGCGGGGTGGAGCAGGCCTTCAGGCCTGCGGAAGACTGGCTGAGAAGATCTGGCTTCAGCCTCCGAGGTTTCGGGCTTCGCCAATGCTGGAGACGCTCTAGACTGCTTAGGTCTTCCCCCGATTGAAGATCTTATTCGTCGTCCGCCCACCACCGCTGCCACCACGTCTTTTTCTTTTGAGGTCGCGGCTCTTCTTCGAACACTGTCTCATCGTTCAAGCCCAGCATGCCTCCGGCACGCAGCCGCGGCGATTGCTGATCACGGCGGTCCTTATCCTTGTCTTTGGGAGCCACGGGGCTTTTTTCTGTGCTCCTTGTTAGCGGCGTCGGCGCAACAGGCTTCGATTCGGCCCGGACTCGTTCGAAAGGCAGCGCGATCTTGCTCCGGGCTGCGCCGTGACGGAACACGGCCACAGCGGCCTCTCCCCGGTCGAGCGGCAGCACTGTCACCAAGGTCTCCGGCCCGGTTGCAGCGTAGTCAATAATGTCGCGCGCGCCGTGCTCGAACACAGGTTCACGGGGAAACTGCCGGCGCAGTTGTTTGAGCGTTGTCTCGTCAAAAGCTATCCACCGTGGCATGGCATGGTCCTCGCAACGTCCAAAGTCTGTGGTAGAAGCAGCAGAAACTTAGATGCGCATTGCGCCGTTCGCGTTTGACGGGCTTGGCGGCTTCATGTACTCTCCGGGCGAAAAGTTTTCTGGCAAAAAGGAGACCTGGGATGTCCAAGTTTTCCCTGGACCGCCGCCGCTTTACCTTGGGCGCCGCAGCGGCCGCCACTGCAGCAATCATCCGTCCCGGCGAGGCCTTGGCCTTGCCCCTTAACGAAGCCCAGCAGTCTGCCCCGCCGGCCTCGCTCCAAGAACAGGCCGAGAAAGCGCTGGCCAAGCTCTCGCCCTCCGCCCAGGCTGAAGTCGAGATGAAGACGTCCAGCCTCTTCCGCAAGTACGGCAGCCGCCTCAACGAAGAACAGAAATCTGACATCCGGCGCATCTTGGCTGAAACCCAGGATGGTCTCGAAAAGATGCGTGCCTTCGTTCTCGAAAACGGCGATCAGCCGGCCACCGTGTTCCATCCTTATCGCAAAGAGGGCAGGTCATAATGTTGGGTGAAGATGTTCTCTTTCTTCCTGTCTCTGAATTGTCGCAGCGCATCCATGCAAAAAAGCTCTCTCCGGTTGAGCTGGCGGAAAGCTATCTGGAGCGCAGCCGCAAGCTCGCTCCCAAACTCAACGCCTACGCCACCCTGACGCCCGATCTCGCTCTCGCCCAGGCGCGCGCCGCGGAGAAAGAGATTGCCGCCGGCAAGTACCGCGGTCCGCTGCATGGGATTCCCTATGCCGCGAAGGACCTGCTGGCGGTAAAAGGCCATCCCACCACCTGGGGCGCGCGGCCGTATGGGGACCAGCATTTTGATTACGACGCCACGGTAATTCGCAAGCTCAACGCTGCCGGCGCGGTGCTGCTGGGCAAGGCGGCGATGATCGAGCTCGCGGGCGGCATGGGATATCGCTACGCTTCAGCCTCCGCCACCGGCGCGGCCAAAAACCCGTGGAACACTGACTATTGGACCTGCGGCTCCTCGAGCGGAAGCGGCGCCATCATGGCCGCCGGCCTTGCCGCGTTCGCTCTCGGTACGGAAACGTGGGGGTCCATCATTTGTCCTTCCGGATTTTGTGGCATCAGCGGACTGCGCCCCACCTTCGGCCGCGTGAGCCGCTATGGCGCCATGGCGCTCTCTTACTCCATGGACAAGATCGGCCCCATGTGCCGCACCGCGCAGGATTGTGACACCGTCTTGCAAATCATCTCCGGGCACGATCCGGAAGACGCCGGTTCTCTGCCCGCGCCCGCCGCAAAGTACGCCGGCGCGCCCGCCGCAGGCCGCATTCGCATGGGCTGGATGACGAACGCATGGAAAGAGATCGCGCCCGACGTAAACGCGCCTGTCACCGCCGCGCGCAAAACGCTCGCAGCCGGCCCCTCGGTCTCAATGAAAGACGTTGCCCTGCCTGAAGGCCCCTGGGAGTCCGCCGCAGGCGCGGTGATCGCCGTGGAAGGCGCAACCGCGTTTCGCGCGCTGATCCAATCGGGCAAAGTCGCCGAACTCTCCGATCCTTTGGGTCATATCGGCGGCTACATCAATGAAGAAATCAGCGCCTCGGACTTCATGCTGGCCCAGCGCATCCGCGGCATTCTCAGCCAGAAGGTTGACGAGCTTTTCACCCACAACCAGGTGGACGTTCTCGTTGCCGCTTCCCTTCCTGTCACCGCCAGCAAGCTCGACGCCAATCTCGACACGGCGCTCAGCTTCGCTGACCCGGCCGGCGGCATCGGCAACATTTGCGGTTTGCCCGCCATCAGCGTTCCTTGCGGATTCGGCGAGCACGGTCTGCCCGTGGGTCTCCAGTTCATCGGCCGCGTTCTGGACGATGCCCGCGTGGTGCAGGCGGCCCGTTTGTTCCAGTCGCGCACGGACTGGCACACCAAACGCCCTGTGCTCTCGTAACACAGGTGTTTAACCCAGTGCCAGGAACTGCGACGCTGTGCCATACTTGAACCAGCTCAGAAGGCCGAACTGCGCCAAACTTGCCTGAATTCCGCCACTTGCCGGCCCGCGGTGGCGGATTCCGCGGCTTCTCTGAACAGTTGCGGCATCTAATTCTCACAATGTCCGATGATCTCCTGACCGGTACCGCGAGTGGCCCTGAATCTTTGCGGGACTCCATCCTGCGCCATGTGCGTTACACGCTCGCCCGGCCGGACGGTCATCTTGCGCCGCGTGAGCTCTTCAAGCCGCTTTCTCTCGCCATTCGCGATCACCTGATCGATCACCTCCTCGAGACTGAACAGCGTTACCGCAATCAGGACGTGAAGCGCCTCTTCTATCTCTCCATGGAATTCCTCATGGGGCGATGGCTGAGCGACAATCTCTGCAATCTCGGCCTCAACCAACCTTGCCGTGCGGTGCTGGCGGAGCTGGGCGTGGAACTGGACGACGTGCTCGAAGTGGAGCCGGACGCGGGCCTGGGCAACGGCGGCCTGGGACGTCTCGCCGCCTGCTTCCTCGAGTCGCTGGCCACCATGAACATGCCCGGCTTCGGCTACGGCATCGACTATGAGTACGGCCTCTTCAAGCAGGAGATCGTGAACGGCCACCAGCGCGAGAAGCCCGACCTGTGGAAGGCCGAAGGCACGCCGTTCTACGTCGAGCGCCCGCACGAGCTCTGCGCCGTTCCCATTTACGGCCGCATGGAATCCACGCGCGATTCGGAAGGCAACCGCCGCCAGCGCTGGGTTGACGCCAAGATTGTTGTCGGCGTGCCCAATGACATGCCGGTGGCCGGACTGGGAGGCCAGAGCGTGAATTATCTCCGCCTCTTCACCGCGCGCGCCTCGCAGGATTTCGACATCGAAATCTTCAATCGCGGCGACTACATCCGCGCCGTGGAGCAGAAGATCGCCTCGGAGAACATCTCTCGCGTCCTCTATCCTTCTGATTCGGTCCTCTCCGGCAAAGAGCTGCGTCTGTTGCAGGAGTATTTCCTGGTGGCCTGCTCGCTCAAGGACATCATCCGCCAATACATGTCCACGCATTCCGGCTTCGATTCTTTCCCGGAGAAAGTCGCGGTGCAGATGAATGACACGCACCCCAGCCTCTGCGTGGCCGAGCTCATGCGTCTTCTGCTGGACGAGCACGAGATGGATTGGGACAAAGCCTGGGAGGTCACCGAGGCCACCCTCGGCTATACCAACCACACGCTGCTGCCGGAAGCGCTGGAGCGCTGGCCGGTCTCGCTGTTGGAGCGCGTGCTGCCGCGGCACATGGAGATCATCTTCGGCATTAACCACCAGTTCCTGCGCACGGTCGCGCGGCGCTGGCCCACGGAAATCGAACGGCAGCGGCGCATGTCCATCATTGAAGAAGGCCCGGACAAACAAGTTCGCATGGCGCATCTGGCGATCGTCGGCAGCCACGCGGTGAACGGCGTCTCGCGCCTGCACACCGAGCTGCTGAAGAGCTCCCTGGTCCCGGATTTTGCCGAACTCTGGCCGGAACGATTCAGCAACAAGACCAACGGCGTGGCCCCGCGGCGCTGGCTGCTCAAGGCCAATCCCGGCCTGGCGCGGTTGCTCACGCGCACCGTGGGCGAAGGCTGGATCGTTGATCTCGAACAGGCGCGCGGCCTGGAAAAGCTGGCCCGCGATCTCGGATTCCAGCAGGACTTTCACCGCGTGAAGCAGCGCAACAAGGAGCGGCTGGCGCGCGAGGTCCTGCGCACCACCGCGGTCACGATTGATCCTGCCTCCATGTTTGACGTTCAGGTAAAGCGCATCCACGAGTACAAGCGCCAGCTCCTGAACGTGATGCGCATCATTCACGAGTATCTGGCAATCGTGGATGATGGCGTGACGCCCCGCATTGCGCGGACGTACCTTTTTGCCGGCAAGGCCGCGCCCGGATACTGGGCAGCCAAGCAGATCATCAAGCTCATCAACAACGTCGCCCAGGTGGTCAACGGCGATCCGCGCACCAAAGACCTGATCAAGGTTGTCTTTGTGCCGGACTATCGTGTCTCGCTGGCGGAAATCATCATGCCCGCCGCTGACTTGAGCCAGCAGATCTCCACCGCCGGCATGGAGGCCTCCGGAACGGGCAACATGAAGCTGGCCATGAACGGTGCGCTCACCCTGGGCACGCTCGATGGCGCGAACATCGAGATCATGGAAGAGGTCGGCCAGGACAACATTTACACCTTCGGCCTCACGCCGGAAGACATCCGCTGGTACCACGAGCACGGCAACTACAATCCGCGCGAGCTTTGCCATGCCGATCCCGCGCTGCGCCGCGTGATGGATTCCCTGGCCTCGGACCGCTTCTGCCCGGACGAGCACGGCCTCTTCCGCTGGATCGTCGATGAAGTCCTTGACCGCGGCGACCGCTACTTCCTCATCGCCGACCTGCCTTCTTACCTTGAGGCCGCCCGCCGTGCTGAGATTGACTATCAACATCCTGAAGTCTGGCGCGAAAAGGCCATTTTGAACGTCGCGCGCGTAGGC
>DASVFK010000092.1:0-3959 GCA_036380095.1 Candidatus Angelobacter sp. | reverse complement strand
CCGGAGTAATGGCGGATGATGGAGTGGATCTGTTCAACGTCCGGCAGGATGGCGTTACGCGTGAGCATGCGCCTCCTGCAGCGCCGCCAGCTTGATGCGCGACGCCGAGATAGCCTGGCTCACGCGCCGTGGCGCGGTGCCGCCGGGCACGTCATGGCAGGCCAGGACCGCTTCCAGTTCCAGCCGGCCATAGATGTCCGGTGCAAACGCCGGACTGAACTCGCGCAGCTCTTCCAGCGAGAGGTGCTGTAGCTCGCATCCCTTGGTTAGGCAGCGCTGCACAGCATGGGCGACGATCTCATGCGCTTCACGGAAAGGGACGCCCTGCTCCACCAGGTAAGTGGCCGCGGCCAAGGCGTTCATGAAGCCGCTTTCGCAGGCTGCCCGCATCCGTGCCAGGTTGAAGGTCACGGACTGCATGAAACCGGTGGCGATCTCCAGCGATGCGCTTGCCGTGGCAACGGCGTCAAACAGCGGCTCCTGCGTTTCCTGCATGTCCTTGTTGTAAGCCAGGGGCAGGCCTTTCACGGCGGTGAGCAACGCTGTCTGGCAGCCCATGAGCCGCGCCGCCTTGCCACGGATCAGTTCGAGCGAATCCGGGTTTTGTTTTTGCGGCATGGCGCTGCTGCCGGTGGAGTACGGTTCCGGCAAGCGGATGAAACCGTATTCCTGCGTGGCGAACAGGATGAGCTCCTCCGCCCAGCGGCTGAGGTGAATACCGAGCAGGACGAGCACATTGACGAGTTCAATCAGGAAGTCGCGGTCGCTGGTGGCATCCATGCTGTTGGCCGTGGGGCGATCAAAGGCGAGTTCATGCGCTGTCAGCTTGCGATCGAGTGCCAACGGTGCGCCGGCAACGGCGCCGGAGCCAAGCGGGCATTCGTTCATTCTCTTGCGGCAATCGAGAAGGCGGCCGGCATCGCGGGCAAACATCTCAAAGTAAGCCAGGAGCCAGTGCGCTACCGTGACGGGTTCAGCCCGCTGGAGATGGGTGTAGGCGGGCATGGCGGCGGCTTGGTTTTCCTCCGCACGTTTCAGCAGCGCCTCCAGAAAGCCGGCGAGCAGGGCGCGCAGGTCATCGATGCTTTCACGCGCAAACAGGCGCAGGTCGGTGGCGATCTGCTCGTTGCGGCTGCGCCCGCTGTGCACCTTCTTGCCGGTATCGCCGATCATCGCCACCAGCCACTTCTCCACGAAATGATGAACGTCTTCAGCTTCAGAATCGTTGAAGAAGGCCGGGTCTTCCTGGCTTTTGGTCTTGATGCGGTCAAGCCCGGTGAGCACCAGGGCGAACTCCTCCGGGGCGAGCACGCCGACCGCGCGCAGGGCCTGGGCGTGGGCGCGGCTCGCCTCCAGCTCGTGCAGCAGCAGCTTCTGGTCGAAGGGAAACGAACGCTGCCACTGCTCAAAGCGGGGATCGAGCGGCTCCCGGAACCTGCCGGACCACATCTTCACTTGGCGATCTCCTCCGCCTTGGTTCGTTGCTTCAGCTTGGCCCGCGAACGCGCCGGCAAACCCAGAATGCGGATGAATCCGGCGGCGTCTTTCTGGTCGTAGCTATCGCCCATGGTGAAAGAAGAAAGGTCGGTGCGATAGAGCGAGAACTCGGACTGGCGGCTGCCGATCGAGACGTTGCCCTTGTACAGCTTGAGCGTGACCTCGCCGATGACTTCTTTTTGCGTTTCGGTGACGAAGGCGTCGAGCGCTTCCCGCAGGGGCGTGAACCAAAGGCCGTAATAGACCAGTTCGGCATACTTGAGCGCGATCTGCTGTTTGAAGTGGGTGAGGTCGCGCTCCAGGCAAAGAGCTTCCAGTTCGCGATGCGCGGTCAGCAACAGCGTGCCGCCCGGCGTTTCATAGCAGCCGCGCGACTTGATGCCGACAAAACGGTTTTCCACCAGATCGACACGACCGATGGCGTTGCGCCCGCCAATCTCGTTGAGGAGATCGACCAGCGAGACCGCGTCGAGCTTTTGGCCGTTGACGGAAACCGGAGTGCCTTTTTCAAAACCGATGGCGACGGTCTCCTCGCGGTCGGGGGCCTCCTGCGGCGATCGCGTGAGCTGCCATGTGCTCTCGTAGGGAGCATTGGCAGGATCTTCCAACTCGCCGCCTTCGTGGCTCAGGTGCCAGATGTTGCGGTCACGGCTGTGGATCTTTTCCCGGCTTGCGGCAACGGGAATGCCGCGTTGCTCGGCGTAATCCAGGCAGTCTTCGCGCGACTTCAAGTTCCACTCGCGCCATGGAGCAATGACTTTCAGTTCGGGAGCGAGAGCCTGAAAGGCATGTTCAAAACGGACCTGGTCGTTGCCTTTGCCGGTGCAGCCGTGGGCCAGTGCGGTGGCGTTTTCCCGCTGCGCAACTTCAACCTGATGCTTGGCGATGACCGGCCGGGCCAGCGAGGTTCCCAGAAGGTACTTGTGCTCGTACACAGCGCCGGCGCGCAGGGCGGGGAAGACGTAGTCTTTCAGGAACTCATCGCGCAGGTCTTCCACCACGACTTTTGCCGCACCGGTCTTGTGGGCCTTTTCCACCACGGCGTCAAGGTCGTCGCCCTGGCCCACGTCGGCGATCATGGCGATCACGTCGCAGTGATAGTTTTCCTTGAGCCAGGGAATGATGATGGAGGTATCAAGGCCTCCGGAGTATGCCAGTACGACTTTTTCACGCATAGTTATTCCTCGACGGGACGCGGCCCATGCCGCTGCCCAGCAACATGAGTAAGATGGCTTTCTGCACGTGCATGCGGTTCTCCGCCTGATCAAAGACCACGGAGCGGGGCGAATCGATCACGTCCGCCGCGACTTCTTCACCGCGATGCGCGGGCAGGCAGTGCATGAACACCGCATTCGGCGCGGCCAGGGCAAACAGCGCTTGATTGACCTGGTACGGGGCAAAGATGCGGGCCCGCTCGGCGGCTTCGGCTTCCTGTCCCATGCTGGTCCAGACGTCGGTGTAAATGGCGTTGGCTCCGGTGACGGCGGCGGATGGATCGTTGGTGATCTCGATGATCGCGCCGGTGATCCGGCCGATCTGCTTCGCCGCCGCGGTGATGCCATGATCCGGCTCGTAGCCTTGAGGCGTAGCGACCGAGATGCTGGTGCCCAGGGCGGCAGCGACAAGCATGAGCGAGTGGGCCACGTTGTTGCCGTCACCCACGTAGGCCAAGTGAACCTGGCGCAGGTCACCGAATTTTTCCCACAAGGTGAAAAAGTCAGCAAACGCCTGGCAGGGATGCTCCACGTCGCTGAGCGCGTTGATCACCGGGATGCGGGTGTTTTCGGCCATGTCCGTGATGGTCTTGTGCTCATAGGTACGCAGCACCACGCCATCCACCCAGCGCTCGACGTTGCGCGCGATGTCGCCGACGGGCTCGCGTTCGCCCAGGCGCGAGCGTGTCTGGTCCATGAAGAGCGAGGTCCCGCCCAGGCTGGCCATGCCGGCTTCAAAGGTCAGGCGCGTGCGCAACGAGGCCTTCTCAAAGAAGAGCACGAGCTGCTTGCCCGCCAGGGCGCCGCGGAAGTCCGCCGGCCGGTGCTTGATGATGTTGGTCAGCTCGAAGAGTGCCTGCGTCTCTTCGGGCGAAAAGTCCTGCGCGGAGACCAAATCACGGCTGGAGGCCGGCTGCTCCACGGGCGCCGTCATCGCGGCATAGTCAAACATTCTGGCTGGCATCATTTGCTCCTCCTTGCCGCAGCGGCGGCCAACTCCTGTGTCTGGCTTGCGAATACCTGGTCGAGCTTGGTCACAACCTCGTCCACATGCTTTTTCTGGATCAAGAACGGAGGCAGAAAACGGATGACGGTTTCATCCGTGCGGTTCACGATCACGCCGCGCTTGAGCATCTGCTCGAAGATTGCCTTGGCGAGATCAGCCGTGGCGAGCTCCATTCCCACCATCAGCCCCATGCCGCGAACCTCCTTGATCTCCGGGTGTTTTTCCTGCAAGGCCTGGAGCTT
>DASVFK010000091.1:0-17897 GCA_036380095.1 Candidatus Angelobacter sp. | reverse complement strand
CCCAAAGATTCCCCTTGGTTAAACCTTTCTTCGTCACCCAAGAACGCTGCGCCCGCGCTTCCGGTGAAGTGTGATTAGCGCACGAGAACTTCAGTGGGGAAGCGCAAGCCAACTCCACCGGAAATAAAGGAGATGCTCATGTCTCAAAAGCTGTTGTCGAGAACGTTGCTTCTGTGTTGCATTCTATTGGGAGCTGTCGTCGCCCTTGCTGCGCCGGCCGCAACCGATTTCGTCACTGGCTCTTCTGCAGCCACCATTCAAACGCAGCTTCAGCCTGACTTGTCTCTAAAGAGCGTGCTGGTGGCCACTGCTTTCCTGCCTCCCGGCAAGAATGCTGCAGGCATTGGGCTCCGCACCTGCAGGTGCAGTTGCGGCCAGCCTTGCAAGACCAACGCCGACTGCGGCGGCAACGTGTGCGCGCCGGGGATCACCTGCTGCGACCGCAGCCCAAAAGACTCTCCGTGGCTGAACCGGTCGTCGTCACGCAAGAACGCGGCGTCCGACGTGGCCGTTAGGTGCAACTAGTCGCAAAGTTGACTCCGATGGAGATGCGTCAGCCGTCTCCATCGGGGCCCGCGTGTCCGCCTGTTCCCAGCGCGCTCACCTGCCGGATGTAGAGCTTGCTGTCAAATTTTTTCGACGTGCTCGTGAATGACATGTACCGTATCTGCCCGAAGACCGGGCGCTCAAACCAAGGGCGATCATGCTTGCCTACAATCGCCCACGCGATGCCCGCGTAACCGTTAGGGTCGCGGCCGTCGAGTTCATACTTGTCGTTAAGGTAGACAGCGGTGCGATAGGCCTGCGCGGGCGTCTTACTCCATTCCAGGATTTTCTTGGCCCAGTACATGCGCATGTAGTTGTGCATCCAGCCGGTGAAAACCATCTGTCGCTGGCAGGCGTTCCACAAAGGGTCATGCGTCTGCGCGTGCTCAAGCTGGCTTTCAGTGTAGGTCTTGCGGGGATCGCGGGCGTGTGCTGCGAGGGTTTTGTGCGCCCACGGCGCCGCGCTTTCAAACGTATCGTAGTCCGGATTGAAGCGGACAAAGTTCACTGCCAGCTCACGCCGCACGATGAGCTGCTCCAGAAAGGCGTCTTTGGCGGCTTTGGGCGCTGCGGCTTTCAGCACCGCTAGCGCCACTGTAAGCGGTCCCAGGTGTCCGAAGTGGAGATAGGGCGAGAGGTGGCTGGTAGCGTCCAGCTCCGGGTGATTGCGATTTGCCGGATAGCCTTCCAGGCCGTTCTTAAGGAAACGCTTTAATTTTTTGAGCCCCTCGCTGGTGCCGCCGCGAAAGAACTCTGACGGCGTTACGGACCGGTCCAGCTTCCATCCTTCTGTGATATCGCAATCGACCGGTAGCGACGACAGGCCCTTCGGTGGCTTCCAAGCGGTCTTTGCCCGGGTGTTGGCAACGGGTTTGAGAAATTCCGGGAGGAGACGCTGGATCACCGGCCGCACCGTGTAAGCCGCCCATTGTTCTTTCTCCAGCAGCTTGCTGGGAACGATTACGTCGGCGTCCACAGTCCAGAAAGGCACGCGCAACTGTCGGGCCACCATCGCGCGCCACTGCTCCGGCTCGCGCATGGGGTTTTCGTCGCCCACCACCAGCGCCGGACGGACATCATCGCAGAACCTCAGAAGTTGATGGTCTGGATAGCGTCGCAACACAAAGCCGATGCCGCGTTGCGCCAGACGACGCGCTGTGTCTGGGATCCCCTGGTTGAGAAAACGGTAGTGGCGCAGGTTGGCGCGGGGATAGAACGGTACAGGCGCCAGATACGCCACACAGGGCAAGCCCAGCGCGTTGGCGGCTCGGACTGCCACCTCCAAGGCGGGATTATCCACGGCCCGCTGTGCCCGCTGCATCCAGTAAACCACCGAGCGGCCCTCGGGGTCGGGCGGCCCGTCCCGGCGTACTGTCACGCGGGGATGGGAAGCGAGCCTCTGAAGTTCGTCCATCTTTAACACTTAGCCCGGCCTGCGATTCCCCCTACGCAGCAAAATCGTCTTTCTTTTGCTCTGCCCAACACCTATCATGTCACAACGTTCCTGCCACGACGGGGGTAAAGGCGGAGTTTCCCAGGCATGAAAACCAGCATCTCACGAAGCGTGCGAGCACACCTATGACTTATTCTTCGCTGAAGAAGACCCCTGCGATCCTGTTTTTGTTGATGGTGATGTGCTGTCACTTGTATGGCCAGACAACGGCGCCAGCCCAGCCATCTGCGGACCAGGGGAGCGTCCTCCAGGTCTGCTGCCGGCCTCTCTCCAAGTGGACGGGCTCCAAGAACCCGGCCTTGTGGGGACTGAATCGCCTCATCGTCAGCCACATCAACCATTGCTTTATCGACTTTGGCGAAGCAAGTGTGCTTCCAGGAATGAATGCATCGTTCCAGACCTCGGGGATCCATCCCGTCCGCAGCCGCAATGACAACAAGCAGCCCATTCCTGACCAGATCACTGATTCGCTTTCCCTCGGCGGATCGTGCAAGAAGGTGGCCGACGCCACGCCGGAGAAAGTCAAGAAGCTGCAGGACGAACTTTCCGGGGGAACCTGCAATTCCTGCGGGACCAGCTATCACAATCGCGTAGCCACCTTGTGCTTCAACAACAGCAACACCTATGTCTATGACTTGATCTCCGGAGCGGGGATGATGCCGCCCAAGATGAGCGGGGCCCCCGGCTACAGACGACATCATGAATGTGGGGGCGGAAGCGCGGGTGTACAAAGCGCGGGTGTACGATGATGGGGCCCTGGCTGCTTGTTGGATTAATGCTGGTGGCGGAGGTGGGGGCAAACTTCCGCGGTCTTCCCAAACTCTCCGCGTTTTCCAAGGCTGCCCATGCCCGTCTTCTCGTCTACTTCAACAATGAGAACGAGTTCACGCTGATCACTCAGGGCGAGCCCGTGCGCCTGGCGCTGGACACGCATCTCTGGATACGCGAGTCCTGTTGCGCGCACCGGGCCACACCTTCACTCTCGCATGACGGCAACCGTATTGCTTTTGTTCATCTCGCATCGGCCCAGCCGCGCCGGGAGGCAATTGGCATTCTGGATGTGGCGACCGGCGCCACGACTGACGTGTTCACGGCTTCAGCCATCTGGGGGATTTCCTGGTCGTCGCACGATGGCCGTCTCGCCGCGGTAGCCGATGCGGACGAGCCGGGCCACAATATTTACCTCATTGACCTGGCCGCCAAGTCCTCCCACCAGTTGACCCACGGAAAACTCGATTTCGCCGGCGTAAGCTACATCGTCTCTGACCACGCACCACCCTCCTGGAGCCCCAGCGGCGCAGAGATTGCCCTGGAACTCCAGCACCTGGGCCTTGGAGGGCGAAGCGCGCCTGCAAGGGTGGTTGCCGTCTGGGAGTTTGGGTCCAGTCAGGTCCGCAAAGTTGCTGATGGAGTTGAGCCGTCATGGTCGCCGGCCGGCGATTTCATTTCCTTCTTCGATCCCGAACGCATGAACTGCTTTGCCATCAAACCCGATGGCAGCGAGCGCAAGCTCCTGTTTTCCGCCAGCAAGGGCTTCCTGAGCGGAGGCCGGGCGCCGATGTTCTTTCCCGTAGTATGGTCGCCGGATGGAAAGCGCGTCCTGTGGCATGAATGGGTAGACGCCGACCTGCAAACCGAGATCTACGAGCTTGACCTTGCCTCCGGCAGGTCAAGAAGAGTGGGCAAAAGTGAACTCCAGGTGGTGAATTGGCGCTAGGCTATTGCGCGGTCAACGTAGCCGCTCCGTTCAGCAGATCACAGGGACCACCGTGAACGCCGAAGCTGCCGTTGATGGTCTTTTCCGTGGTGTCGGTAAACGAACCACTAAAGCCAATGATTATGGCGCCCGCGTTGGGAACCATTTGTGTTGAGAGAAAAAGTCCGTTCAGGCTTCCTCCCTCGGAACCAGCCGACGTGAATCCTCCGCAAGCCGCGGAGTTCGAAAACTTCGCCCCCACTGTAATCGGGATAGATCCGTCTGATAGCGGTGGCCCAAGCTGCTTAATCGTCAACGAAGCGTTAATCGTGCTCCCGTTCATGGAGAAGGCGCCGCTGAAGGTGCCGCCCAATGGTGGTTGCGGCGTTGGTTGTTGTTGGGCCATGGGTGTGCTGCCGCCGCAGCTTACGAACGAAAGACAGAACAGTAATACCAGGGCTAGTCCGGCTTGTTTCATCCTAACCTCGCTCAGGCCAGATCCACTTTGGCAACAAGTATAGCCAAGTCGAAATACAGCGCGGTAGGGTATACGAGCGCCGGGCCTACCGGTGCCGCAGTTCGCCGAATCTCACAACGATCCTCGGCCCGGACGGTAAGCGACCGTCCATCATGCTGCGTCGTGGGGCCGGCCGGTTGTTGCGCCGCCTTTGGAGCCAGATGGCCGTCTATCCCTCGGAACCATGGGACCAGCCCGTCACATTGTCGTTCGTCATTTTTGTTGTTTGCGCTTAAATCATTGATTTGAAGCCAGTTAACAAGTTACCGTTTGTTACCTTCGTAATGGCCGGACACTGTTCTTTAGGACAATTCTAAGGCCGTCTTTAGGTATGATTGGCCCGTTCGTCCTCCCCAATAAGAACTTGCGTGGTGCCCCGACGATGCAGGAAAACACAACAACAGCCACTGCCCCAGAGAGCACGCCTTCCGCTCCGCGTACGGACCGCCTGGAACTAGTGAAAGAGATGGCGCGCGGGAGCATCGGTCAAGTCCATAAGGCCCGCAATCCCCAGCAGGACCGCGTGGCCGCCTTGCGCCAGTTCCAGGTGCCGCAATGGCTCGATGACGTGAGCGAACTGATGGAGCGCATCATGGCGGAAGCAAAGGCCGCCAGCGCGCTGGACCATCCCAATATTGGCCACCTCTATACCTGCGGCTACAAAGATTTCAACGTTTTCATTACGGCTGAGTTCGTCGAAGGGCAAACACTCAAGGAAGTGATGGCCGCCCGCATTCCGGAACTGGATGAAGTGCTGCGCTGGGCCCGGCAGCTCATGTCTGCCCTGGATTACGCCCACGAGAAAGGCCTCTTCCACCATTTCCTGCACCCAGCCAACATCAAGGTCCTGGAGGATGGCACGCTCAAGGTCCTCGATTTCGGGCTGCTGCGCGATAAACATCTCCTTACGCAGACTCCGGCGAAAAAGCT
The DNA here is from genome assembly GCA_036380095.1 of Candidatus Angelobacter sp. Classification (GTDB taxonomy): domain Bacteria; phylum Acidobacteriota; class Terriglobia; order Terriglobales; family Acidobacteriaceae; genus Angelobacter. The sequence goes on along the minus strand of DASVFK010000091.1, from coordinate 12,755 downwards.
GGAGAACGAGCCATATCTTTCTCCCGAGCAGGTGAACAACCGGCTGCCTAACCGTGCGGCCAACATTTTCAGCGCGGCCACGATTCTCTATGAGCTGTACACCACGCGGAGCCCGTTTGCCGGCAAGCATTTGGGTGAAGTAGACCGCGCCATCCTCGACTCCATGCCGCATCCGTTGAATGTGGCCAATGGGCGTGTTCCCGAGGCAATCTCGCGCGTGGTCCTCAAGGGTCTTTCCAAGAACGCGGCAGAGCGTTTCCAGAACGGCGCACAGTTTGTGAGCGCACTGGAATCCGCTATGAAAGAGCCGCGTCCGGTGGCGGCCCCGGCCAGCAAGCCTGCAACTATGGCCACCAAGCCTGCGACCGGCAAGTTCCCCGCGGCGGACACCGCCAGCTTCAACGTAAAAGCTCCGGCAGGACCGCCAACGACCAAAGTCAAAGTGCCTGTTCCTCCGCCAACCGCACCGGGAACGACCTTCGTAAGAAAGGCCCAGTCCCCATCCAACCAGTGGAAATTGGTGGGGGCAGTGGTTGGTGGGCTGGTTGTGATTGCGGGAATTGCCATGATGTTCCAACGCCGGCCCGCAGACCTGCCGGCAGATACCGAATCAGTCCAGACGGCGCCGGTCAGCCAGCCGCTGCCGTTTAGCAAAGAAGCGGCAGCAGCCCCAGCGACAGCGCCGGCGGCAGCTACAAACGCGGCAGCTACGAACACCGTTGCTGAACCGGCGCCACGTTACGCTCCGGCGCGGAATGTGCGCTCGGCCCGGGGCCGCCAACCAGTCCTGCAACCTGTGCCCGCAGGACCCAGCCAGGGACAGCTCGCCGTGGGGTCCGTTCCCCTGGGAGCGACCGTGGAGGTAGTGGGACAAGCAGGCCAGTGGCAGACGCCGCAAGTGATCGGGCCGTTTAACGCCGGGACCTACAACCTGACTTTCAGCAAACCAGGCTATGCCTCGGAAACACGCACTGTTCAGATCACCGGCGGGGCGCGAGTGAATGTTGACGTGAGACTCACCCCCACCAAAGGCTGGCTCACGGTTGGCGGTTCGCCGGCGGGCGCCTCCATCGTAATCGATGGCAGGGACACCGGCAAGAACACACCGGCGGAAATCATGGTTGACCCCGCCCCGCACAATGTATCGCTGCGCAAACCGGGATATCTCGATGCCAGCACGGAAATCAAGGTGGCGGCGGGGCAGGCTGTGAGCTATTCGCCCACCCTGATGGTGGCCGGGCGCACAGACAACATCCGGATTGTGACCGGCGGCAAGCTGTTTAACGGCGGCGGCGGCCGCAACGGGATGGCCCTGATTCAGATCAAAAGCGAACCCAAGGGTGCGCAGGTGGTGGTGAACGGCACGCCGCTGCAGAAGACAACGCCGGTGGATATCCAGGTGGATGCCGGCAGCTATGACATCACGCTGCAGAAAGAGGGGTACAAGCCCCTGCGTGAAAGCGCCATTGTGGGCGCTGAAGACCGGGTGAAGATCGAAAGGACATTGTCGCGCTAGAGAGTTTGAGAGCTCCTTCGACGGACAACACTGACGCGGGCGGAGATCGTAAGCCGCCCGCTTTTTTTTGAGATGGCGTATGCCGTTTCAGGGGCGAATCTCCGCTCGCTGTTAGAATAAGAGTCAGCGCTCAAACTCCAATACCAGGAATACCTACCGGCTTGAATTCGATTATCCGCAACATCGCCATTATTGCCCACGTGGACCACGGCAAGACCACGCTGGTGGATGCCATGCTGCGCCAGAGCGGGGCCTTCCGCGCCAATGAAGCAGTGGTGGAGCGGGTGATGGATTCCAACGAACTGGAGCGCGAGCGTGGCATCACGATCCTGGCCAAGAACACCGCCATTCGCTACCACGACGTGAAGATCAATATTGTGGACACGCCCGGCCACAGCGACTTTGGCGGGGAGGTGGAACGTGCGCTCAAGATGGTGGATGGCGTGATGCTGCTGGTGGACGCCAGCGAAGGCCCCCTGCCCCAGACGCGCTACGTCCTGAGCAAGGCGCTGGAAGCCGGGCTGCCGCCGATGGTGGTGATCAACAAGATCGATCGCGCCGACGCCCGGCCGCAGGAAGTGCTGAACGAGCTGTACGATCTTTTCATTGACCTGGACGCGCGCGAAGACCAGCTCGACTTTCCCGTGCTTTATACCAACGCCAAGACAGGGACCGCTACCGACAAGCTCGACGTCCCCGGCGAAAACCTGCGGCCGTTATTCGATGCGATTTTGTCCACCATCCCCGCTCCGGCGGGCGAAGCGACGAACTCTCTGCAGATCCTGGTGGCCAACCTGGATTACAGCGACTATCTGGGACGCATGGCCATTGCCCGCGTCTTCAACGGGACGTTGCACAACGGCGAAGAAGCCGCCATTGCCAAGCTGGATGGTTCGTTCCAGAAGGTAAAGATCACCAAGCTGTTTTCCTTCAGCGGACTCAAGCGCGTGGACATCGACCGAACCGAGTGCGGCGACATTGTGGCCATCGCCGGTGTGGAAGGCATCGCGATTGGCGAGACCATCACGAACGTGGAGAATCCCGCGCCGCTGCCGCACATCGTGATTGATGAGCCCACCATCGCCATGCAGTTCTCCGTGAACACCTCGCCCTTTTCCGGTCGCGAAGGCACATACGTGACGTCGCGCAACCTGCGCGAGCGGCTGGAGAAGGAGCTGCTGACCAACGTCTCGCTGCGCGTGGAAGAGACCGGCAGCACGGACGCCTTCAAAGTTCTGGGCCGTGGCGAGCTTCAGCTTTCCATTTTGATCGAGACGATGCGGCGGGAAGGCTACGAACTCGCGGTGGGCAAGCCGGAAATCGTCACCAAGCGGATTGATGGCAAGCTGATGGAGCCAAAGGAGCACCTGACGGTAGACATCGCGGAAAACTTCGTCGGCGTGGTGATAGAAGAGCTGGGCACGCGGAAAGGACAGATGCTCAAGATGCACAACCACGGCTCCGGGCGCGCGCGCATGGAGTTCAGCGTTCCCAGCCGGGGCATGATCGGCCTGCGCTCAGAGCTGCTCACGGAGACCCGCGGCACGGTGATCATGAACTCGCTTTTTGACGGCTATACGGAGTGGTTGGGGGAGATCCCGCATCGCATGACGGGCGCACTGGTGGCCGATCGTCCCGGCCCCTCGACGGCCTATGCGCTTTTCGGTCTTCAGGAACGCGGCGTGTTGTTCATAGGCCCGGGCGTGGAGCTGTATGAAGGCATGATCATCGGCGAGAACGCGCGCGAAGTCGACCTGGATGTAAATGCCGTCCGCGAAAAGAAGCTGACCAACATGCGCGCCTCCACCGCTGACGAAGCGATTCGCCTGGTGCCGTTCAAGAACCTGACCCTCGAGCAGGCGATTGAGTTCGTGGCCGATGATGAGATGGTGGAAGTCACGCCGAAATCGCTGCGCCTGCGCAAGAAGATATTGCAAGCCAATCGGCGGCCAAAGAAGAACGCGGTGCCGGCGGACGTTGTTTCGTAAGACGTGCCCTCCGAAGCCCTCGAGCGAAGCGAGAGGTCCCTATTCAACAAGAAGGTATGAACGTGAACGGATCATTTGCAGAAGCGCTAGAACGTCTTCAAGGTGAGCAGTTGAGCTCGGTCGAGTTCGTCCAGGATTATGTTCAACTACGCTTTGACGGCCCTTGTTTGAGCGCTTACAACCCGCACCACATCACGTCAAGCAATTCCACGATTGCTTGGCGTGAACCTGGCTATTGCGATGCCCTCTGCAAGCTGATTGCTCACAGAGTACAAAAGGCGACAGTGGCGGAAGACAGCATCAGGGTCTCCTTTGATAACGATGCGGTATGGACGATGTCTCTGGGCGATCAAGGCCGCACAGGGCCTGAGGCGTTTTACTTCGTTGATCACGAAGGGAACTTTTGGGTGGACTGAAAACAACTAATCAAGCGCCTTCCCTTTCGTTTCCGGCAACTGGCTCGCCATTGCGCTTGCCAGCAGAAAAGCAATTGCACAAAGAACAAACGCCCAGCTCAGCCCGTAGCGGTCGCCCACGCGGCCAATGGTGTAGGGAGCAACACAGCTCAGCGCGCGCGCGCCGTTGTAGGTGAATCCCAAGGCGCGGGCACGGACAGCGGTAGGGAAGATCTCACTGCCCACCAATCCCGAACCGGAAAAGAACCCGGTGCCGAAGAAGCCGACGAGAGCTCCGAGAATCAGGATCAGCCATTGCTGCCTGGCGGCGGCGTAAGCCGGAATCAGCAGGGCGGCACAAAGGGTAAAGAGCATGAGAGATCGACGGCGTCCCAGGCGGTCGGCGATCCAGCCATAGCACAGATAGCCCGGAAACATCCCGACCAGGTTCAGAATAACCAGCAGCCAGGTAGTATTCATCAAGCCGATGCCGCGCCCGCCGCGCTCCACCGGCAGAGTGAGATAGGGCGGCATCCAGCTAAACAGTCCCCACCACGCGAATAGACCAAAGACGTTAAGCAGCAGCAGGAAAATGGTATGGCGCCGCAGGCTGGGAGCAAAGATCTGTGAGAATGGAGCTGGCTCGGAGCCGGCCCTCTGCTGTTCCCACATCTCCGATTCAGGAACGCTCTTGCGGATCCACAACGTCACCAACGCCGGCAACACGCCCACAATGAAGACCACGCGCCAGTTCTGATGCAGGCGATCAAGGACGACCCACGTGACCACCGCAGCGCCGGCCAGGCCCCAGGCCCATGCGCTTTGCACAAGGGCGATGGCGCGCGCTCGCAGGTGCGTGGGCCACGTTTCGGCCACCAGCGTGGCCCCGGTGTTCCACTCCCCGCCCATGCCCAGGCCGAGAACAAAACGGAAGAAGATCAGCACTCCCAGCGACGTGGATAGCCCTGAGCCCAGCGAGCAAATCGAGTAGGTGAGGATGCTCAGCATGAGCGCTTTAGTGCGTCCGATGCGGTCAGCGATGAACCCGAAGAGTACGCCTCCGATCCCCGAGGCCAGCAGCATGAACGCCGTCGGCAATCCCGCGATCGCCTTGGAGTGGATCGCGAGCGCCTGCATCACATGCACCTGGACGTTGCTGTAAAGCAGCACGTCAAATCCATCTAGCCCCCAGCCCAAAGCAGCGGCAATCAAAGTGCGCTTCTGCGCGGGAGTGACTTGCGAGAGGGTGAGTGTGGTGGGGGTGGCCATGGGGTGGGGAGATTCTAGCAAGGCTCCTTTGCGAAGTCTCGAACGAAGTGAGAGACCCCTATTGTTCTCCAGCGATCAGCCGGTGGTATCTTGCAAAGGGAGTTGTTCAGATAGGGATCCCTCACCCGCTGCGCGGGTTCGGGATTTCAGAAAAAACAGACGGCTAGCACACCAGCTGTTCCCGTGACAGCTTCAGCCCGTCCAGACTGCCCAGAACAGTGATGGCGACCTTGTCCTGGTGGAACAAGGCGTTCGCCATCTCCGTGACCTGCTCCGCTGTGACCGATTCGATCTGCTCGATGGTTTCGTCCAGCGAGAAGAAGCGCTCAAAATACATCTGCTGGCGCGCCAGGTTGGACATGCGCGAGGTGGTGGATTCAAGGCTGAGCATCAGGCTGCCTTTGAGCTGGTCCTTGGCGCGGCGCAGCTCTTCCGCCAGGATGGGCGCCGCTTTCAGTTCGCGGAACTCCGCCACGATCGAATCCACCACTCTTGGCGTGGATTCGAGCGAGGTTCCCGCGTACACCGACAGGCAGCCGGTGTCGCGATACGGATTCAGGTCGCTGTAGATGGAGTACACCAGGCCCTGGTCTTCGCGGATCTTCTGGAACAGCCGCGAGCTCATGCCGCCGCCCAGCAGCGTATTCATGATGTAAGAGACGTAGCGCTTTTCGTGCGAGATGGAATGCGAGGCCACACCCAGGCAAAGCTGCACCTGCTCCAGCGACTTCTTGTTGCGGGTGATGATATGAGGCGTAACGGCCGGCGTCGGCTGGTGAAAGCCGTTGGGTCCCGCCTGCAGTCCCGCAAACCGCTCCCCGATCAGCTCGACAAAACGCGCGTGATTCAAGTTGCCGGCCGCGGAGATGATCATGTTGTTGGGAATAAAACGGCGGCCGTAGAAATCAAACAGCCTTTCCTGCTCAAAAGAGCGCACTGTCTCCTTGGTGCCCAGGATCGGCTTGCCCAGCGGATGGTCCTTCCAGAAATTCTGGGTGAAGATCTCATGCACCAGATAGTCCGGATTGTCTTCATCCATCTTGATTTCTTCCAGGATCACGCCTTTTTCCCGCGTGATGTCCTTGGCCTTGAAGACCGGGTTCAGCACCAGATCGCTGAGGAGTTCGATGGCCAGCGGCAGGTGCTCATCGAGCACCTTGATGTTGAAGCAGATGGTCTCCTTGCCGGTAAACGCATCCATGTTCCCGCCGATGGAGTCCACCTGCCGCGCGATGTCGCTGGCCGAGCGAGTGGTCGTCCCTTTGAAGACCATGTGCTCCAGAAAATGTGAAATGCCGTTAAGCTCAGGCACTTCGTCGCGTGATCCGGTCTTCATCCATATGCCAATTGAAACCGAGCGGACGTGGGCCATCTCTTCGCTCAGGACGATGAGGCCGTTAGGAAGGACCTCGCGGTGGATATCGCGGGGTTCGCTGAGGGACCGTTTTGGGGCTGCCGTTTCCATTTACTCTGCCTATTTGATTCTCACACAGGGGGAATGGTCGCTTGGGTAAATATATGTCATTTGTTTGCAACTGGTTAACTCAGGTGGCCCGGGCTGAGGTATTTGTCTCTGGAAGGCGTGTAAAATCACCCTAAGGGTGATCCTCCAGGGTGGCACATTCATCGCCAATTTGTCTTTTAGGCCTTGATTTTCAAGAGCTTAGCCAAATTGTGCAGAAACACAGCCAACCCGAGTACCGCGCCCGCCAGCTTTTTGACGCCATCTATCCCCAACGCCAGGCCAGGCTGGATTCAATCTCCACCTTGCCGCTTCAGTTCCGTGCTGCCTTGCGAGAAGAGGGTTTTGAGGTGGGCCAGCCGCACATCGAAAAGCGCTATGAGTCCTTGGACGGCACCATCAGATATCTGATCGCTTTGGCCGATGGAGAGTCCGTGGAGACGGTCTGGATGCCCGAGGGCGATGGGGGAGAAACGGGCGACGGCAGCGACGCGGGCGAGGCCGACTGGGACCGCGCCACTATCTGTGTCTCCAGCCAGGTGGGCTGCGCGGTGAATTGTCAGTTCTGCCTTACAGCCCAGCTTGGCATCAAGCGCAACTTGAGCGTGGGAGAAATCGTGGGACAGGTTGTGGCGGTGCTGAATGATCGCGGTGTTGATCTGGAGCGGCAGAGGGTGAACATCGTCTTCATGGGGATGGGAGAGCCGTTTCTGAACTACGACCCGTTCATCAAGGCCGTGCGGCTGCTGGTGGAAGGCGTAGGCATTCCCGAATCGCGCATGACAGTTTCCACCTCCGGCATTGTCCCGCGCATTGCCGATTTTGGCGCTGAGCCGGTGCGGCCCAAGCTGGCCATCTCGCTCAACGCGCCCAATGATGAGATTCGCAACCAGGTCATGCCCCTCAATCGCAAGTGGAACCTGGAGACGCTCATGCAAGCGGCGCGCGACTTTCCTCTGCGCAATCGTGAACGCATTACGTTTGAATATGTTCTTCTCAATGGCGTCAATGACACGCCGGAGCACGCGCGACAAGTGGTGGAACTGCTGCGCGGCATCCGCTGCAAGGTGAATCTGATCGCGCTGAATCCAGGGCCGGGAATCGCATATGAGACGCCGGAAGAGCGGCGGGTCCAGGCCTTCCAACGGATGTTGATGCAGGCCGGCATCCCGGCTTTTGTCCGGCGTCCGCGGGGAAGAGATATCTATGCGGCGTGCGGGCAGTTGAAGAGGACGGTGGGGTAGCTCAACTGGCGGCTGCCCTGCGGGGCAGCGGCGCGCAGGCTTCCACGCAGGTCCCTCCGCCCGGGTGCGACTGTATGCGAAACTCTCCGCCTACGCCGTGCAGGCGTTCCGCCATGCTCACCAGGCCCAACCCTGCGCCGCTTCTGGCCTGGTCTGGATCGAAACCCGTTCCGGAATCGCTCACGACCAGTCGCAGGGACTTGAGATCGGCCGTCAATTCCACCTGAATCTTGCCGGTGCCGCTGTGTTTGTGCGCGTTGTGCACTGCCTCCTGGGCCACGCGATACAGGCAGAGCGTGAGCTCCTTGGGCAGCGTTTCCGGCACCCGGGAATGGACAAACTCAACCCCAATGCCATTCTGTTTCCCGTACTCCAGGCAAAAACCGGCCAGTGCAGACACCAGTCCCACGATTTCCAGATGGGAAGGATGGAGATGCCGCGCCACGTGGCGGATGTCTGTGCATACGCCGTGGGCGATCTTGGACAGGGTCTCCAATTGCTCGTTGAGCGCGGGCTCCTTGCATTCCTGTTTCAGGTGGTCCAACCGGAACGCCATCACCGCCAGCCTCTGGTTTACGTCATCGTGCAGTTCGCGTGCCAGTCGCGCCCGCTCTTCTTCCTGGATCTGTATCAAGCGAAAAGTCAGGTTCCGCAGGTTTTCTTCCGCATGTTTGCGTTCGGTAATGTCCAGATAGATGGCGTAGACTCCCACCAGCCGGCCATCCATGAGCAAGGGGACGCCGTGGAGTTCCACATCGAGCAAGCTGCCGTCTTTGCGCTGCCGGCGGGTTATGGCGTGAATGCTTTCGCCGTGCTCGATCCGTTGGGTAAACTCGACCGCTTCGTCCGTTGCAGGCGCGATAAAGCGGTCGAGGTCCTGGCCCGCCAATTCCGTCTGCGAATACTGGAACATCACTTCAAAAGCGCGATTGCAGAACTGCACTCGATGGTTTGCGTCGATCACCGCGATGCCCAGGGGACTGTTTGAAATCAGGGCCTGCAGGTACGCTGTTCGTTCCTTGATCTCCTGTTCGTTGCGTTTGGCGGCAGTAATATCAAAAGCGCTTGCCAGGACAGCCGGCCGTCCCTGGTATTGAATCAGGGCGGCGCTGAAATCCAGCCAGCGCTCCTCGCCATGCCGGTTCACGATCTTGAATTCGTAGCGGGTGGGGATCTTATCTCCACGAACCCTGGCTTTGGCAAACTCCTGCACCTTTTCCTTGAACATGGGGTGCACCAGGTCCCAAATTGCCATCTGCTCGAGCTCTTGCGGAGAATACCCGGTAATGGCCACGACGGGCGGGTTGAAATAGCGAAAGCGGCCGTCCTGATGGATCCAAATGCCGCAGGAAACCGTTTCCGCCATCAGGCGGAACTTGGCTTCGCTTTCCCGCAGGACGTCCTCCACCCGCATGCGCTCGCTGATCTCCGCCTGCAGAGAGAGGTTGCTCTCGCTCACTGCCTGGCCGTGGCGTGCGGCCTCCAGCAGTGCCTGCTCGGCGTCTCGGTGTTCTTCCACCAGCAGAAGCACCATCCCAAGGCAGATGCCGCAGACATAGACAAGGTCGAGAAAGAGAAACTGGATGCGCAGAAGAGAGGTGGTGGCGAAGAACCAATTCAATGACGCATTGGTTCCGATCACGATCCGATCCAGGAATGCCGCGGTGTAGAAGCTCAGATTGATGGCATACAGCACGCAAAAAATCCCGCTGATTCCAACTGCCGAGGAACTCTTTTTGCGCCACTGCGTGACAAAGATCGCGGCACAGTAGATCAGGGCCAGGGCAAGGGCCAGACTGCGCGAGGCCTGGCGCAGGCCATAGCCGAGCAAGGACAGTCGGCTGGAGAGAGCAAAAAACAGAATGCCTGCGGCAAGGGCCCCTCCCATTGCCAGCCACAACTTTCGCTGGCCGGATGTGCCCGGATGACGAAGGGTTCGCGCGCCGAAGACCAGCAGCGGCACCTGGAGGAAACCGCAGCACAGTGACAACGCACCCACCAAGGGTTTTAGCGGCGTCCAAGCGGAAGTCAGTTGCAACGCCAGCACGCCGAGGGCGAGGTATGCGCCGGATGCTGTCCAAGCCCATGCCCACCAGCGGAAGAACTCCTGTTTACGCAACCGGGCGTAGAAGCACCACAGTAACGCCACCAGGAATGCCGTCAGCAGCAACTGCAGATATACAAAGAAGCGGACAGGTTCCATCTCAACCGATTCCCGTCCGAACGATAGTACCACCGGAACAACCCGGGCGCGAGGAACTCGGGCCTTAAGGGCCTTAGACCCCGTCTCGCGGCAGGGGCATGCGCTACTTGTAACCGACGAGCAGAGCAGCCGAGCTTTGCTGGATTGCGAACGTCCTTTTTCCGGGGAGAACCTCCGCACTTCTACTGACGCGCACGCCGCGCTGATTTCTCATCCAATTAAATGGGCAATCTTAGGCATGTCCTGGCAGCGCGCAGGCTCCGAAGTTCCAGGGCAATGCGAAGGAGGAAACATGAATATTGTGCTCCGTCGTTTTCTTCCCATCGCGGTCATTCTTGTCGCTGGGATCAATCTCTCCATCGCTAAGGACACCAAGAAAAGCAGCAACGCGGAAACAGGCCAGGTGTATGTGACCGTCCTGCCGGACGAGGCATACATCTGGGTAGACGGCAAACCTATTCGCCACCGCAACAGCCTCCTGAACCTGCCTGTGGGTGATCACACCCTCACGATTGTTAACTACGGTTTTGAGCCGCAGACTGCGAACGTAACCGTGGCCAAGGGACAATATCAGGAAGTGCATGCCAAACTGAAGCCGGCGGGCGGACCGGTGGCTGGTACGAACTGGGGGCGGATTCAGATTGAAGGCGTCCCGGGAGATGCTTTGGTCATGCTCAACGGCACCACTCCCGAGTTCTTTGTGGGGCACGCCGATGAATTCAACAATAATTTCATGAACAAGCAGCAACTGATTGTGCCGGCAGGGAAGCACCAGCTTTTCATTTTGCGCAACAAGACTGCGACCACCCTGTGGTCCGGCCCGGTTGAGGTGAAGCCCGAAAAGCGGCTGATCGTTTACGCGAACCGGGGCAAGCAGGGCAAGCTCGTCTACAAGGGCTGGGGCGAGGGCAAGAAGATCAAAGCCGAAAAGCGGTTTAACGCCGGCACCGCAACCGCAACCGTGGCTGTTGCTCCCGTGGTGGCCAAGTTCGCGGCCGACAAGCAGCAGGTAGGATGCGCACAGCCTGTGCAACTGGCCTGGTCGTCTGAAAATACGGGCAAGACTACCGTCATCGCCAATGGCCAGACCCTGTCTGACTCGGCCACGGGGCAGCTGAACGTCCAGCCCAAGGAAACAACCAAGTACGAATTCCGCGCCGCTGGTCCGGGCGGGGTCGTCACCACTGAGCAGACCGTGAACGTTGATAAAACCGTGCACGCCTCACTCGCGAGTTCGGCGCCGGAAATCCGCTTCGTAAAAGTGGGCGACAAGGTCCAGGAGCAGGGAAGCGCCGACCTGGCGTGGAAGGTGAGCAACGCAGATTCCGCGCAGATTGATGTGATTGGCGCGGTCACCGGAGAGAGCGGTACGCAGACCGTCCAAGCGCAGCCCAAGCAAACTGCAGAGGGACCCATCAGCGAAACTCAGGTCTACAAACTCACGGCGACCAACGTTTGCGGCGGATCGGATACGGCAGAAGTGGCGCTGCGCGTGACCGGCTCCATCGAGCCGGAGCAGGTAGCCGCAGCAGAGCCTCCGCCGACGTTGCCTCAAACCTCCTCGCCGCTGCCCTTGCTGGCGCTCCTGGGCGCCGGCCTGCTGGGTGGAGGCGGCATCTTGAGAATGATGCGCAGGAGCCGCTAACCAACAACGCTTAGACAGGACAAACAGCAAACGGGTGAAGCTCTCTAGCGGGGAGCTTCACCCTTTCTCTTTTCTCTCTCAGCGGCATCTTAATGGCGAGGAGTACAACCATGGCAGAGAAGCGATTGTCTGGACTCAAAGTTGCCGCGATCGTCACGGACGGAGTGGAGCAGGTGGAGCTGCTCGAGCCCAAGAAGGCGCTGGAGAACGCCGGGGCGGAAGTGAAGGTGATTGCACCCAAGCCAGGTAAGATCCAGGGATTCAAGCACTACGACAAGGCCGACCAGATTCCCGTGGACCTGGCACTCGAGCGCGCGAACCCCGTGGATTTCGATGCGGTCCTGCTTCCCGGCGGCGTGATCAACGCCGACGCCTTGCGCATGGAGAAAAAGGCCCAGGACTTTGTCCGCGTGATCGACCGCGCGGGCAAGCCGATCGCCGTGATCTGCCATGGGCCATGGCTGCTGGTCTCCGCCGGACTCACGCTGGGACGCGTCCTTACCAGTTGGCCCACGCTGCAGGACGACCTCCGCAACGGCGGGGCAAAGTGGGAGGACCGCGAAGTGCTGCGCGACGACAACTGGGTAAGCAGCCGCAAGCCGGCGGACATTCCCGCGTTCAATCGCGAGATGATCAACCTGTTTGCCGAGGTAAGGCAGCGAGCGAGAAAGACCGCATAAGCGCGCAACATGCCCCCATCCAGGGCCGCTTGAATCGTTCAAGAAAAAGGCCCGCGGTTGAGCGGGCCTTTAGTGATTTGTGTTACGTGTTATCTCGATTGCGATGCCGCAGCCCGCTGGGCAATCACCTTGCGGGCGTTCTCTGCCAGCTCTTTGGCTTTAGAAAGCTGGTTGAGAGCAGCCAGCACCTGAGGATCGTTTTCCGCCCGCACTTTCAGGCCTTCTTCCTGTCCGAACTCAGAGATGAAGATCTCAGCCTTGATGTTGGATTTGATCCAGTCGATGCCTTCGTGGATTTCCGCTTCGGTATACGGGACCTTCTGCGAGTCGAGGAACTTGCGGAAGTCCTGCAT
>DASVFK010000090.1:0-3065 GCA_036380095.1 Candidatus Angelobacter sp. | reverse complement strand
GGCCGTTTTCAACTCGCATAGTCATTGCAGCACCGCCATGGCTGCCCGCAGCAGGTTGTTGAAAGCTGCAGGGACCGTAAGGCCGAAGACAAGCAGCACGGCGGCGCAGATTCCCATTGCCACAAACTCGGCCCCGGTTTTGCTTTTGGCCGGAAGCTCGGCAGCGGAAGTTTCCGGCGGGCCGGCCAGCGCTTTGAGGAAGTGATAGGTCATGGCGGCAAATACCACGGAGAGCGTCCCCAGAAGAATGATTGCAGTGACCCAGTGCGATTGGCTGAAGGCCTCGCGCAAAATCGAGAACTCGCTCAAGAACAGGCCGAAGGGCGGCAGGCCGACGATGGCGATGAGTCCCACCACCAGCGCTGTGCTGGTCCAGGGCAGGATGCGCGCCAGTCCCTTGAGCATGGGGAGCCGGGAGGTGCCCACGGTTTCGCGCACGTGTCCGGCGCTGAAAAACAGCAGCGACTTGGCCATTGAGTGATTGAAGGTGTGCAACAGCGCGCCGTAAACGCCGAAGATGCCGCCCAGCCCGAATCCCGTGGCGATGATGCCCATGTGCTCCACGCTGCTGTAAGCCAGCAGCCGCTTCAGGTCCTGCTGCACGATCATCAGGAGCCCGGCCACAAGGACGGAGGCAAGGCCAAAGAAGATGAAGAGGTTGTGACTGAATTCCGGACCAAGCGAGTGCACCGTGATGGTGTTGTAGCGGGCCAGGGCATAGACCGCACAGTTCAGCAGAGCCGCGGAAAGCATCGCGCTGATGGGTGAAGGCGCTTCCGCGTGCGCGTCCGGCAGCCAGCTGTGCATGGGGACCAAGCCGATCTTGGTGCCGTAGCCAACCGCCACAAAGATGAAGCCCAGGCGCACCAGCATGGCGGACTTGGCCAGCGCCGGACCGGCTTGCGCGAGGACTGACCAGTTCAGCGCAGACTCAGGGCCCAAGCCCGCATGCACGCCGGCAACATAAAAGACGATAGTGCCGAACAAGGCGAAGGCCAGACCCACGGTGCATACGATCAGGTATTTCCAGCCGGCCTCCACCGCGCCTTCCGTGTTGTAAAAGCCCACCAGCAAGGCTGAAGCCAGCGTGGTGGATTCCATCACGATCCACAGCAACCCGAGGTTGCCGGCAAGATAGACGCCGATGATCGTGGCCAGGAAAAGAAAGAGGAGCGAGTAGAACCAGCGCGCCGAAGAGAACCGTCCCGCGGGAATGTGGCGAATATAGCTGGTGGAGTAGAGCAAAACCAGGGAAAACACCACGGCGATGTTGACCAGGAAGAACGCGGTGAGGGCATCGGCGCGTAGATACTTGCCTGCTGCCAGGCTGCCGGCGCGGGAGACGCGCCACACGGTCAGCGCCAGACCTGCCACTTCCAGCACGCCGGCGCTGACGGCAAAGGCCGTGGCGGCGCGGCGCGCCTTGAACAGCAGGACCAGCGCTGCCGCCACCATCGGCGTGAATAGGATGAAGACAAGAAGCATCGTGGCTTAACCTCTGAGCCGCCGCAGCCGCGAGACATCGAGATGATCGAAGGTGTCGCGGATTCGGAAGACAAAAATTCCCATCAGCAGCAGTCCCATCAAGAGATCGAAAACCACCCCGATCTCGATGATCAAGGGCATGCCGAACGTGGTGACCAGTGCGGCCAGGAAAATTCCGTTCTCCAGAACGAGCAGGCCGAGCACGAGCATCAGGGCCTTGGAGCGCGTGACCATGAGGAAGGCGCCGCTCAAGATCAGCGCGACCGCCGCGGCCAGGATCACCTCCGTGGCATGCAACTCCTGGAGATAGAGGCGCACGGCCGCGAACGAGAGAACGATCAATCCCGACATGACGAACACTGAATAGCCTGGGGTTATGGAAGCGCCGACGTCGTGCGGCGTGTGCAGCCGCTTCATGAGCCAGAGCAGCGCGTAGGGAATGCCGATCACTTTGGCCAGCAGCACGATCGCGGCGATGATGTAGACCTCCGGCACGTGCTGGATATAACCGGCGGCGATGACTTCAAGAGTCAAGATGAACGACTGGCAGGCAAACAGATAGACGCAGGTGGAGATCCTCTTGGCGGTAGCCATGAGCAGCACGGTGGAGAACAGCAACACCGCCGCCGAACTCAAGATCTTTACCGCCGCCAGTGCAAACAGTCCCATCGATTTACCTCCTGGTAATCGCCGTGAAGATCACGGCGAGCAGTGCCAGCGCGGACGCGACGCGAAGAAAGTCGGGCACAACGTACATGCGCATCTTGGCCACGCTGCTTTCCACCAAAGAAAGCACCAGGGCAAGACACACCAGCTTCGTGCAATACAAAGCAAGCGAGATAGCGAGGGCAGCCGGGCCGGCAGTGAGCGCCATGCCCCACGGCGCAAACAGGCCGATCATGAGCGCCGCCACCAGGTGCAGCTTGATGGCCTGCGACCATTCAATCAGCGCCAGCGCGGGCCCTGAATATTCGAGCACCATGGCTTCATGGATCATGGTGAGTTCCAGGTGGGTGGTGGGATTGTCCACGGGCACGCGGCCGGTCTCAGCCACGGCCACAATGGCCAGCGCCACGAAGGCGAGAATGTGCACGGTGGAGACGTCAAAGAAATTCTGGCGCGTGGTCCAGGAGGCAATCCCGCTCAGGCTGGAGGAGCGCGCCAGGATGGCGAGCGCGGTCAACACCAGAAACAGCGGCGCTTCTGCCAGAGCTGCCACCAGGGCTTCGCGGCTTGATCCCATGCCGCCGAAGGCGCTGCCTCCGTCGAGAGATCCCAGGGAAACGGCGAAGCGGCCGATGGCGAGCAGGTAGACGAACAAGAACATGTCGCCTTCCAGGGAGAGAAGCGCCGCCGGATGCAGCAACGGCAGGAAGGCGGCCGCCACCACGATCGCGGCGAACCCGATCACGGGCGCAGCGCGAAAGACCGCGGAAGCGGTTGCAGGCACGAGCTCTTCTTTGTGAAGAAGCTTCCAGAGATCGGAGTAAGGCCGCCAGACGCTTGCGCCCTGGCGCTTCTGTATGCGCGCCTTGAGCTTGCTGATCACGCCGCGCAACAAGGGAGCGGCCAGGACGAGC
>DASVFK010000089.1:0-35158 GCA_036380095.1 Candidatus Angelobacter sp. | reverse complement strand
ATCACCACGCGGCCCTTTTCCAGGTGCCGCATCGCGCGCCGCCGGATAAACGGCTCGGCCACCTGGTTCATCTCCAGCGCCGACATCACCCGCGTGTGCACGCTCTGTTTTTCCAGCGCGTCCTGCAACGCCAGCGAGTTGATCACCGTGGCCAGCATGCCCATGTGGTCGGCGGAGACGCGGTCCATATCGCGAGCCTGTTCCGCTACACCGCGGAAAAAGTTCCCTCCGCCCACGACCAGCGCGATTTCCACGCCCAGCGAGCCAACGTCCTTGATCTCCGCCGCGATGGCGTGAATGCGCGTGGTTTCTACGCCAAAGCCTTTATCTCCGGCCAGGGCCTCGCCGGAAAGCTTGAGCAGGATGCGCTTGAAGGCAAGCATGTTGCATCAAGTATACCAGCGGGTAGTGGGTCAGTTTGAAAAACCGATCCACTAGCAGTGTCAGCGTCTAGCGATTCGCTCGCGAATCGTGGGCCCAGCCCAGGACTTTAGTCCCGGGTGAGCGGAGCGAATAGCAGACGTTCATCGCGAACCGGGGTCTCCGGCGCGCGCCGGTGTTGCGCGTGCTGGGGCTGGCTAGCGATGAATCAAGACGCAGAGTAGCCCACGATTCTTCGCCGTGAAGCATGACAACCCACGCTCAGCTCGCGGCTTCGAACCAGAGAGGCAGGCGATGCGCGCCCGGGATCGCAAGGGCATTTTCAATGGTCAAGGACAAGTTCGCGGTCTGGCTGCTGGCGTTTGCGCTGGCGGTCCCTTCCTATGGCGCCGGACCGAAAAGCCAGGGCAAGACCGGTAAGCCTGCGCCAGCGCTCACCCCGCACCTTGTTGCCGAAAAGTTTACCGGCGATCTCGACGGCATGCTCCAGCGCCGGCTCATCCGCGTGCTGGTGGTCTACTCCAAGACGCAGTTCTATGTCGTGCGTGGACGGCAAATGGGCATCTCCTATGAAGCGATGACGGCCTTTGAGAATTTCATCAACAAGAAGTTCCCGCCCAAAGCCGGCAAAGTGCCGCTCCACGTGGTCTTTCTTCCCGTACCGCGCGACCGGCTGCTGCCCATGCTGGCGGAAGGCAAAGGAGACGTGGCCCTGGGCGCCCTCACCATCACCCCGGAACGGCAGAAAATCGCGGACTTTACCCAGCCCACGGCGAGCAAGATCAGCCAGATCGCGGCCACCGGCCCGCGGTCGCCGGCACTCAACAAGCTCGACGACCTTTCCGGCAAGGAGGTCTTTGTTCGCAAGTCGTCCGCCTACTGGGAGAGCCTGGAGAAGCTGAACCAGCAGTTCAAGAAAGAGCGCAAGGCCGAAGTCAAATTGCGGCCCGCTCCTGAAGACCTGGAAGATGAAGACCTGCTGGAGATGTTGAACGCCGGGCTGGTGGAAATCGTTGTGGTTGATGACTACAAGGCGAGCCTATGGGCACAGGTCTATACGCGGCTCAAGCCGCACCCGGAAATCGCCGTGGCCCGAGATACCGAGCTTGCCTGGGCCATGCGCAAGAACAGTCCCAAGTTCATGGCCGTGGCCAATGAGTTCGTGAAAGGCCACCGCCAAGGGACGGCCTTCGGCAACGTCCTGATCCGCAAGTATGTGGTCAGCACAAAGATGATCAAGAACGCCACCGATCCGGAAGAGCTCAAGAAATTTGACCGCATGGTGGAAATTTTCCGCAAGTATGCCGGCCAGTACGGCGTGGACTACCTGCTGATGATGGCGCAAGGCTACCAGGAGTCGCAGTTGGACCAGGGGCGCAGGAGCAAGGCCGGGGCCGTGGGCGTGATGCAGTTGATGCCCGCCACCGGCAAGTCGATGCAGGTGGGCGACATCCATCAAATGGAGCCCAACATCCACGCCGGCGTGAAATACATTCGCTCCGTGGAGGACAAATATTTTTCCCGCCAGCCGATGAACGACACCAACAAGCTCCTGTTCGCCTTCGCCGCATACAACGCCGGCCCTTCGCGCATCCAGCAGCTCCGCCAGGAGGCGGCAAAAGCGGGTTTCGATCCCAATGTGTGGATGAACAACGTGGAGATGATCGCGGCCAAGAGAATTGGAACGGAAACGGTGACATACGTGGCCAACATCTACAAGTACTATGTCGCTTACACGCTGGTGGCGGAGCAGCAGGAAGCGCGCCGCAAAGCAGAAGCCGGTAAAGGTCAGCCTTAGCGGGCTACTGAAGAATTCGGCCTTAGCCTGTGCTGAAGAATTCGGCCTTAGCCTGTGCTGAAGGATTCGGCTTTAGCCTCTGTAAGTATCAGGGCACCGGCTTTAGCCGTGCCGTAAACCACTTGAAATCAATCGGGCTTTAGCCCCTGAAAGACAAAATCGCAGACGGAGAGGGTTTCTCAGGAGCCTCTTTGCGCTCCGCACAGGTTCTCCTTCCCTTTCTCACTCACACCGCAGCGCCACCATGGGATCAACTTTGAGCGCACGGCGGGCGGGAATCAAGACAGCGGCACTGGCAGTGGCGGCGAGTAACAGCACAGCCGCCAGGTAACTCAATGGATCAAGGTTGCTCACTCCGAACAGCTCGGTCCGCAGGACGATGGATATGCCTGCGGCCATCGCGACGCCAACGGCCAGAGCAATGCCAAGCGGCAGCACGAAGCGCGAAACCATGCTGCGCACCACCCACGAGGGCGTTGCGCCCAGGGCAATGCGGATGCCGATTTCCCGCGTGCGCTGCGAGACGTTGTAGGCAACCACTCCGAATAATCCGATGACCGCCAGCGCGAGGGCCAGCGCTCCTAAACCGCTGACCACGCCGGTGATCTTGCCGGACATGCCGACGCGCTCCTTGAATGCGTCTTTCACCATCTGGACGTCAGGGCTGATGACCGGATCGATAGCGCGCACGGCTTCAGAGATCGGCCCAATCGCGTCCTGAGGGCGCCCCCCTGTCTTGACAAGCACAACTGCTTCCGGGAGGTACGGATCTTCTGGGGGGAGATACAGCTCGGCGGAGTTGCCGTCTCGGTAGCCGACGGAGTGCGCGTTGCCCACCACTCCGATGACCGCCAACTGCTGGCTGCCGAGCTTATGGACTTGACGCAGAGGATCTTTGCCGGGCCAAACCTTGCGGGCAAACGCCTCGCTCACGATCGCCACGTTGTGATCGTTCTTGTTGAAGATACGCCCCTGGAGCAGGGGGATTCCCATGACGCGGAAATACTGCTCGCCGACCTGGTTGATGTACGCGTTGAAGCTGTTTCGTCCGCGTATGCCCTGGATGGAGGCGCGACGGCCAAGCGGAGGATTCAGCACCAGGGCCGCGGAATCGACTCCAGGAATCTGCTGAATGCGGGCCTCTGCTTCCTGCAGATAACTCGCAGCCCGGGAAGGATTATAGGCGTGCGAGTAAAGCTGGGGATCCACGGTCAACGTCTGGCGATAGTCGAAACCCGGATCAGTGTTGACGGCGCGGTCCAAGGCCCGCACCAGCAGGGCCGAGATGATCAGCAGGACGCAACTGGCGGTGACCTGAGCGGCCATGAAAATGTTGCGGACGCGCGAGGCGCGATGGCGCTGGCGGGCAAGTTGCCGTGCGGCAGGCAGCCCAAAGACCACGCAAGCAACCAAGCCCATGACAAAGGCGCACGCGATGGTCCGCCAGCCGGGAGTGAAATCAAAGTTGCCCGGTCCGCCGGCCCAGGTCACCACAATCCGGGGGAGGTTCCAGCTGGCGAACAGGCCAGCGGCCGTGCCGGCAAGCGCCAGGAGCAGGCTTTCGGTCATGAGCTGGCGAACAATGCGTCCACGGGTGGCGCCCAGCGAGAGGCGAATGGAGATTTCGCGCTCGCGGGTCACTGCATGCCCGAGAAGCAGGCTGCCCAGGTTGCCGCAAGCAGCCACTAGAATGAGTCCGAAAAGAGCCACCACCAGCACGAACACCGGGAGATCGTTCACGCTGATTTGATCGGCGGACGCTCCGGCGTAGCCGCGTAGATGCTCACCTTTCTGCATGACATCGGGATGCTGGTGGACCAGTTCGTCAGCCAGCGGAAGCAGCGCCTGCTGCGCCTGCCGTACAGTCACGCCCGGCTTCAACCGGCCCCACATATGAACGTTGGAGTCCCTGTCGTTGAAGCTGGTCAGCACCTTGCTTCCTGGAACAAAGTACGGTTCCTGGTGGATCATCAGCCAGACATCGTTGTGTTCGCCCGCTTCCGGATCAAGCCCGGCAAAGTCGAAAGAGGTCACGCCGATGATCGTGGCCGGATGCTGGTTGAGCTGTATAGTGCGGCCAACAGCCGAAGCATCGCCGCCGAAATTGCGTTGCCAAAAGCCATAGCCGAGAACCACAACCGGGGGCGCGTCAGGCGCACCGTCGCTTTGCGGCAGAAAAAGACGGCCATAAGCGGCCGAAGATCCCAGCTCAGAGAAATAGTTCGCGGAGACCACTCCGGCTCGAACACTTTTGCTGTTCTTCTCCCCCAGCGTGAGGTTGGTCCAGCGCAGCGCGATCATCGTGGACAAGACCTGGTTGTGCTCAGCATAGAACCTGGCTGCCGGATAGGCCACCTCGGTAGTCGAGCCCTCGGGGAATTCGGTGGTAAAGCGCACCAGCGAGTGCGGATCGCGCACGGGCAGAGCCTTGAAGTAAAAGACATCAATAATGTTGAACGCGGTCACGTTCACACCGATGCCGAGGGCCAGGACCACGATCGCCGTGAACGCCAGCGCCGGCGACTTACGCAACATGCGCGCGCCAAAACGCAGGTCCTGTCCCAGGCGGTCGAGCCAGCCCCAACCCCAGGCGGCGTGGGCCTGCTCGCGCAGCAAAGCCGGGTTGCCGAAGTCTTTGCGTTGCGCTGCATTCAACATCTCACGGTGCACCGCCATGTCATTTTCCAGCTCGCGTTGCAGGCGGCTGCGGTTCAGCAGATAGTAGATTCTTCGTAATAGCTCAATCATTGGCTTCTTTTCGTGAGACCGGTCAGTGTGTTTGCACGCCCGGCTTGATCAAGTTTTTCTCCCTCGCAAAGCTCAACAATGTTGGATAAAACTGCACAAAGGTGTGCTCCACCGCGGCATGTTCGGCGTGGCACTTGTTGCAGCCCCCGCCCATGGCTTCCGCCTGCTTCTCGCCGGGATCAAAGTTGTAGTAGCTCCACTCGTTGGGGCGGGAAGAGTCCTTCACCTCCACGTCCAGTCCCATGAACTCGTTCTGGTAATAACCGGATTTGTTGATGGAACCCTCGCTCGCCGGCGAGTACATCTCCACGATGAACATGCTCTTGTCCGGCCACTTGCCGGTGGCTTTGAAGCCCTGAAGAGCCTCAGGAGCAACATATACGTTGGTGAACATGGGATGGTGTCCGCCGCCGTTCGAATAATTCATGCCAAAGCCGGAAGTCAGAAACGCCCAGTCGCGATAGTTCGCCGGCAGCATCAACTTGCCGCCAGATGTGTAAGCCGGCTGGTTGGCCGCGGCAGAGCTGGCTGGGCCGTTCGTACGCACTACGGCCAGAGCCAGCAAACAACATGCAAGTAGCACGGCAAGAGCCATGATCTTCCATTTCATAGCCTGTTTCTCCGTAGACGGTCTTTTCCGATCACCCGATCACCCGATTCTTCTTCACTCCGACCTTAACGCGATCAGCGGATTCACCCGCGTCACACGCCGCGCGGGAATGTAACTGGCCACAAGCGCAACAGCCAGCAAAACCACGGCCACGCCCACGAACGTCACCGGATCGGTATTAGGTGTCTGGAACAACAGTGTGCTCATGATGCGTGAAGCCAGCAGCGCGCCCACCACGCCGGCAGCCAGTCCGAGAAGAATCACGCGCATGCTTTGCTTGATGACCATCGCCAGCACTTCACTTCTCTGCGCGCCCAGAGCCAGACGAATTCCGATTTCGCGCGTCCGCTGGCTCACCAGCAACGAGGTCACGCCGCTCAGGCCGGTCGCGGCGATGGCCAGCGCCAGCGCGGCGAACAACCCCAGCAGGATACTGGTAAGCCTGGTGGCTGCCAGGCTATCGCCGCGAAGCTGGTCCAGGGTTTCCACGTCCGTGATGGGCTGCTCCGGGTCCACCGAGTACACCGCGTTGCGCACCCGGCTGATATAGTTCATGGGATCGCCCGCCGTTTTCACCAGCAGGGTGTTGCCGTTGGCTTGCTGCGCCATCGGGACATAGGCGGTGTCAACGGGATCACGATCGAGCCCGTACTGCTTCATGTCCCCGACTACGCCTACGATCGTGGACCAGGTCTTGCCGTTGTCGCCGGAAATCCGCTGGTTCACCGGATCTTCATTCGGGAAATAGTGTTGCGCAAACGACCGGCTTACAATCGTCACCAGCGGCGCTTTGTCATTGTCGTGTTCAGTGAAGAACCTGCCGCTGAGCAGCGGCACCCCCAGCAGACGGAAGGCATCGGGCGAGGCGTACTCCACGTTGGTTGCCGGCTGCGCCGACTGCGGGTCTTGAGGACGGTTTTCGATGATAAAGGGCTGGGTGAACGGCCGTCCCGGCGAAAGTGGCGCGCCGCTGTTCACGGCCACTCCCAAAACTCCTGGCGTTCCCTGCAACTTTTGCGTCACGCGCTCAAAGAAGGTATTTACGTCCTGGTTCCTCTTGTATTTGCTGAAATTGAATGGGACATTCGCAGCCAGAACATTTTCACCGCGGTAGCCCGGGTCCACCTGTTGCAGCTTGATGAAGCTGCGGATCATCAGCCCGGCGCCGATCAGCAGCATGAAACTGATGGCCACCTGTCCCATGGCGAGCAGGTTGCGCGCGCGATGCGTATCGATCTTCAGGGTTGCCGTGTTGCTGCCTTCCTTGAGTGAATGCACCAGGTTGAGTTTCTGCGAGAACGCGGGGACCGAACCGAAGACCAGCCCGGTCAAAACCGAGACGCCCAAGGTGAAGAGCAGCACGGGAATGCTGACGCTGACTTCCGCGGCGCGGGTGGTGAAGCGGGCGACAAACCTTACCAGCAGGTCCAGGCTGCCGGAAGCCAGCCACAACCCCAATGCGCCGCCGGCAAGGCTGAGCATGGTGCTTTCCGTAAGCAGCTGCCGCACCAGCCGGCTGCGGCTGGCGCCCAGGGCGGCGCGCACCGCCAGCTCCTGCTCCCGGCGCATGATGCGCGCCAGGGCCAGATTGGCCACGTTGGCGCACGCAATCAACAGCACCAGGCCCGCGGTCCCCAGCAACACCAGCAACATCGGCCGGACATCCCGCGTCAGTCGCGTGCGCAGTCCATCCATGCTCGCCGTAAAGCCGCGCTTGGCCGGATAGCTTTCGGGATACGTCTCCTCCAGGCGCGAGGCAATCAGCGCCATATCAGCCATTCCCGACTGCAATGTTTCACCCGGCTTCAGGCGCGCGAACACCGCCATCATGTGATGATTGCGGTCACTCATCATCATCGCATCGGAACGGAACGGGCAGGCCACGGTGGGCATGTAGACATCGTTTTCGCGCGGGTACTGCGGGACCGGCGGCAGCACGCCGACTACCGTGTGCACCTTGTCATTCATGCGGAAGTGGCGGCCCACTATATTGGGATCGCCATGGTAGTGCTGCTGCCAATAGCCGTAACTCAGGATCAGGACCGGGTCGGCGTCGTGGGTTTCATCTCCGTCCGTGAAGAACCGGCCCAGGTAAGGCTTGATCCCCAGCATGTCAAAAAAATGTGCCGACACTACCCCGGTGCGCACCTGGCTGGGCTCTTTCCCATCGAGCAGGATGAAGCCCATCTGGTGGTATTCCTCCAATTGGGCAAGCGCGCGCGATTGCTGCCGGTAATCCTGGATTTCCTTCACGGAAAAAGCCACGTTGTTCTGGCCGGACTTTTGAAACGCCTGGCGCAGCACCACAAGCTGGTTGCCTTGCGCATACGGCAGCGGCTTCAACAGCACGCCATAGACCACGCTGAACAGCGCCGTGTTCGCGCCGATCCCCAGGGCCAGCGCGATGATCGCTACCACGGAGAAGCCAGGGTTCTTGCGCAACATGCGGAAGCCGTAGCGCGCGTCTTGCAGCAGGCGTTCCAGCCAGCCCCAGCCCCAGGCTTCGTGCGATTGCTCGGCCACCAGCGTGGGATTGCCGAAGTCCTTGCGGCCTTCCGCGCCCAGCATCTCGCGATGCGCCGCAATGTCGTTCTCAAGCTCGCGCTCCAGCTTGCCGCGGTTGAAAAGGTAATGAATGCGCCGGAATAACTCGCCCATATTTCCTCCTGGGTCCCCAACAGGCGCGCTTTTCGCCTGTTGGCGGTAGTTCGGGGCCCCCAACGCGCGCGGTTTTCGCGTGTTGGGGTAATCAGGCCTTGGAGAGAACGGCTTGGATGCCCTCGAGAACGCGGTCAAAGTCATTCATTTCAGCCTGCAACTGCTTGCGCCCGGCGGCCGTGAGCTTGTAGAAACGCACCTTGCGGTTGGTTTCTGAGATGCCCCACTCCGCCTGCACCCAGCCTTTCAGCAACATGCGCTGCAGGGCCGGGTAGAGCGAGCCTTCTTCCACCTGCAGCAGTTCGTTGGAAAGCGTGTGAATGCGCTGGGCCACGGCGTATCCGTGCAGCGGGCCGGGTTGCAGCACGCGCAGGATCAGCATGCCCAAAGTTCCAGGAAGTACGTCATTCTTAGCCATAGGGTTCCAAGGCCTAGATTCTCTATGCCTAGCTTTGACGAGTCAAGAGGAAAAGGGTGAGCAGGGAAAAATTACGGGTCCGTCCCGCGGTTGCGGTCCGGGGCACCTGTATTTAGTGAACCGGTTCCCAGGCGCTGCACTCCTCCACCGTGGAGAGCGGCTCGCTGAGCACGCCTTCCTTGTAGCGGACGATTGCGTCGGAATCAGAACAGTAGCTTTTTGTGCCGGTGGAGAGATTCACCGGCGTAGCCACGACCACGTAGTCTGAGCAAACCTTGTCCAGGTTGCAGATTCCTGTCATTGAAAACCGATACCCGTATTTTATGCACCATGTTCCGGCCGTGCACGCCGGTCCCGCGAGCACGTTGTCCATCAGGCAAGCATGGTCCGCGGTTCCTTCGCTGCAACCGGCAGAGCCTCCCGAACCCAGGTTTGCCAGATCCACAGCGTAACCCCTCGTGGGGTAATTCACGGAATACGTTACCTGGGAGGTATTCACCGTGCGCACTGTGCTGGCAGCGGCGGCCTCATTGGCCCTCGTCCTTGCGCGCAGCAGGTTGGGAATAGCGATGGCGGCGATGATCAAGATGAGCGGTATGAAAGCAAGGCTGATGTAGCCCATGATCAGCCCGGCGAGCGCCATGCCCTCGCCCTGGAGACGTCCCATGCTTTCACGGATGTTCTTCCTTGAAATGTGGCCCAGAATCACGGCGGGGATTCCAGCGAGAATGGAGAAACCGACCAGGGACAGAATGCCCAGGACCAGACTCCCCGTGGCCTTTCCATCTGTCTCCGCGGGACCGGCATACCGCCCCTGCGGAGGAGGAGGCGGCGTGGCCGATAGATTTTGTGCAGGCCGGCCGCAGTTGGAACAATAGGGAGCGTCTTGCGCCACGGAAGCGCCGCAGCTGGAACAGAACATCCGGACCCCTTTAGTTTTGATTAGTTGCGCTGTGAAGGTACTGTATCTCGAGAGCAATAGCAATATGTTTGCCGCGCATTCGAGAGAAGACGCTTAAAGGGCCGGCGACCTGGGCCGCGAGCAAGGTCCCGTGCTACATTATCCGGCCATGCAGAAGCTGGGACTCATCTTTCTACTAATCGCGGCTGCAACCTTGGGGCGTGGGCAAAATCAATCCGCATCGCCACCTGCCCCCACATTCAATGCTGAAGCCGCACAGCGCTTTGCCCGTCTCGCCCTGGCTTGCGTGCACAAGGAGTATCCCAACAAGCTTACCCATTCCTTGAACAGCGATGCCGACGTGGCCCCACCGCGCAAACTTACTCCGGCGTTTTTCGGGTGCTATGACTGGCATTCTTCCGTGCACGGCCACTGGCTGCTGGTCCGGTTGGCGCGCACGTTTCCTGACGCCGCCTTCACGCCGGAGGCCCGCGCGGCCCTGCAACAGAGTTTGACTGCAGCCAACATCGCCCAGGAGGTCGCGTATTTGAAAGCCGAAGGCCGCACCAGCTTTGAGCGTCCTTACGGGCTGGCCTGGGTGCTGGAACTTGGCCTGGAGCTGCGCGAGTGGGAAGCCGCTGAGTCTGCAACTTCAGGCAGCGCCAAGAAGAAACCGGATCCGCTGCCGCATGAGCTTTCCGCCAACCTGAGGCCGCTGGAGCAGGCCGCCCTCGACCGGCTGAAGACGTGGTTGCCCAAGCTTGGACGCCCGGTGCGCTCCGGTGAGCACAGCCAGACGGCCTTTGCCCTGGGTCTGGCGATCGACTACACGCGCAACGCCGGCGATCGCGAATTGCTGGAGCTGATCACGGCCAGAGCGCGCGACTTCTATATGGCAGACAGCCATTGCCCTCTGGCATACGAGCCTTCAGGAGAGGACTTTCTCTCGCCCTGCCTGGCGGAGGCGGACGTGATGCGGCGGGTGCTTCCGACCAGAGAATTCTCCAAGTGGCTGGCCAAGCTGTTGCCGCAAATCCCACTCCACGGCTCCGACGCGTGGCTGCGACCGGAGAAAACCACGGACCCCTCCGACCCCAAGCTCGGCCACATTGACGGCTTGAACCTCAGCCGGGCATGGATGCTGGAAGGCATCGCCTCAGCCCTGCCCAAGAATGACCCACGGCTTGCTTCGCTCAAGAAATCCGCCGCGGCCCACCGTGACACCGGGCTTGCCGCCGTCACAGGCGAACACTATGAAGGCGGCCACTGGCTGGGCAGCTTTGCCGTGTACCTGGTGGCGCGCCGGGGGATCGCCGTCCAAGCGGAGAGGCCACCGTCTTCGGGCCAGTAAGGTGCCGAACGACAACGAGGTTTGGTCCGCTGCGGCCATGCGTGTTCGCCTAAAGTCTTTGTAGCGGCGCAGGCTCCATCCGCGTTACACTTTTTCGCTGCCGCCATGAAAATCAAAACCTTCTTCTTTCTCGCCGTTGTTGCCGCGTCCTTGGTCTGTGGCTTCCCTCTGTCCGCGCAGGAGGGGCCGGCTGACGCCAGGACCCTGCTCCAGCTTGCCCACGAGAACTCCGACCTCAAAAAGCTGGTGCCGTATGAGTTCCATGCCGTGGTGGTGCTGAACCCGGGAGTTCCGGAACAGAAAAAAGGAAAGATCATCATCTATCGCGACAAGGACCGCTCCCGTACCGAACTTCAAATCGAGGACTACCGGGAAGTCAAGCTGACTTTGGGCAACAAACTTTATGTCGCGCGTTCCACGCCCATGCCGATCCCGGGCTTGACCCGGCTGGCGGAAAGCGATCGCGCCTGGGACCGCATGGCCGACGACGGTGACGCCAAACTGGGCGACGTTTCCCAGAAGAAAGTGCAGAACATGCAGGCGCAGTGCTTTGACGTGAAGGGCCCGCGTCACCACAGGCTCTGTTTCGATCCGGCCAAGAAAATTCTGCTGGAAAACCTTGACCGCCAGCGGGCCGTGGAATTCACCGATTACAAGACGGTGGAGCAGGTGCAGGTGCCAGGCAAGATCACCCTGGTGGCGGAGCTCGAGAAGAAGGAGCTGCCCATCCTGGTGATTGAACAGATTGAGGCCAGGCCTGCGGTCTTTACCGCTGCATCTTTTGCTGTCCCGGAGCATGCGCTGGAGCTTGAAACTTGTGAAGGCCTGGAGCAGGCCAAGCCGCTGAAGACGCCCAGTCCTGACTTCGGCGCAAATGTGGTGCGGCGCAACATGGCCACTCCGCTGATCAATGCCTACGGCATCATCGATAAAGACGGCAGCTTGCAGAACATCAAGGTCCTTACGGGCAACGCTGAGCTCAGGGACGTGATCGTGGAGACTTTGAAGAACTGGCGCTATCACCCGGCGATGTGCGGAAACAATCCCGTGGCGACAGAGAAGGAGATCCCTATCTCGTTGTTGGGGGCCATGGGCGGCGGCGGTGACGATGCGCCGCGAGGGCGAAGCAGGTAATGGTTACTGCATCAGCCGGCGCAGGATCTCGCGCTCTACAGCTTGCTGAAGCGCCTGAACTCCGGGGAGACTCCGCAAGCTCTGGCTCAGCTCAGGAGGGGTCGCGGCCCCGGCCTTGACTTCAGGAGCGCGGAGCAGGACCGCTTCCCGCAGGCGGGCCACCGTGGCATCATCAAAGCTGTGCGCGATGAACACGGTGTGATTGGGCCAGATTTCAATGAAGATGGGGCCTTCACTGGTGTTGACGCGCCGCGCCCGGAGCGCGCAGTGTTTGCCTGCCGCGCATGCCGCGCCGCCAAGATCGTCTTCATTGCTCACGCTGACACGCTTGCCCAGTGATTTTCGATACACTTCAGCAAACCTTTCGGCCGCTTCGGCGTTCTTCCAGCGCGAAACATAGAGCAGGGCGATGTCCGCCGTGCTGACATTCTCGTTCCTGACGGCGGTGCGCTTTACCGCGATGTAAGAGCCGCCTTTCCACCCCGGGGTGATCGTGAACATGTCATTCTCCGTGCCGAATTGCTGGCTCATCACGCGCACGTCCAGCTGCCCCATGCTGCCGGTGTCGTAAGGTTCGTAGCGGTCGCCGAGCACGGCCTTTAGATCGGGGATGATGACCGGCGGAACGCGCTCGCTCTCCAGGTAGGCTTTCGGCTCCAGCACCTGGTGTGTATCCAGCGGAGGACGCGCAAAGGCGCCGGGGAAAGCCAGGTTCACTCCGCCCGCTTTCAACAGCTCAAGTTCAAACATCAGCCCTTCACGATAAGGAAAGACCATGGAATCTTTAAAAAGCAGCGGCGCGTTGTGGATCACAAGAGAGTCGTCATAGGTGCCGATAAGGCGGTTCTTGACCAGGTCCATGGCGGTGGGAGAGTCGGCAAGGCTGCGGCCCAGGGGCTTGAGCAGGAAATCAATGTAGACCACCATGGCCTGGCCTTCAATGACAGCCTTGCGTCCGCCTGATTCCTGCGCCTCAGCGGCATCCACGCGCATGGGCGTCGCTCGGTCCGCGGGCATGCCCCGCCTTTGCCAGGCCATGAGATCAAAGTTCTGGTCCTGCAGTGCATGCGTGAGTTCATGGGCCATGATGGGACGTTGCGCCTCCAGGCCCACCCAGTCCACCAGGTTCATGGTCTTGGTACTGGAATCGTAGAAGCCGGCGATGGAAGTTCCGGCGCTCTCCACCAGGTATTTCTTCATGGTGAAGTCCCTGGGGACAAACCCGAATTTCTTGAGCACAAGTTCCGAGCGGGCCAGGCGCCTGGTTTCTTCACTGCCGGCCAGGGCCGTGGACCAGAATTGCTTGACGTCGGCTTGCCCCACGATGCGATGCTTCACCGGCGAGCGGCGGGCCAACCCGGTGTCATGACTGGCAAAGTCGATGATCTGGTCCATTTCCGCCAGCAGCTCTTTGGCGTCCTTTTCCGTCAGTTTCACTTCAGCCTGTTTGCCCTGGCGACGTTCCGCCGCCACGTCGGCCAGGCTTTTTTGCGGCTGCGCCGAATCGGCTGCCGGCTTGGCTTTTTCGTCGCGGTTTTGCCGTGCTATATCTGCCAGAGATTGCAGACAGGCAGCTCGCGAAACCCAGAGCACGGACGACATGCTAAGTAAGACCAATAGTTGAGGGAGCAACCGGCGCTCGATCTTCATAGATAGCCATAGTAAGCAGTTATCTTCTTGTGCAGAACTTACTTAGGTCATGGACAGGAAGTAATAAGGCTTTGGGCTGATGTAGTTGGTGATGCGCCCGTATCTAGGCCGCGGACAAACTACCGGCCAGATTCACTTTGCGTCCTGTGGACGCGAGTTGTTGCTCCGCGGCTTTGAGCACGGCGGATTTTGCTTCCGCAAGTTCCTGCGCGGGAATGATGGTCATGGTCCCCAGCAGAGCCGCCAGTTCGAAATAGGCGCGCCGCGAAAGCTCCAGGAACGCCAGGGGATACTCCGGCTTGCGCGCGCGGGCGGAATCCGGCTCGGCATCGAGCAGGTAAGCCACGTGAGGGCGCGGTACCATGGCCCGGACCGCACGGATGTAGCCGCGGGTCAGCGGGTTCCGCAGGTTGAGGTTGGCCAGTTCGTCATAGATGTAACGGTCAAAGATGACTACGTCAACGCGTGCTCGCTGCTCCCGTGCAAGCACGCGCCTTAGATTCAGCGCGTCAAGCAGGTACAAAAAATGGCGGAGAGCGTTGAGGTACCAGGCGCGGACATTTTTGTCGCGGCGATTCACCGGTCTTCCCGGCGCGCCCACTCCGCGCTCGCTGCCCAGGGCCTTGTGAACAAACCCTTCGCGGTATTTTGCGCCCACCACCACATCGTCCCAGAAGGCGAGCAGGCGGGTGCTCAAGCCGGCCGCGTGCAGAGCGGCGCGCAGGTTTTCAAGCTGCGTGGACTTTCCCGCCCCGTCCATACCGGAAAAACTGATGAGCAACGGGGTGGCCATGTCATGGCGCCCCTGGCGGCTTGGAAGGCGAGGCCTTGCTGAGGGCATACACGGTGCCGATGGCCACCGCGCCTGCGGCCACCGCTCCCAGCTTGATCAAGAGCGACCGGGTCTGGTGCTGTTTGGCGGGAGCAATGGCAGCGCCCGCAGGCTTGGCCGCCGCGCCCCCAGCCGTAGGCACTTTCTCCGCCGCCGCCGCCCCCACAGGTTGCTCGGGCTGCTGCTTGGGCTGTGGAGCCTCCGGAATCGTGGTGGTTTGCGGCTGCTGCGGTTGCGGCTGCTGGACACCGGGACTCGGAGCGACCGGCTGCAACGGAGGTTGCGAAGGATTCACCGTGGTCCCGCTTGGCGGTTGCGGTTGTTGGCCCTGGGCGGGCTGCTGCGGATTGGCCGGCGGATTCTGCTGTGTCGACTGCGCGCCCAGTTCCGGGGTCACGCACATCGTCGCAACCAACGCCACACTCAAGAACTTTATTGTCCAGCTCTGAACGTTCATAAAAACCTCCGAGAGGCTTATTGCGGCGCGGGAAAACGTCTTTGCTTTATTTGCTGTTGACCTGCGGAGTATCGGCCGCATGAGCCAGCCCGCCTGCGCGCTCTGAGGGCAGCTTGGCTGGCGTTCCCGCCCGCGAGAGCAGCCGGTACACATCAGCTTCTCTGTCCCAGAAATATTTGATGCGGTTTTTCAGGTAGTGGGAGAGGGTGGGCAGGTTGGTTTTGTACCAGCAGCACTCCTCCATCCTGGGCGATAAGCCGCAGACAAAGCGGAGGCGGCGAAACATGGTTTCGCGCGGCAGCATCATGCCGGCGATAAAGCGATGGTTGCCTTCCAGCAGCGTCAGCGGGTGGTGTTCGTCCATGCCAATCAACAGCACAATGGACTTCCTGCCTTCGCGCTGCAGCAGGGCCGTGAGGGAGGTGATCTTCACGGAAAGCAAGGTGGGGTTCTCGCTCAGCATGTCACGCTGGACTTGCTCAGCCACGTGAGAAGCGGCAAAGTTGCCTTGCGCCGGCGACCGCCATTGGGCACGGGGAAAGACGTTTACCTTGCCGGTTTCCTCCGGCCCGAGCTCCACTTCCCACCAGCTCGTGCCTGGCGGCAGTTCGCGCCACATGTGCCCGCGGCGGCGGAACAGGAGCGCGCGCCGCAAGGCGTTTTCCTCCGGCTGCTCCAGGTCGGGTTCGTAGACCAGCCGTTCAAACTGTTCGCGGTCGCGATCATACTCAGAGTGGAAGAACTCCGCCCGCAGAAACTCGGAGATGACTTCGGCCTCGCTTACTTGGCGGAGTCTCTTCATGCAGCCTCCGCAAAGGCCGCCTGCCGATGACGGCGCAGGAACGGAAGTGAAACCATGATCAGCATGGCCAGCATGAGGACGATTCGCAGCACCACCACTTCCCGCAGGCTGCCGTGGAGCAGTCCGATGGCGACGGCCAGGACGCCGCTGAACAGCAGCTGCAGCCATCCCGTATTGGCGATGCGGCGCGACATCTCGTAAGCAATCAATACGACGCTGAGCGAGTACAGGGCGGTTGCAGCCGCATACAACCACACCAGCCCTTCGTTGCGCACGAACCTTTCCCCAAACAGCAGCCCCATCACCAGATGAGGCGCCACCGCCACCACGAGTACAAAAAGGCCGGAGATGCCGAATACCAGCAGCAGCGGCAGCATCAGGCTCTTGGGATGATGGTCTTCGTCCTGGGCGGCGGCGGAAACAGGAAACATCACGTTGACCACGCCGAACCAGCAGATGAAGTAAAGCAACCGCCCTACTTGCGAAATCGCGGCGTACAGCCCTGCGGGCTCGGGCGGGAAGAAGTGTTTGACCAGCAGAATGTCCACGTTGTTGATGATGACCTGCCCCACGAAGAACACGATCACCTGGAGCCCTTCGGCAAACGACGGTGGTTCTCCCGGCTCCGCGCCTGCCCTCAGGTATCGGGGTACCGGCGGGATGAAATAAGCCACCAGCACGGCCAGGGAGATTGCGCCCACGGCCCCGAGCGCGCCGTATCCCATCACCACGAGCAACACGCCTGCCAGAAACCGCGTGAGTGCCTCGGCTACAAAGTTTCCCCCCAGGCTGCGGAACAGGCACAGCCCTTGTAGCGCCCCGCGCTTCACCCCCACCGGCGCATACACCATGATGCCCAGGGCCAGCGCGCCCACGAGCCAGCTATCGGGAAGATTCAGGTAGGCGGCCACGGGCTTCTGGGCCAGGAAAAGACCCAATCCCATCACCAGGCTGGCTATCCACGACTTCCACAGCAGCGAGCGAAACACCCATGCCTGGGCCTGGGCAGAGGTGTTACGGACAACGAATTTAGTACAGACGAGCTGGAAGGCCAGGCTGACGCAAGAGGCGATCAACAGGATGGTGACAGCGGCGTTGATGTGGCCGAATTCCGCAGGGCCCAGCGTCCGCGCCATGAACACGTTGTAGGCAAAATTGAAGAGGTTCACCAGCACCATGCTGAACAGCATCACCAGGCTGCCGCCCAGCACCACGGTATGCGCGTTCTTTCCGCGCATCCTGGTCTGCTCTTCCAGGGGAAGGGCCGCCGCGCTTTGCGATCGCAACATAGGCAAGGGCTTCTTCCGGGTCTACGCGGCCGCGCGCGGGCCGGTGCGGCGGTGCAGAAGCTGCTGACGCAGCGCATTGGGTAGAAATCCGCTAAAGCTGCGCACCGCGTCGGTTGAGGTTTCATAGACTTCAAACAGCCGCTCCGTGCGGGTCAACTCCAGCACCACGCCGGCCTGGGGAGACGGCGCCGCCAGCTTGAGGTCGCCATCGCGGCGGTGCGCCTCAGACATGCAGTGGAGCAGCATCTCCACGCCGGCCGCGTCCAGTTGCGTTACCTGGGAAAGATCAAAGACCAGCTGCGGACGGTCCGTGTTCAGAAAAGGACGCACATCGCGCATAAAATCCCGGGAGGTGCGAACGTTGAGGCGCGGCGGCATGCGCTTGACTACCACGGGTCTGCTATTCGTTTCCATATCTCCTCGCTACGGCCATGCTGGCATACTCATCCGCGGCCTTGGTGTTGCATGCAGGCGCCTGAAAACCGGCGGCATCGCCCAGTGCGGGCGAGGTTCGCTGCAAGGCGGTCTCGATGTCCGGTTGCGGCTCGCGGTCGGCGGACGGGAACCCCTGCCAGACCTGTTTCAGCAGGAACCCACAGTACGCCGCTGCCGATCTTAGAAAGTTGCGGCCGGTGGTTGCGGCAATGTGGCCCACGAGCCTGGGGTCCGCCATCTCCACAACGGCGTTGCGGCGAAGATTGGCGATTGCGCCCATCCCCACCACGGAGTGGGCCAGGTCAAGTCCGGCGCCGAGGTAGGAATAGGGAAGAACGCTGGAATTTTCTACCACGGTCCCGCAGTCGACTTCCGCATGGTGCTCGATGGCAGAGCAGCGGGTGATGACGGCGCCGGAGCGCAAGCGGGCGGCGCGGCCGATAAAAGCCGGGGCCAGCAGACGCGCACCTCTTTCGATTTTGGCTCCTGGCGCCACCCAGACCCCCGGACGCCACTGCTCTCCTGCGGGAGAGGTTTCAGTCTCGAGCGTCAGGATGTCAATGGCAAACTGGCGTAGGTCGGCGGCGGAGGCCAATGGGTTCACATAGCCCTGGTGCTCCAGCACCGGACATTCGCTGCGGCAGCGCGTGAGCCCGCTGCGAAAAAGAGAGGCAGCGTCATTACGGCGGGAAGCGCTGATGCAAAACACTTCGAGGGTGCCTGCTTCGTTGACCAACTGGCTTACGCGGCAGGCGCGCTCCAGATGAAACTGGACCAGGCGCTCAAAATCCACTTCCGCGTAGGCCCCTAACCGGAGCACGAGCACCAGTTCCGCGCCCTCCTGGGCCATATCATTGAACGCGCTCTCCGCGGCGCGCCAGAAACGCTGGCGGCCGGTGAGGGAATATCGCGTGCCCTCCGCGCCGTTGTTCGCCGCCTGCGGGAGCACTGGCGATTCAAGCACCACGGTGCTTTGGGAGACTCCGTAACGCCGCAGTCTTTCGGCGATGCGCCCCAGCGGCGACCTGCCTGCCACTTCCACCAGGGCCAGGGGCGCGGCAGACCAGGGGAATTCTCCTGCTCCATTGGAAACGCCGGCGTTGACGAGTACCAGTCCGCGAATGTCCATGGGGTTCACCTGCATCCGGCCCGGCGCGCTCCTTGCTGGAATTGCCCAGAACCTGCAGGTAGAAACATGCTTCGCGGAAAAGGAGAGAGAATCCGGAAAACCGGGGATGGCGTACTAAAGAAACCCATGGGACCCTCAGGCTCTGAAATTCCGGCCTGCTTGAACTGCTGCAACCGGCCAGGTGAAAATCGCGCCTGCGTTGTGCCGCCCCGCGACCATGCAGACCAGCACAACGCCACCGCCATTTCCTTATTGGCAGCAGTGTTGAAATAGATGAAGATTGCCATGCGCGTGTTGTCACAAAATTTCTTGCGCGGAGCGTTTTCCTGCTAGGATTTCCGAAATGTCGCGGACTATTTATTACGCGCGCGTGCAAGTCCCCGTGGGAGAGTTTCTGATTGCGGCGACGGAAAAAGGACTGTGCCATCTGCAACTGGACGGCACTTTGCCGGCGCCCGGCGACGGCGAACTCTGGCTGGAATCGCGCGCGCATCTCCAGGAATACGAAAGCCAGTTGCAAGCATATTTTCGGGGAGAGTTGCGCGAGTTCCATTGCGAGCTGGACGTGCGCGGCACACCGTTCCAGAAACAATGCTGGGAAGCCCTGCGGCGCATACCTTACGGAACCACGTGCAGCTATGCGGAGCTGGCCCGCGCAGTAGGCCGCCCGCGCGCGTTTCGCGCCGTGGGCCAGGCCAATCATCAGAACCCGGTTGCCATCATCATTCCTTGCCATCGTGTGATCGGCGCGGACGGCTCCCTCACCGGCTACGGCGGCGGCCTGAAAATGAAGCAGGAACTCCTTCGCCTGGAAGGAGCAGCGGCCTTGCAAGGCGATTTGCCATTTCCCAAGCGCCGCCAGGTTGCAGCATCACGCTGAAATCAGCGATGAACGTCTGCCGTGAACTCCCGCAGCGGTTCCCCTTCAGAAAATTTACAGTAGCGGCGGGGGAGGCGCCTTATCCGGACTTGGACTTGGCGCGACAAGCCCTCGGTTTTCAGGCTTGCTGGTGTGCGATGCGCCGTTCTCGGGCGAATGCGTGGCCGGGGCAACCACAGCGCCTCCGCCGATGGCGATCTGATTGAGCACCTTCCTGCTCCCTGCAAAGGATTGGACGATCCTGCCGGCGCTTTGCTTTTCCCTGCTCCGGGCCACGTTGCCGGAAAGTTCGATGCGGTCGCCGGCCACCGCAACGTGCAATCCAGCGTGGCCAAGGGCAGGATCTCTGTTCAAGGCGTTCTGAATGGAGCTCTGCAGTTCAGCATCTTTCATGGGATTGCCGTCCTCAGGAACCGCTTCTGGAAGCTGCAACAGGCCCGGGGCCTCTGCTTCATCGGTGGCCGTTGGCTTCGCTGGCTTGGTTTCCTGGGAGCTGTTCCCGGATGCCGATTGCCCGGCCCTCACTGGCCTGGCGTCCGTTTGCGTGGGAGTAGCGCTTACCTGGGCTTGGGCTTGGGCCTGGCCCTGGGCCGTGCCGGTGATTTCCGCTGCAGCGGCAATCGTGCAGGCCAAAATGAACGATATGAGGTTAGAGAATTCAAACATCGCCGTGCTCCTCGAGCAGTCGAATGGTCGATGTCCCAAATTCGTCCCGCGTTGTGCGGAAGCAAAGAGAAAAAGAACTCCCTTAAATTGCAACTGTGCAGCTCAGCCATTTCCCGGCCTGATGGCTGGTTACCAACGGGGCGGTTTTCACCCCCCGGAAAACACTGGATTTATACCCTGATTTCGACCAAAATAACTGCGGCGGGAATCGTCCCCAAAACCCGCGCTCTGCCTAGAGTTGGCATCGTTCTCAAAAACCCGGGATAGATCCCATCTATATAATCCCGGGAATAGGACGGCTTGCCGGCCAGGGATTTTTCCAGGTTTTTCCGTTCACGGGACGGAGTGGAAGCAGGCACGAGGCTGTAAACTCACTATTATGAACGGCAGTCCGCACACTCATGCGCCGCTAGGCTCCAATGCTTTGCGGTACTCGCTGGTGGCCACATTTCTGTATGTGCTGGTCACCCTGGTGGCGGGCCTGCGCGCGCACAGTCTGGCGCTGCTTTCTGAAGCTGGGCATAACGTAACCGATCTTCTCGCCTTGCTGCTCTCCTGGGTGGCCCTGTTCATCCAGACGCGGCCTCCCAGCGCCACCAAGACCTTCGGCTACCATCGCGCCGGGGTGCTCGCGGCGTTTATCAACGCGCTCACGCTGGTGGCGATTGCGTTTTATATCTTTTATGAAGCCGTCACGCGCATGCGCCACCCGGTGGATGTGAAGCCGCAATTGATGATCTGGGTGGCCGTAGCCGGGGTCATCATGAACGGAACTATCTCGTGGTTTCTGTTCAAGGTCGCGCACGATGTGAACGTGCGCAGCGCTTTTATTCACCAGCTCGGCGACACGCTTTCCACCGCGGCGGTGATCGTGGGCGGCTGGGCCATTCTGGTGACGGGACAGACCTGGATCGATCCCGCGCTTTCCATCGGCATCGGCTGCCTGATCCTCTGGTCATCGCTGGGCATCATCCAGGAAACGCTGAACATCCTGCTGGAGGGCGCGCCCCGGGGAATGTCCGTGCACCAGATCGTGACTTCCTTAAGCGCGGTCGATGGCGTGAATGACGTGCACGATGTGCACGTCTGGAGCATCGGCTCAGACACGCATGCTCTCTCCTGCCATATTCGCATTGAAGACATGCAGCTTTCGGAAAGCGACGTGATCCTGCGCCACGTGCGGGAAATCCTTTCGGCAAAGTTCCACATCGAGCACACCACCATCCAGTTTGAAAACGGCCTGTGCGACGTGGCCCACGGCTGCGTGATTCCCATCGGCCGCCAGCCGCGGATGGAACGGGTAAAGACCAACTAGGCCGGCTAGACCGGCGCAATCACTGCGCATGCCGGGCCGACGTCTCATTCTGAAATCCCGAGCCGAAGGCGAGGGAACCCTATGACAACGTAAGGTTGAAGGGCCACACACCGGTCCAAATTGGGATCGAGGCGAGATGGCTCGCTGGATCAAATCGTCTAGCCCTCGAGTCTCTTCGTTCTCATTGGGTTCCCTCGCCTTCGGCTCGGGATTTCACAATGAACGACCGCTCACGCGCGAGGAGCGGACATTTTCTGGCGTTCAAAGATCTCCCGCACTGTCTCCAGCGTATCGATTTCTTCCGCCGGCTTGTCCGTGCGAATGCGCACGATGCGGGGAAAGCGCAAGGCGAAACCGCTTTCATGACG
This sequence comes from Candidatus Angelobacter sp., assembly GCA_036380095.1. Classification (GTDB taxonomy): domain Bacteria; phylum Acidobacteriota; class Terriglobia; order Terriglobales; family Acidobacteriaceae; genus Angelobacter. The sequence goes on along the minus strand of DASVFK010000089.1, from coordinate 13,336 downwards.
GTTGGATTTCATCACGTTGTTGAAAGCCACTTCCAGCACGATCTTCGCTTCCACGCTGCGGCGAAAGCCCTCATCGGAAATGGTGTGTTCCTGGAACCACTGCGTCATCTCCGCGATCTCGGCGTCCGTCAGCCCGGAATATGCCTTGCCCACGTTGAGCAGGCGGTCGCCTTCACGGACGGCAAAGGTGTAATCGCTCAGCACGCCGGCGCGCTTGCCGTGGCCCCACTCCACCGCGGTTACAACCACGTCCAGGGTGGCCAGTTCGCGCTTGAGTTTCAGCCAGGCCTTGCCCCGGCGGCCCGGCGTGTAAAGCGAGTTCAAGTCCTTGATCATCACGCCTTCATTGCCGCGGCTGCGTGCTTCCAAGAAAAACTGGTCCAGCTGTTCAGGCGATGAGGCACGCGCCACCGGGGCCAGCATCACGCGCGGCGGCCCAAGCGCTACAACGTTCTCCGGCTCAAACACGAGCTTTCCCTGGGGAGCTTCCGCCGCCGGCGACACGCGGAAGACGTCCGCGGGCACGGCGGCAAAGAGCTGCTCCAGCGCCTGCCGGCGCCGCTCCAGGGGCTGCTCCAGCAGGAGCTCGCCGGCGGCAAAAAGAACGTCAAAGACCATGTACACCACCGGCACTTCCCGCGCCAGTTGCTCTCCCACTTTCTTGCGGCCCAGTCGCCTTTGCAGCGCGGAAAAAGGCAGGGCCTGGTCTTTCTCCTGGCTCCAGGCCAGGACTTCGCCATCCAGGACCACAGCTTGGGGAAAGGCCCGCAGCGCCGGCGGCAGCTCGGGGAAAGACTGGCTGATCTCATCGAGCGTGCGGGAGAAGAGGCGGACCTGCGGATCGGCCTTGCCGCCGCAATGGGCCTGCGCGCGAATACCGTCATACTTGTCTTCGATCCGCATCTGCATCTGCGCCTGGGGAAAATACGAGAGGGCCTCCTGCGCGTCCTGGACCGGGCTGGCCAGCATGAAGCCGATGGGATGAAACAGCCGCATGCGCGCCTGAGAGAGAGCGTGCTTCGCCGCCAGACGTAAGGTCTCAGCGATATCACCCAACAGCATGTTCGCCCGCTGCACGTCGGCCAGTTTTTCTTCAAAGGCCGCCGCAATCGCTTCTTCAACCAGACTTTCCCTCAAACCGATGCGCAGATCTCCAGTGACGATCTTGATCAGGTACTTGGCTTCCAGCGCCGTGGCCCGGCGCAGCAGGTCTTCCACCAGCTTGAGTTTGGGCTCGGCGCGGCCGGTGCGGGCCATTTCGCTGAACGCGCCGGCGACATCGGCAAGAGTGAGCGTGCCTTTGCCAGGAGCGCCGTCTTCGAGAAGCTCCTGCGCGGCCGCGCCCAGGTCACCGTGGCGGCGATAAGCAGCGGTGAGCGCTACATCCGGCTTGCCCGCGACTTCGGCCAGCGCGCGCCATAGCAGCGAGCCGCCAACTTGTAATGTGCGCTCCTCCCGGGCGGGAAAGGCCCGTCCGCAGAGAAAGATGGCAGCCTGCGCGGCCTCCTCCACCGGCAGCGAACGGAAGTACTCGCCCACCTGCCGGACCTTTTCGGTCTTTTTGCTGGTTCCGGCAACAGCCTCGCAAGTCATTGAGAATGCGTGCATTGGAGCAGTTGGCAAACAGCAATTAGCAGGTCAGGACTCCGGTAAGTTCAGGATTTCTCATATTTGCCAATTGCCATTTGCTAATTGCTACCTGCGGTATCCAACATAGCGTAAAATAGGATTCTGGAGCCCGGAACGGGCCCCCATCATCTAACCCTTACAAATGAAGTATTGGCGTCAAATCCTGCGTTTTCTTGTGTCCCTGCAGCTGCTCCCTGCTCTGGAGAGCGGCGAGGAGACCCTTCTCGTCGGCGGTCAGGCCGTGATTGAGGGCGTCATGATGCGTTCCCCGCACGCCTGGGGAATCGCCATCCGCAAGCCTTCGGGCGAGATCACCACGCATCGCGAGACGCTGGTGCGGCCATCGGAAAAGCACAAATGGCTGGGATGGCCCTTCATCCGCGGGCTGGCGACGCTGGGACAGGCCATGCGCCTGGGCTTTGTTGCCTCCAAGTTTTCCCTGAATGTGGGCCTGGAGTCCATCGCCGAAGAAGAAGGCGAGAAGAAGCCGGAGATCAGCGGCTGGGTGATGGCCGCCAACATGATCTTCTCCATCGGGTTCTTCATCTTCATGTACAAGTGGGTTCCTTTCCGCGCCACCTGGCTTCTTAAGGACCATTACGCCTCGCTCAACAACAATTTCCTGTTCAATCTGGTGGATGGCGCCATTCGCATCGGGCTGTTTCTGCTGTTTGTCTGGGGCATCTCGCTGTTCAAGGACATCAAGCGCATTTACCACTACCACGGCGCAGAGCACAAGACAGTGTTCGCCTTTGAAGACCATGGCATGCCCAACGTGGACCAGGCACAGGCCTACTCCACGTATCACCCGCGCTGCGGCACCAGCTTCCTGATGACGATCATGCTGATCTGCATCTTCGTCTACGCGGCGTTCCCGGTGCAGAGCTTTTGGGCCAAGTTCGGGTTGCGCATCGCCTTTCTGCCGGTGATCGCCTCGGTTTCTTACGAGCTGATCCGCTTCTCCGCCAAGCACGGCAAGTCCGTTTTTGCCCTGATGACCAAACCGGGCCTCTGGCTGCAACGCATCACCACGCAACCGCCCACGGACGACCAGGTGGAGTGCGCGATCGTCGCCCTCAAGGAAGCCATGGAGCTGGAAAAGACCCACGGCGGCGAACTGGTGATTGCCTAGAATCTAAGGACTGTCATGTTGAGCGAGCGCGAAGCGCGAGTCGAAACATCCCGAGAGTTTGTCCCTGTCGTGACCGATCCAGGGAGTTCTCACCAGACTGCATTGCATCATTAGCCTCTGCTCGCTCGCGGAACTCGAGCACATCGTTCCGTCTCTCTTCTTTGCAAATCGTGTCCATGCAACCATGCCGCTGAGGCGGCTAGAATGACTAGGAATCTTTATGTTTGAACGTTTGATCCAAATCGAAGCCAAATACGAGGAGCTGACCAAGGCGCTGGCGTCGCCCGAGGTGATCGGCGATTCCTCCAAGTACCAGAAGACCGCCAAGGCGCACAGCGAGATCTCTGAGATCGTGGAAAAGTACCGCGAATACAAGGACCTACAAAAGGGGATCGAAGAGAGCAAGACGATGGTGGCGGAGGAATCGGACGCCGAGCTGCGCGCGTACGCCCAGGAGGAACTGGTGCGTCTGGAAGAACGGCTGGCGGCCACCGAAGCCGAACTCAAAGTCCTGCTGATTCCCAAAGACCCCAATGACGAGAAGAACGTGATCGTGGAAATCCGCGCCGGCACCGGCGGCGATGAAGCCAGCCTCTTTGCCGCGGAAATCTTCCGCATGTACAACCGCTTTGCTGAAACCCAGCGCTGGAAGGTGGAAGTGCTGAGCACGTCGGAATCCGGCGTCGGGGGCCTGAAGGAAGTGATCGCCATTATTGAAGGCAAGGGCGTGTACTCGCGCATGAAGTATGAGAGCGGCGTGCATCGTGTGCAGCGCGTCCCGGAGACCGAACAGCAGGGCCGGGTGCATACTTCGGCGATCACCGTGGCCGTGCTGCCTGAAGCCGAAGACGTGGACGTGAAGATCGAAGCCAAAGACATTCGCATTGACACATTCTGCTCGTCCGGTCCAGGCGGCCAGTCGGTAAACACCACGTACTCCGCCGTGCGCATCACCCACCTGCCCACCAACACCGTGGTGAGCTGCCAGGACGAAAAATCGCAGATCAAGAACCGCGAAAAAGCCATGCGCGTGCTGCGCTCCCGTCTCTACGAGATGGAGATGGAAAAACAGCAGCAGGCTCTGGCCAAGGAACGCAAGGCCATGGTGGGCTCGGGCGACCGCAGCGAGAAGATCCGCACCTACAACTTCCCGCAGAACCGCGTCACTGACCACCGCATCGGGCTCACGCTGCACCAACTGGGCGACGTGATGGACGGCAAACTCGGGCCTATCGTCGACGCGCTGATCACGCACTACCAGGCGGAGAAACTCAAGCACCAGGCGGAAGTGGTGGCGTGATTCACCGCAAAAGGGCGACCGGCGCAATGGGAAACAGCGACAAGCGCCGAAAACTCTGAAGGCGCCTAGAAAGTGATTTTCAACGCGGAGAAAGGCATAAAGCCGTAGCTGTGTTGAAAACGGCGATCTCGGCGATTCCTTGATCTGCGTTCGCCTGCGTGAATCTGCGGCTAATGGTTTCCTCCGCGCGTTGAAAATTGAGGTTTTCCGCGTCCATTCGCTCGATCAATACGGGATTTTGGCTTCCGATCCCGGCGCTCACGCGCGATTACGGCGATCCCGGCGATTCCTTGATCTGCGTTCGTCTGCGTGAATCTGCGGCTAATGGCTTCCTCCGCGTCTCCGCGCCTCCGCGTTAAGAAATCAGCGTTCCCGTCCGCAGAATCCTGCTTCCCCGGGCTTGCGGCGACCCTGCAATCCCCCGGTTTTGTCCTCCACCACAAACACAGTTACAATCAGGTGCCGTTGGCTAGCGCTTCTGGCCAAGTGCTAATTGCCAATTGCTAATGGCTCCTATGCAGCTTCGGCAGGCCGTTGATCACGCGTACAACCTGTTCCTCAAGCATGAGGTGCCCTCGCCGCGCCTGAATGCCGAGCTGCTGCTGTTGTTTGTCCTGGGACGCGAGCGTTCCTTCCTGTACGGCCATCCGGAGTACGAGCTTTCAGCCGACGAGCAATCGCAATACGAAGAAGTGGTTGCCCAGCGCGCTCGCGGCTGCCCCACGCAATACATCACCGGCCACCAGGAGTTCTGGGGGCTGGACCTGCTGGTCTCGCCCGCGGTACTCATCCCCAGGCCGGAGACCGAGCACGTGGTGGAAACCGTGCTCGAACTGGCGCAGGCTTACTACCAGGAACACCAGCACAACGCCGAGCATGAAGACCCAACGGCCTGCGCGCGGCATGATTCGGGCCGAATACGGGTCCTGGACGTCGGGACGGGGTCCGGCGCCATCGCTTTGGCGCTGGCCAGCGAGCTGCCGCACGCGGAGATCCACGGTTGCGACATTTCAGAAGAAGCCCTGGAGATCGCCCGCATCAACGCCGCCCGGCTGGCCCTTGGCTCACGCGCGCTCTTCCGCAAGTCTGACTTGCTGGAGACGTATCTGGCCGAAACCACTTCCGCATCAGGACCGGCGGCAGAAGCCTCAGCGCCTCCTCGCGACCGGCTGTTTGACTTTGTGGTCTCCAACCCGCCTTACGTGGGTGAAGACGAGGCCGACAAGGTGCAGAAGCAGGTGCGCGAGTTCGAGCCCCGAGTCGCCGTCTTCTCCGGCCGGGAAGGTATGGACGTCTATCGCCGCCTGATTCCCCAGGCCCGTGAGTTGCTGCGTCCGGGCGGCTGGCTGGTGATGGAGATCGGCTTCTCCACCGAGGCGCAGGTCAAAGGACTCCTCCCCGATTGGACAAATTTTCAAACCACGGCGGACCTGCAGGGGATTCCCAGGGTGGTGGCCGCGCGCAAAGCCTGAGCTCCTGGGCCTGGTGCGGACCAACCCGGGTTTTGTTGCTCAGCAAACCTTCGCGCGGCAACCCTCATCTTACTGAGCACCTGCCCTGATTAGCTTGTGCTGGTTCCGTGGGGGAGCGTCCTTTATGTGGGCTCTTTTCGTTCTACTCTTGGTGTGGATCCTGGGCCTGAGTTCCTTCCTGCCCGCACCGGTGCTGGTGATTCTGTGCGCGGCGCTGGGGTCAGGAGTGGCGGTCACTTTGTGGTTTGCCATCAAGCGCAGGCGCGCCCCGCACGGCTAGCGCGCTCCGGCGACCGAGATTCCCCGCAGCCGCTGCACACACTCCGCCACATTGTTCTCCTGAAACAGCCGGATTGCCGCAATGCCCGCCGCTCCTGCCTGCAAACATTGTTGCGCGTTCCCGAGCGTGATCCCGCCCAGCGCCAGCATCGGCATGGGTGAGCCTGCGATCGGCGGCCTTTGGCAAGCCGCTTTGAGCTGCTCCAGGCCGGCGGGATTCAGCGTGCCGCTCTTTTCAAACACCGGCCCAAACAGGACGAAGTCAGCACCATGCGCTTCCGCGCTCAGGACCTCTGCCGCGGAGTGCGTGGAGACGCCAATCACCGGCACGACCCGGCTGGCGCGCATCCAGATGGCCCGCGCCTCACTTGCTGCCAGATTGTCAGCGGGCAAATGGACGCCGTGCGCGCCGCAGGCCAACGCCACGTCAATGCGCGAGTTCACCAGCAGTCTGGTCTTCGAACCGGGCGGAATCGCCGCCACGGCTTGGCCGGCGAGTTGCTCAAGCGCCCGCACCGGCAAATCTTTTTCGCGCAGTTGGATGTAATCCACGCCTGCCGCCGCGCATTCGGCCACCTTGGTCAGCAGCCGGCGGCGCTGCTCTGCTTCGTCACCGGGAAACTGCTTGCGAGCGGTGATGTAACAGAGGAGGATCGGCCCGCCTCGCGGCTGTTCCATCGGTTTGTACGCCATGCCCAAGGTCAAAGCGCTCCCTCAAAAAAACCTGCATCCGTCCCGTCTCACTATAACTGAGCGCCCGGGCGCCGGACTTTGCCGCCAGAATGCGGCAGCGCGCCCGCCACGGTTTCCATTTCCATAAATTCCCTGTATACGCTCCATAACGTTATTTAATTGGCGGTTGGCGAACGGCCCGCGATAGGCTATTCTTTCTAGCCCACTCGAAATCCAGATCAGGCCACAAAACCATTTCTGCGGAGAACTATGTCAAACGAACTGCGCAATTTCCTGACCCTCTCGTATGACGAACTGGAAGAGCTGAACCTGAAAGCCAAAGAGCAGCGCAAGAACCGCGTGGCGCTGCACAAGATCCAGGAAGAGCGGCTCAAGTACCTGACGGACGAAAAGCGCATCAAGGCCGTCACCGTGCTTTTCAGCGACCTGGAAGGCCGCCTGCACATGCTCGACTATGACAAGAAGTTCCTCATCAAGAGCTATGACAACCTGACGTTTGACGGCTCTTCCATCCGCGGCTTTACCGCGCAGCGCGAGAGCGACCTGCGCCTGCACATGGACTGGGGCGCTTTCTACTGGGGACCGTCGGACATCTTTGGCCCCGGCAAGGTGCTCGTCTTCGGCGATGTGATCGATAAGGGCGGCGAACCCTACTCGGCCGATATCCGCGGCCTGCTCAAGACTTTTGCCGAAGCGCAGCACAAGAAAAGCGGTTACACGCTCAACGCCGCCAATGAGATTGAAGGCTTCCTTTTCAACGGCTCGGACGCCGAGCGCCGCTATCATGAGACCGGCAAGTTCGAATACGTGAATACCGGCGGCTACTACCACTCGCTGCCCGGCGACCCGCTGCGCACCTTCATCGATACCACGGCGGAAGTGCAGCGCTCCATGGGCTTCCAGAACGAGAAGGACCATCCTGAGGTCGCGCCTTCACAGTTTGAAATCAATTACGGTTACGGCGAAGTGGTGGCCGCCGCCGACCAGATCCAGCTCTACAAGCTGGTATGCCGCCAGGTGGCCACCAAGATGGGCCTGACCGCGTGCTTCCTGCCCAAGCCGGTGGTGGGGGTGAACGGCAACGGCATGCACACCAACGTCTCCATCAGCAAAGACGGCAAGAACCTTTTCTGGGACCCCAAGGGCGAAGAGATGCTGAGCAAGTTCGGCTGGGAGTTCCTGGACCGCATCCTCACGCACGGCAATGACCTCTGTCTGCTGCTCAACGCCAGCGTGAACGCCTATCGCCGGCTCGATCCGCACTTTGAAGCGCCTAACCAGCTCAAGGCCTCGGCCGTGGACCGTGGCTCGATGATCCGCATCCCCATCGGCAACGAGCGCAGCATGCGCGTGGAAGTGCGCTCCGTAGCGCCCGACGCCAATCCGTACATGGTGATGTACTCGATCTTCCGCACCGGGATCGAGGGCACCACAGCCACCATCAAGAACCTGCGCCAGGCGGAACGCTACCTGCCGGACAACATCTATACGGCGATTGAAAACTTCCGCAAAGCCGAGTGGACCACCACCATGTTTGGCGAAGACGTGAAAGCGCGTTACGCCGATCTCAAGCAAGCCTCGGCCGATCGCTGCCCGCGCCTGCTGGGCACGTTCGTGAAGGCGCCGGAAGTCCAGTACCACCACGACGTGTATAACCAGTTCTTGTGGAATCTGTTCTAAACATCTACCACGGAGACACTGAGGCACGGAGAAACGCAAGAGTCAGGGCACGAGGATCTCGTGCCCTGAATTTTTCTTGACGCTACCTCCCGTTGATCTTTAGGGAAATCAAGACAGGCACGTCAGCCCAAACCGCAGGGCCGCTCGGCGCGAAACAGCCCAGCCTGAGGCGAGCGAAGCCGTAAGGCTGGGTAGACTTGTCAAAGGCGTAAAGCTCCAGCGGGGCGGCACAACCAAAAAGCTCGCGCAACTTCGCAGCCTCGTTTCTTGCATCAATTGTGGATTGAGATTTCTACGGTAATGTTCTTCCCCACGAAGCCGCCGAAATCGCCGCTTACCTCGCCTAGCTTCCAGAAGAAATGATTTGTCTTTTCCCCTTCGGCTGCCGACGCTAACGCATGCTCGAGTGCTGCTTCAAGCGTGGCTGTTGGGCCTGAAGACATTCCCTTGTATTTTTTTTGCTTAACCACTGCAACAGCCATACGACCTCCTGTTCTTTCACTTCCTTATCTTGTCCATACATAACTGGGTGATGTTTCGTAAGTGATCCAGGTCACCGCAATCTGTGATTGGGATGCCCCGGGCGGTTCATTTCCGCTGCGGCACTCTGCGTCACTCAATCACTGTCGCCTCTGGAGGCTTAGGGGTCTGCACGGAGCGAGGATTCCGCGGTCGCGTGCGAAATCGCATCAGAAATTTTTTCCACCAAGGTGACTGAATCCTTCTTGGGATTTCGCTTTACCAGTCAGGGGTGCTCAAAAGAAATGAAGTGGACACTTTTGCCTAGTCACGATCCGGTGAGCGCCAGGAGAACCAGTCTATGAAACAGTATGGTTTGTTTACTCTCGTTGTGGTCTTTTGCTTTTCTGTAGCCGGTTGCGGGGGGTCTGCACCGCCAACATCGTCATCCGCTCTGGTGATGACGGCCGGGAACTGGGAAGTAGACGCCGTTTCCAAGGTCAACGGAGCGAAGTTCCGTTTTGGAGGAAGCTTCAGCCAATCGGGCAGCAACATCACGGGCGCCATGGTGATTCAAGGCAGCTCGTGTTTCTCGGATTCGCCGGTCTCCAGTTTCAACGTGACCGGACAGGTGAATGGCAACAGCGCGCACCTGGTGGCCGCCGAGGGGAGCTTTCAGTTTTTCACCCTGGACCTGAGCGGAGCCGCGGCCAGCTTGAGCGGCACTTACACCTTCAATCCGGCAGGAGTCAATTGCGCCGCGGACAATGGGACACTATCGGCCCAGGCAGTTCCCAGCTTGACCGGCGCCTGGAGCGGCACGTTCACGCCTTCGCCTTCTGCTGGAGGCGCACCTTTCACCGCGAACTTCACCTTGACCCAGTCAGCGATCAACAACGGCACCTTCGGCCTGGCGGGAACCATGGCCGCGAGCGGCAACGCCTGCGTGACGAGCGGGACGGTCAGCGACACCACGATGGTGGGAAGCCAGGTCACGTCAAGCGTCGGCTTTTCCGGAGGAAACTTGAGCTGGTCAGGGACGGTCGCGGCGGGCAGCCCGGCGCGAATTACAGGGACCTATACGTATGGAGCGGCGCTGAACGGATGCGCCTCACAGGCCTCCGGAACATTTACGCTGAGCAAGCAGTGATGCGCGTTGTGCGGTTCACGCGGAAGCAGCCGGGGGCTTGGCCGGAATGGTTGTGTTTCTGGCGCCACGAGATGCGGCCCGGACTTGCTAGGGGTTGATCATCTTGAAGGAGTTGAAGACCCGCTGGACAGTCTTGGGCTCTCTCTCCTGAGCGCCCGCGACTGCCACAATCATGTACAGACGCTTACCGGCGAGGACCATGCGCGAGTCAGTCACTGAGTTTTCCCTTGCCTGAGCCTGTATATCCAGGGCTGGATATCCCTGTACCGTCAGACGGCTCTGGCTCACCAGTGTTCCTTGTGTCTTCTTCAGGCTTCCATCACGCGCAGCTTCCAGGATTTCGTCGGGGGTTTTGTTTGCGAAATTGTCATTTTCGACGTAACTGCACATGTAGGCGGTGCTGCCGGTGGGTTGGACGCTCACAAGGGTCATCGGGGCCGTCCTGCCGTCGTCAAGAGGGGCCTGGGTTGTCTCAATGGCAGGCTGACCCGGGAGCTCAATGCTGAAAGTGCCATCGGGTGCGGTATAGGTCTGCCAACGATGCGGAAGCCATTTGTCATAGTTCATTACTGCTGTGCCAACTACTACCGCGACTATGATCGCTACAACCATGACTACTTTGTTGGATTTCATGGCGGCCAGACTAAGCCATTGCGCCTCCGCATTGCAACCGAATTGTTTCTGCGGCCGAATCAAGAGAGGCAACCGGCGATTGAGACAGCAGTAAGGAAAAACGGGTGGAACACCGCGCCTTATTCACTTTCCTGAGAAAGCGCAAGGAAACACGCGCCAGCTTTCCGGCCTTCTCGTTTTTGGCGGTTAAACGGAAAGTCGCTGATCCAATGAAAACCGCGGCTGTTGAGCAGGAGGTTGTTCAGTTCGAGCTTGCGGAGTTTGGCCTGGATCTCTTTGCCGTCCATTTCGCCGCTGAGCAAGACCATGCCGGGAGAAGGCTTGTCCGGCTCGATGATGAAGTTGGCTTTCCAGGGCGCCTGATGCCGTCACAAATGCATTGCCCACTGCGTGCACGCTTTTCGCACTCACTTGATGAAAGGATTCTAACGATAACAAAGTGGATTGGTATGACATCTATCTAGACAAAGGCAGAGTAGACACGAAATATTCTGCCCGGATTGTTCAAGAAAGGAAGTTTCAAATATATGTCGATGGAACCCTGCTTCAAATTGATTCGCTTGCGTCCGGAATTGCCCGGCGCCAGGCTGGTGCAATCGGGATTGGTTGTCGCTCTGGCACTGGCGTTATTCGTGCCACAGCGCGTGCAAGCACAAGGCTCAGTGAAAAACGTAACCGCCGGAGATTCTTCGATTGAGATCGCAGGCACGGACAGAAATCCCACGGTGGCGGTGGCGCCGAACGGTATTACCAACGCCAAGGTAGGCGATGGCGCGCTTAGCCCAGTCAAAATCGCAGGCACAGCTGCGACCTTGGGCAGCAACGACTTCAGCGGAGTCCAGACGATCACCGCCAATAGGTTCCCAGGCGCAGCCCTGGCCATCATGCAGACCGGACCGGGATTAGGCCTTAGAGTTTCCAGCGCGGCAGCGCAGGGAGAAGCTATCCAAGCAATCTGCACCGAAGACCCGCGCAGCGACTGCTTTGCCGTTAACGCGGAAGGCACCTCGGTTGGTGTTCAGGCAACCGGTGTTAGGGGCGTCCGAGCCAGCACCCCCATTAGTATCGATAACGAAAGTTGTGACGACTGCATCGGTGTGGACTCATTTTCTGCGGCGGGAACCGCAGGATTATTCGGCACAAACAGCGGCAACATCCTGATCGGATTCGGGGGCGGTGGGAAAACATTTCGTGTTGATGCGGCGGGCAATGTCTTTGCAACCGCATACAACATCGGAGGAGCGGACTTCGCAGAGTCCGTTGAACCTGCGGGCGCAAAAGACGACTACCATTCGGGCGACGTGGTGGTGATTGACACGACGGCGCGGCGGCGCGTGGGCCTTGCCCGCAAACCCTATTCCACCCTGGTGGCAGGCATTTACTCCACCAAGCCGGGCGTGCTGGCCACCCCGTATGCCATGGATGACCCACGGCTAGTAAAAGAGATCCCACTGGCCATAGTGGGCATCGTCCCATGCAAGGTAAGCGCAGAAAACGGACCCATCAGGGCAGGCGACCTGCTGGTTACATCGGCAACGCCCGGTTACGCCATGAAGGGAACCGAGCGCAGCCGCATGCTCGGCGCTGTACTGGGCAAAGCCCTGGAGCCGCTGCCCGCAGGCAAAGGCATGATTGAGATCCTGGTCACGTTGCAGTAGAGGAGCATTGGCACTGCCTTGAGTCTTTTTGTGGTCAGTGCGCTGCACTGGCTCTATCCGCTTGCGAAGACCTCTATCCACGCGGAGACACGGAGAAATTCCGTATCTCCGTGGTGGGTGTTGAGATGTTACCGGTTAAACGGAAACTCGCTGATCCAATGAAAGCCGCGGCTGTTGAGCAGGAAGTTGTTCAGCTCGAGCTTGCGCAGTTTGGCCTGGATCTTTTTGCCGTCCATTTCGCCGCTGAGCGAGATCATGCCGGGAGAAGGCTTGTCCGGCTCGATGATGAAGTTGGCTTTCCAGTTGGGGTCGCCGGCGCGTTTGCTGAGTTGCAGCGTCTTGGCCTGCAGGTTCAGTTTGCCGTTGTAGCGCTGCATGGGACCTTCCGCCGTCTGGACGTTGAAGCTGTTATAGAGATCGAAGGTCACGCGACGCCAGCGCAGCTCGTCGCTGAACAGCGGCGGACGCACTTGGCCCTCGAGCGTGAATTCGTCAACGGCGTAAATGCCATAGAGCGGCGGCCGGGGCGCAAGGTCGCCGTACAGCTTGGAGCCCTGGTAAGAGCGATAGAGAAAAGCGCTCGCGCAGTACGCAAGAAAAAGCAACTGCACGGCCAGCATGCTCAGGTTCAGCCAGCGGCGGCGGAAGAGCGGCGGCGCATTCACCGGCTGGACTTCGCGATTGAGGATGAAGACGTTGGTCAGCCGGCGCAGTTCGGGCAGGAGCAGGAAGCAGCCCATCAGCATCAGGTTCAGCGAATAGATCTTTACCGGGACGTCATAGGCCATGTTCAGGATGAAGACGTTGGCCATGGCGGCCACGGAGATGAGCGCGCCCAGAGTTGCCAGCCGGGGCACAATCACCAGCGCGCCGCCCACCATCTCCACCAGTCCGGTAAAGATGTTGTAGGGCTTGGAGTAGCCCATAAAGGTCCAGAGCAGGCCCATGGGCGAGCTGTCACCGTAAGGCTCAATCAGGCGGCCAAGAAATGGATTGGGAAATTGCGACTTGATGACCTTGGCCGCGCCATAGCTGAGCAGAGTGCCGCCCAGCACCAGCCGCACGTAGAATCGCAGCCACTGGTGCAGATAGTTGTACTCGCGACGCTTGCGGTCGAGCACCGACCACACCACCATGCCAATCCCGGCGATCACCAGAATGAGCAGGTTTTGAATGTAGTCGTGCATGGTGTCACCGCTGCCCGTGGGAACGTACTGCACCGGCTGGCCCAGGTGAAGCACGTGCGCGCCG
>DASVFK010000088.1:0-2758 GCA_036380095.1 Candidatus Angelobacter sp. | reverse complement strand
GGCATCGGGCAGATCATATCACCCGTGCACCGAGCGACTGACACGTGTTTGGGTGCAATGTTTGGGCTCCTACGCCTCCTTCGCGGCCTTTGCGTCCTTTGCGGTGAATTCCGCGCTTCGAAACTGCTAAACTTTCCCTGTTATGTCCTTTCCCATCACCCGCCTTCGCCGCCTGCGCCAGACCGAGTCCCTGCGCTCGCTGGTGCGCGAGACCCGGCTCGAGCCCACAAACTTCATCTATCCGCTGTTTGTCTGTCCCGGCGAGCGCGTGCGCAAAGAGATCAGCTCCATGCCCGGCGTGTTCAACCTCTCCGTGGATGAAGCGGTCAAAGAGGCGCGCGAAGCGAAATCTCTTGGTCTGGGTGGAATCATCCTCTTCGGCTTGCCGGAGAAAAAAGACGAAATCGCCAGCGGCGCCTGGGAAGATGACGGCATCGTGCAGCGGGCCACGCGGGCCATCAAGAGCGAAGTCAGGGACCTGATCGTCATCGGCGACGTTTGTCTGTGCGAATACATGTCGCACGGGCACTGCGGGATCGTCCGCCACAAGAAACCTGCCGCCGTGAGTCGGACACCGCGCGTGATGGTTGTTCAACGGGACAAGATCGATGCAGTGGCGGCACAGCTTGCCGAAGTCGCCAGTGCGGCCGAATATGAAATCGAAAACGACACCACACTCGACATCCTGGCCAAGACCGCGGTCTCGCAGGCCCGCGCCGGCATGGACGTGATCGCGCCTTCCGACATGATGGATGGCCGCGTGGCTGCGATCCGCAAAGGACTGGATGAAGCCGGCTTCACCAACACGCCCATCCTCTCTTATGCCGCGAAGTTTGCTTCCGGTTTTTATGGCCCGTTCCGCGAAGCCGCCGATTCCACCCCGCAGTTCGGCGACCGCCGCTCTTACCAGATGGATGGCGCCAACTTGCGCGAGGCCATGCGCGAAATCGAGCTCGATATTCAGGAAGGCGCGGACATGATCATGGTGAAGCCCGCCATGCCCTACCTGGATGTGATCCACGAAGCCCGCAGCCGCTTTGATTTGCCCATTGCGGCGTATCAAGTTTCGGGTGAGTACGCAATGCTGCAAGCAGCCATCCGCAACGGCTGGCTGGACCGCGACCGGGTGATGCTGGAGTCGTTGCAATCGATCAAGCGCGCGGGGGCGAGCCTGATCCTGACGTACTTTGCCAAGGACGCGGCGAAATTGCTGTAGAGAGGCACTCGGCAATCAGCAGCCGGCGTTCAGCAATCAGATTTCAGGGCTATCTGACATTTGGCCAGCATCCTTCCTGGACTGCCATGAGATTAGGATAATGAGCAAAACTATCAACACAAACAAGGCGCCATAGATCAAGAAGCCTTTTCCAGTCTTCGGTGTCCACATGAAAAGCGCGATTCCCAGGAAGGCGCACGCAAACTTGGCCAGACCAGCGATCCCTGTGCTTTGATCAGCCATAATCTGCTCTGCGGTTTTCTCAATGCCCTTCGCCTTCGGGCCCCGTATCTTCGTCATCTTCTTCCACTTCTCCCTCGCCCTTGGCCACGCGGTGCAGCCGCCCAATGTTCCTGAACGTCCCCAGCGCCACGGCAAAGATGGCAATCAACGCCAGGGCTACGGCCGCATAGCGGAGCCACGCACCCGGGCCGAGATGTTCCTGCGCTTGCAGCAGGCCCTGCGTGTCGCGCTGGTAGGCGGCCTGTGCGGCCATCTCCAGATCAAAGGTGCCCAGGTCTTTCTTGGTGGTGCGATAGCGGTTGAGCAGGTCCTCCGGCAGACCCTGGCCGGCCTGTACCTGCTTGCGCTGCTCGATCAGCGGCTGGGCAAACTGCGAATACCACTGCTGCTCTTTGGCCACCAGGTCTTGCAGCATCTTGTCGTTCTTGGCGGCGTCGTCCTGTTGCGCCAGCCGTTCCACCAGCTCCTTGTTCAGCCGGATCAGTTCGGTGTTGGCGGTGTTGCCATCCAGCATGAAGCGGAGCAACGCGGTGTCCATGCTGTCGGCGGCAAAGATGGCTTCCTGGCGCACCTGAAATTGCCGTAACGCAGCGCCGTGGTTGGCAATCGCGCCTTGGAGTTGATGGAGGTGGTAAGCGGTCCAGGCAAAACCCGCTGCCACAGCCAGCGCCAGCAGAAGCAGGACGAACGCGAACAAACGGGCCATTACCGCCGGCCGCCGCGGAGACGAAGGAAGCGCGTGCACGGTCATAACGCAAGCAGGCTAGCACAGCAAGGCCAGCCGTCAAGAAACATTCAGTTAGATGCGTACGATGGGCCTCTTGGGCGAGCGTCGCGCTACTTCCTTGAAACCGGCAGCCGCGAACGTGGGCAGCAGGCCGGTCCATACGAACGCCGCCGGGAGCGAGCCTTCGCCAAGGTCTTGCGGATAGCCTTCCACGATCTTTGCTCCCTGGCTTTTCGCGAACTTCACCGCCGCGCGCAACAGGGGCACGGTCACGCCCTGGCTGCGAAATTCGCGCGCGACGAAAAAGCAGGAAACCGACCACACCGGCTTCTCATCCACCGGTCCCAGCACGCGCGAACGGCCGAGCACCGGATATTCTTCGCGCGGCGCCACTGCGCACCAGCCGATCGGCTGTTTGCCCGCATAAGCCAGCACGCCGGGTGCGCCGCCTCGCGTCACAATCTTTTTGAATGCTCTCTTGTTGCCGGCACCTTTTTGCTTTTCAAATTCGGACCGGGCCAGCCGCCAAGTCATGCACCAGCATCCTCCGCAGGCGCCCTTGGCCCCGAACA
>DASVFK010000087.1:0-20598 GCA_036380095.1 Candidatus Angelobacter sp. | reverse complement strand
CCGTGGGACACAGCAATTCGGGCCAGCCTAGTTTTTTTTCTTTTCTTCCTTGCGCGGAATCTTGCGATACGGGTGCTCAAAGCTGAGGTAGAAGAACACCCCGCTATTCCCTGCGCTCGGTCCCACGCCCAGAGGCACGGCGATCCCAGGAACAATCTGCAAACCGCTATTGAAGTTGTACGCCCAGCGCACGCCGGGATTCAGCAGCAGCGTGCCGCCCCACTGTGTGCGCGAGGGCCCGGAGACTGTCTCGGCGCGAATGTACACCGTCTCCAGCAAGGCGTTGAAGCGAGAGCGCATGGTCCAGACCAGGCTGTTACCGAGGTTGAAGGCATACGTGCTCGCCTGGTCGCCGTTTGGGTCTTTGCCCGTTGGGGCCGCGGTGGCGCCCAGGTTCCAGTGCGTGGTGAGCTTCTTATTCACCACCCAACTCATGGCCCAGTTGGTCTGAAAGCCGACGCCGCCGGCGCCGCGTCCGAAACGGGAATTGCCCGTGGGAAAGAGCACGCTGAAGCGCGGGGTCACCGCGACCTTGGCGTCGCCATCGCCCACAAGCTGGTAGCGATAATTCAGAGCCAGGTCTCCGAACCCGGTTCCTGCCCCGGTAAGCCCCGCGTGGGCGATCAGCAGCGTGTAACTGAGCTGGTTCTTGGGTGCGGGATCGACCGGCCATTCCTGGGTAAAGCTGTAAGCCCAGGACCGGGTCTGCCAGACATAAGTGAAGTTGCTGATGTGCTGCACGATCCCGTACTCCTGGTTGTAGGCCTCTTCGATGAGAAAGCTGTTGTCCTGAATCCCAGCCTCATCGAGTTCCTTTTTCCAGTCGTGATAGTAAGGGTCCTGCGCGGGTGTTTTCTTTTCTTCTTGCTGCTGCGCGGCGGCAGGAGACGCAGAGGTAGCGAGGAACGAAAGGAGCAGCAGGATTGCCTTCATGCGAATGGGAAACAGGCTAACACAGGATGCGGCAGCAGCATCGCGCTGAAGCCTGGGTCCGAACCAAGAACCTCAACGCGGAGACGCTGAGGCGCGGAGAAGACGCGGCGGGAGCAAAAAGCGAGAGCAGAAACATGAGACTAGGCCGCGAGCCCGAGGTGATTTGCGCTCTTGCCCATGACCATTTCGCGCAGGGCCAGCGCATTCTTGACGGCGTAACCGGCTTGGTCATTGTCGAAGTAAACGTAAACCGCTTTCAGCTTCTTTGCCTGTTGCTCAATCCATCGTGCCCAGCGGCGGAGTTGGCTGCGGCTGTAATTGCCCTGATACTGGCCGGCCGGGCCATGCAGGCGGACGTAGGCAAAGTCGGCCGTGATCTCCAGCGGCGTCTCAAAGCCGGCAAGATCGTAAATGCAGAAGGCGGCGTTGAATTTGCTGAGCACGCGGTCCACTTCCGGTGTGAGCCAGGTGAGATCGCGGAATTCGAAAGCGTAGCGATGCCGGCGCGGCAGGATTTCCAGCAGGCCTTCAAGCCGTTCCACATTCACGTGCCATCGCGGCGGAAGCTGAAACAGAATCGGGCCCAGCTTCCTGCCCAGATGTTCCACGGGCGGCAATAAATTGTTCACGGCATTTTCCGGGTCTTTGAGTTTTTTGTTGTGGGTGATAAAGCGGCTGGCCTTCACGGCGAAAACAAAATGTTTCGGCGTGGAGTCACGCCAGTGCTCAAAGGCCTGAACGCTGGGCAGCTTGTAAAAGCTGTTGTTGATTTCCAGCGTGTCGAAATGACGAGCGTAGAACTCCAGCATGTGCTCCGTGGAAGTTCCGGGTGGATAGAACGGGCCGATCCAATGGGAATAGTGATAGCCGGAAGTGCCGATGCGGAGATCGCAGGTCATGGTCCGAAGATGCGATGATGGCAGGAAGTCGAGTGTTGCTATGAGTGTCCAGCTTTCCTCTGAAATTCCGACCCTGAGCTTGCCGAAGGGGAGGGATTTCTATTGTGCCGATGCTGCCAGGGCAAGGACCCGAAGAGCGTTGAGGCGATAGGGATTCCTCGCTGCGCTCGGAACTTCGGAAAAAAGCTCAACTCCGGGAAAAGACTTAAAACTCCGCTGTCCCCACGCGCAGCACCGTCCTGGTTTTTCTTCCATGCTCGGACTTGGTTTCTTCTGAGACCTGATGGGCCCAGGCGGCGAAGGTTTTGTCACCGAAGGCGGTGATGGCCAGGTAGTCGCCCAGGAAGTCGCCGTCCGCCTCAAACTGCTCGCGATCGAGCGCGAAATTCGTGAACGACTTTCCCCCGTCAGTGGAGCGAGCCAGGGTCACGCCGGTAAAGCGATTGTCAGGGCGGCGGTCGTAGAAGAGCAGATTGACCGCGCCGGAGCTGGGGTCCACGGCCATCCACTGGAAGAACTGGTCGGCGCCATTGTGGATGGGATCGCTGTTCACGCGCACCGGAGCGCTCCAGGTGTCGCCGTGGTCGCCCGATGAAGCCACGAACACGTCGACGTCGCCGTTGGTATAGTCGCTCCATGCCACGTAGAGGCTGCCGCCGTGCGGGTCGTCACCTCGTGGATCAAGTCCAATTTGAGGAAAGCCGTTGGAGCGCGAGACGCCGGTGATGCCGAAGTAGCTCGGGCCGGCAGCGATGATGCGGCGGTCTTTGCTGAAGGTCTTTCCGCCGTCGCGCGAAACGGCCATGACGATGCCGTCGCGATTGTCCCAGATGGTGTAGAGCGCGCCATCGGGGCCGGCCACACCGTGAAAGCCTTCCAGCGCGCCGTTGTCGTCGCGCGGCAAGCCGGGCTCGCTGTTCAACCGGATGGGCGCGGACCAACTCTTGCCGCCATCCGTGGAGCGGGAAAAAAGAAGATGGCTGGCGCTGAGAGTGAACTGCGTCCATCCCACATAAATATTTCCGCTTTGCGGGCCGTTGCCGGTGTCCGTGACGATCCACGGCTTGTCTTCAAAGGGAATGCCGGGGCCGGTGGCGTGCGCGATCACAGTGGCGGGCTCCGCGTCCCAGGTCTTGCCGCCGTCCGGCGAGCGGCGCACGAAGATGCCGTTGCGGGTGGCGCCGTGTGCCCAGTAGTTGGTGGTGCCCAGCTTGTCAAAGGCTATGTAACAGAGCAGCGCCGCGCCGGATTTGTCATAGGCCAGGGAGACGTCGCCAGAGACGCGGTAGTCCTTGGGCGCGGTGCCTTCGGCGATCGTCCAGGTGCGGCCGCCGTCCCTGGAGTAGGCGGCGCTGGCGTTGACCTGCCACGCCACCACGAGTTGCTGCGGATCGGCCGGGTTCACGGCGATCGCCGGTTCGTTGAAGAAGCCCGGCTTGGCATTGATGTCCACAATGTGCGCCTTGGGCGCCACAGGCAGTTGCTGCGCCTGGAGTGAGGCCGAGCAGAAGGCAAACAGCAGAAACGCGGTCTTGATCATAGGTTCCACGAATCATTGTATTAAACGAGCGGGTGCTCATGAGAATTGGCTGCGATAGACGCCCTTGATGTTCTCCAGGCGCGTCTCCAGTGCGCCGGCTTCTTCTTTCAGTCCAAGGGCGCTGGCGGCGGAGATGGCGTCAAGGAACGCGTCCTTGATGTCGCTATAGATTCCGGCTGTGCTTCCCCTTGCTTCATACAGCTGGTCGTAATACTTCTCTCCCAGCGCATGGGCCTTGCGCAACGCGGCGAGTTGGTGGTCGCGTTCGCTTGGCGCCGTCAGTTCATCGTGCGGAGCGAACTTCACCGGCATCGCCGTGATCATCACGCGGTCATGGGTGAGGCGGACGCCACGGAAGGGCTCAGGGAAGTCCATAGGCAGCGTCGAGCCCGGAAGGAGAAAGAAGTCAGGATAATAAGGCGCGCGCAGCAGGGCCGGCCAATCTTCATCCAGCAACCAGGGGCCGGCGACAGGAAACGCGCAGTAGCGTGCACCTGCCGCGTCGGCCAGATTGATCAGCACACGGGCCAGGTCTGTGGCCGCGGCGGGACGGCGCGCCTGCTCCGCGTAAGCTTCTTCGCGCTCGTGCAGCAGCACGCATGCTTCGCCTCGTCCTTTCAGGCGGAACTCAAGGTGGTAGCGTTCGGCAGAGGAGAAGGCCACGATGCACGCATGCCAGTGGTGAGTGATGGCCTGCGTGTCGAGCGGAAAGGCGGTGGCAATCGGCTCGTCGCGCTTCCACCAGCGCTCTTGATGGTCATAATAGAGCCTGACTACATTGCGCCCGGGGCTCATGCTGAGGCCGCGCTCGAGCAGGGAATGGATGGCGGCAGGCATGAAATCCTCCGGCGGTTTCTCCAGACCCCACAAGACAGCGGTACGTTGCTCGGTGAAGCTTGACAACACCGGCTCAAGCGCCGCGACAGGTACAACGGCGGTGCGCGCGCTGCTGCCGGCGTAATGCTTGACTTCGGCAGCCACCGCTACGCCTTGATCGCCGGGGATCAGGCGCAACACTTCACACTGCGCGCCTTTCTTCAGCGCGGTTTCCGGAACGTCACACAAGAGACAGGCGGTTTCCCCGGGAATGAACATGTTCTCTGCTAGAGTTGAAGGTAAATTGCCAGTGAGTCGTACCGCAACTCAATTTGCGTTTGTTCGATCGTCGGCCACGATTTCACTCGCGCGACAAGCGAGAGCAACCCCGATGCCCAATGGCGGACCAGACAACTGCAGCACCTGCGGGTTCAATCGCCGCAACCGCGGTGTGTGGAGGAACCCTGCGCCCGCCGAGGCGGAGATACCTTTCTGCGAGATTCGCCAGCTACCTGTCCTGGATGACCACTGGACCTACTGCCAGAACTGGCACACGCGCACGCGCCAGCCTCTCGGGCCGGTCTATGCTTCGGGCTTGTATGAAGGCAGCTACCATCGCATTCCCTGGCATGGCTCGGTTGAGCCCGAGCACACAGGCGCAGGCCAGTGCAGCGAATGCGGCGCCGCGTTTGACGATGGCATCGGCGTGGCCGCGGTGGAAGGCGCCATGCAAGTCTTCTGCAGCAACCAATGCTACCTGCGATGGTGGAAGCGCCGGCATCCGGGGGAAGAAGCGCCGATGAGCGGCGCGATCGACCAATAAAAAACGATTGGTCCCGCCAACACCAATTTGCCAAGACAGCGGACAGCAGTCTTGCGGCATGCTTCCAAGCGCAAGTATCCCGATTCGCAATTTCTTTACGAAATATGTATCCCAAATTCATGCGTCTGGAAATGGTTATTGGCGTAAATTGAGATGCGTTGCTCGCATACGAAATTTGGGCGTAGGGATGCGGCACAGCCGCGTCTCAAAAAATTCATGCCGGTCAGGTTGTTGGCGTGAATTGAGATGCGTTGTTCGCATACGAAAATTTGGGCGTAGAGACGCGGCACAGCCGCGTCTCAAACAAATGGCCGAATTGGGGGGCAACAGAGCTGTAGGTCGCGCGAAGGGTGAGACGTGGCGGTGCCACGTCTCTACGTGCCGGTTTGGCCCGAAATCAGCCCCTGGTCGGCTTTACGAATCTTCACAAAATTGCTGTGGCTGGTGGTAAGCTTCTGGTAACCAACCTGCCGCCCAGTGCCACGGCGGGCAGCTTTCCCGGAGGGGAGAACCGGCACGTCGCATGGTAATCGTTACAGCCTTACTGTCTATCCTGCTTGCAGGCTCGATGGTGTATTGCGTGCTGGTCATGCTGGCCGCGCGCAGCTATCGCCGCGTTGTGCCTCCTGCTGCCACAGCGCTCCCGGCCATCACGGTTCTTAAGCCGCTGTGCGGCCATGATGAAGGTCTGGAGGACAACCTGCGCAGCTTTTTCCAGCAGGACTATCCGGAGTTTGAAATCATTTTCGGCGTGCACTGCGCGGAAGATCCCGCCGCCCCGGTGGCCACGGCCCTCATCGAGGAATATGCCGGCCGGGTGAGCGCGCGCCTGGTGGTTACCGGCGAATCGCCTATTCCCAACGCCAAGGCGTACAGCTTGAACCGCCTGGTGCGCGAGGCCCGCCATGACCTGCTGGTGATGAGTGACAGTGACATCCGCTGCCGGCCTGACCTGCTGCAAAACCTCGCTTCCGAATTGCAGGACCCGCATGTTGCGTTGGTGACTTGTCCTTATCGTGCTGTGCCCGGTACCAGTCTGTGGTCGCGCCTGGAAGCCATCGGCATGAACACCGAACTGATGGGCGGGGTGCTGGTTGCGCGCATGGTTGAAGGCATGAAGTTCGCCCTGGGATGCACGCTGGCCGTGCGCCGCAACGTGCTCGACGAGATGGGCGGCTTTGCTTACCTGCAGGGTTTCCTGGCGGAAGATTTCGTCATTGGCCGGCGCACCGCCGAACTCGGGCACCGCGTGGTGCTCTCAGCCTGTGTGATTCAGCACCGCATCGGCAGCCAGGGAATCGCGCCCAACCTGGGCCATCGTTTGCGCTGGGCCCGCAGCACCAGGCGTTCACGTCCGTTGGGATATTGGGGCCAGATCTTTACCTACCCTCTTCCCATCGCTCTGGTCTTGCTTGCCCTGTGGCCTCATGTCTGGCCCCTGGTGCTGTTCACGCTGGCATTGCGCGCCGGGGCCGCACTGGCAACCGCCCGCTTCGTGCTGCGAGATCCCTTGTTCAACGGGCAGTGGTGGCTGCTGCCTCTGCAGGACGTCCTGGGATTTCTCGTCTGGATGGGCGGCTTCCTGGGCGATACCATTATCTGGCGCGACCGCAAATGTACCGTCCTACGCGACGGCCGCCTGCACGTGAACGGCTAGGTTAGGTCCTTCAGGCGGCGTGCCGCTCTTCGCCGGAAATCCGCGCCAGCGCGGCCTTGGCTTTCTTCTCCGCGTCCGCTCTGTCCGCGGCTTCTCCTGAGGCGATGCGCTCTTCCAAGGGCCGCAGGCGATAGATGGTGTACTTCCATTGCAGTGCAAGCTGTGTCATTGGATCTCTTAATTGTTCCAGATCGTAGGCAAAATTCCCCTCGTGGATTCGCATGGGCCCCCCTTCGCCTGAGCCGTGTCCAACAGCTAGATGCAGTCTCCACACAGGAGGTTGAAAGCATTTCTTGCGGCCAAAGAAATTCAAGGGCAGGAGGCCCGATGCTCCTGCCCTTATTTACCCGCAAGCCCGCAAACCTATATGGATTGAATGGGCATGAAAGCCTGGTTCTTGCTGCGCGCCTCGGCGATCGCCTTTGGGATGTACGAGCAGCAGGGATCTTCGGCGAAGATGTTGCCCGTCATGGCATAGGCGCGTGCTCTGGACCCGCCGCAGATGGCGTTGAACTCGCACTCGCCGCATTTGCCTTGCAGGTTGGAACGGTCCCGCAGGCCCACCAGCAGCTCGGATTTCTGGTAGATCTCGGTCAAGTTCTGTTTGCGTACGCTGCCGGCGGAAATGGGCAGGAAACCGCTGGGATAGACCTCGCCGATGTGCGAGACGAAGACGAAGCCCTTTCCGTCGTTGATGGGCAGCAATCCAGGCATGGATTTTTCCCCGCCTGCCGTCAACGTTTCCACAGGAATGTTCTTGCGCATGGCGCGCTGCTGCAGGATAAAACGACGATAATGCTGCGCTTCCGTGGTCTTGATCTTGTACGGCATCTCCTGCGAAAACTTGTACAGCTTGGCGAAGGTCTGCTCGAACTCTTCCGCCGAGGGCAGTTCGTCCAGTTGTCCGCGTCCGGTGGGCACCAGGAAGAAGATGCTCCACAGCACCAGCTTGAAGTGCTTGAGCAGCTCGGCCATGTTCTCAAGGTCGTGGATGTTGCGCTTGTAAATGCTGGTGTTCACCTGGATGGGCACGCCGCACTCGTTGGCCCATTGGATGGCTTCCAGGGTGCGCGAGTAAGAACCGGGCACGCCGCGGAACACGTCATGCAGTTCGGGAACCGAGCCATCCAGGCTTACCGCCAGGCGCGAAAGCCCGCACCTCTTGAGCTCAGCGATGGCGTTTTTGGTAAGCAGCGGCGTGGCGCTTGGGGTCATCGCCGGATGCAGGCCGTAAGCGGAGGCATAGCGCACCAAGTCGTAAATATCAGGGCGTTTCAGCGGGTCGCCGCCGGTGAGAATGAAAATCGGGGGACGCAGGTCGGCCACGTCGCGAATCAGCTTCTCGGACTCTTTCGTGGTCAGCTCCAGCGGGTGGCGCACGGGCTGCGCGCAGGCGCGGCAGTGGCAGCAGGCCAGATCACAGGCCTGGGTGGTTTCCCAAATCACGATAAGAGGGCATTGATTCAGATCAAAATTGGCATTCATCGCTGGCTACCCCGAAGAGTTTGTCTTGTCCAAGCTGCTTCATGATCGTAAGCGGCTGGCCACAGGCGCGATGTGACTTCTGTCACAGGTGTTTTTCGCGCGCCCTTGCGGAGCTCTTTGCATGTCGCTGGAAGCCCAGGGGTGCTATTACAAACGCACGGTGACTGCGGTCACAGCGGCCGGCCCCGCCCATGCAGGATGATGAGACGTCTTGAGTTGGAGAAGGCCTTCGGGCCTTCTCCCGGCCCGGTTCGGAACCGAGGCAAGGAGACCTTCCGGGTGGAAACCGCCCCGTTGCCTCCCGGCCGGGCCGCAGGAAAACTTCAATGGAGTGCAATCATGAATAATAGTCTGCGTAAGCTTGTGTTCTGCGCCGCGGTCTTTGCCCTCGGCGCTTTGTTGTTTTCCTCTTCTGCATTCGCGCAAGATAGCGCGGCCGACCTTTACAAAGCCAAATGCGCCACCTGCCACGGCGCTGACGGCAAGGGCGACACCGCCATGGGAAAGAAGCTCGGGGTAAAGGCCTTCAGCGATCCTGAAGTAGCCAAGAGCACTGACCAGGCATGGTTTGACGCCACCAAAAAGGGCAAAGGCAAGATGCCGGCTTATGACGGCAAACTGACTGACGCCCAAATCAACGACCTGGTGAAGTTCATGCGCTCGCTGGCCAAAAAGTAGACGACCTTCAGGCTCCCCCTGCCCCTGGCGTGAGAGAGGTGGCGGCACATGAACAGTTTCCGGACTTTTCTTCTGCTGTGCTTGATGATGGCTACCGCGTCGGCTGGACGCGCAGTGGGCGAGACAGCGGCTTCCGCTCCGGCTCCCGCTGTGGACAACGACCTCTGTGCGTCCTGCCATGACGAGGTTGCCGGCAAGATCAAAGGGCACGTGCATGCCTCCGTCGGCTGCGCGAGCTGCCATGCGCGGCATGAAGAATATCCTCATCCGGAAGGCGTTGCCAAACCCGCCTGCTCCACCTGCCACTCCAGCATGGCCAAAGACTACGCGCGCAGCGCCCATGCCCAGGCCATTCGCAAAGGCAACGGCGCCGCGCCCGATTGCAGCACCTGCCACGGCAAGGCGCACGAGATCGAAAGCGCCAAGACCCCGCAATTCCGCGCCCAAGTGCCGGAGTTGTGCGGCGCCTGCCATAGTGACATCGCGGCCGAATACCAGCAGAGTGTTCACGGGCAGGCGGTGGCCAAGGGCATCATGCAGGCCCCGGTGTGCACGGACTGCCACGGCGAGCACTCCATCCTGCCGCCCAAAGACGTTGCTTCTTCCGTTCATCCGAATCACGTCCGCGATACCTGCGGCGGATGCCACAACAGCGTGGCCCTCTCGCGCCGTTTCGGCCTGCCCGCCGACCGCATCGTGAGCTTTGACGCTTCCTATCACGGGCTGGCCTCCAAGTCCGGGGCGCAGACAGTGGCCAACTGCGCCAGTTGCCACGGGCTGCACAACATCCGCGCCTCTTCCGACCCCAGGTCCACGATCCATCCTGCGAACCTGGCGAAAACCTGCGGGCAGTGCCATGTTGGGGCGGGGCAGCGCTTTGCCCTGGGTCCCATTCACAGCATGAACGGCCGCGCTGAGCACGCGTCACTGCGCTGGGTGCGCTGGTTTTACCTGCTGGTGATTCCGCTCACCCTGGGCTTCATGTTCCTGCACAACTTCGGTGATTGGCTGCACAAGCTTCTCCGCCTGCGTTTCTCAACGGCTCCACCGGAACCCGATCCGCCCGGCGATCAGCCCCTGCGCACGCTGGTATTTGAGCGCATCGAGCACGCCGCACTGGCGATTTCGTTCATCGTTCTGGCGTGGACAGGCTTTGCGCTCAAGTATCCCGATCATTGGTGGGCGCGTCCGCTCCTCCAGTGGGAGAATTCGTTCGCGCTGCGCGGCATCGTTCATCGAGCCGCCTCCGTGGTTTTCATGGCCGCTGGGCTGGCGCATGTTCTCTCACTCGCATTCAGCAAGCGCCTGCGCGACCACTGGCGTTCGCTCCTGCCTGCGCTACGCGATGTTCGCGAGGCCGCGGCCAACTTCGTTTACAACCTCGGCCTGCGCCGGCAACCACCTGGCCGCGCCGCCCACAGCTACGTGGAGAAGGTGGAATACTGGGCGCTGGTCTGGGGTTCCGCCATCATGGTGGTGACCGGCATTCTTCTCTGGAGCAACAACCTGATGTTGCGCTGGCTGCCCAAGCTGGCCCTGGACCTGGCAACTTCGATCCATTTCTATGAGGCCGTGCTGGCCACGCTGGCCATTGTGGTCTGGCACTTCTACTTCGTCGTCTTCGATCCCGATGTTTATCCCATGGACTCGGCCTGGCTCACCGGGAAGTCGCCGCGCAAAGAGCCTGCCGGTGAGGCGACTCAATGATGGCAAGCAGAGCGGCCCTTCGCCACGTGGTACGCGCTGCCTGCCTCCTTGTGGGCGCGGCTTTTCTGCCGGCCACGCTTGGCGCAGCATCCGGCGATAGCGACACGTGCCTTGCCTGCCACGACGACAAGACCATGACCGCCAAGCATGGCAAGCAGACCGTCTCGATTTACGTTGACGGCAAGCGCTTTGCTGCGTCGGTGCACGCGGCGCTCTCCTGCACCGGCTGCCACTCTGATCTTGAAGGCAAGGACATTCCCCATCCGCCGCCCGCCAAGGTGGATTGCGGCAACTGCCACAGCGATGAACAAGCCAAGCACGCGCGCTCGCTGCACGGCAAGGCCCTGGCGCGCGGCGATCCTCTGGCGCCCCGCTGTTATAGCTGCCATGGCAACCACGATATTGTTCCGGTGAAAGACCCGCGCTCGCCCGTAGCGCCCTTGAAAGTGCCTTTCACCTGCGGCAAATGCCACAGTGAAGGCACGCCGGTGCAGCGCAGCCGGAACATCCCTGAACACGACATCCTTACCAACTACTCCGAGAGCATCCACGGTGAAGGATTGCTGAAGCGCGGCCTGACTGTTGCACCTAACTGTGCTACCTGTCACACGGCACACGAGATTCTGCCACATACTGACCCAAAGTCGTCCATCGCGCGCGCCAACATCGCCGCCACCTGCACGCGCTGCCACTCGCAGATCGAGGCAGTGCATCGCAAGACCATCCGCGGCGAGCTATGGGAGAAGGAAGCGAACGTCCTGCCGGCGTGTGTTGATTGCCACCAGCCCCACAAGGTGCGCAAGGTTTTCTACTCGCAGGGAATGGCGGACGCGGACTGCATGCGCTGCCACGAGAACGACCGCCTGAAGTCCGGCGATGGCCGCCAGCTTGCGGTCCACACCGGCGAGCTGGCCGGATCGCGCCACGCCAAAGTCGCTTGCAGCCAGTGCCACTCGGAAGTGAATGCCTCGCGCTTGCGCCCCTGCGAAGCCATCACCAAGAAGGTGGATTGCACTTCCTGCCATGCTGAAGTCGCGCAGCAATACCAGCGCAGCGTGCACGGACAGTTGCTGGCCAAGGCAGACACGAATGCTCCCTCCTGCAAAGACTGCCACGGCACGCACCGCGTGCTGGGCAAGCGAGACGCGCAATCGGCCACCTTTCCCACCAATGTGCCTGAGTTGTGCGCGCGCTGCCATCGCGAGGGCAACAAGGCGGCCGTGCGCTATCACGGGCAAGAGCGCGAGATCATCGGCCACTACACGGAGAGCATTCACGGCAAGGGGCTGTTGAAAAGCGGCCTCACAGTGACCGCTACCTGCACCAGTTGCCACACCGCCCACCGCGAACTGCCGGCTTCCGATCCCGAATCCACGGTGAACCGCAAGAATGTGCCCGCCACCTGCGGCGTGTGCCATCACGGGATCCAGGAACAGTTTGTGATGAGCGTGCATTCGGCATCGGTCACCCATACGGACAAGGAGCTGCCTGTGTGCAGCGATTGCCACACCGCCCACACCATCCAGCGCGCCGATAAAGACCAGTTCAAGCTGGAAATCATGAACAAGTGCGGGCGCTGCCACGCCGCCATCGCTGAGACATATTTTGAGACGTATCACGGCAAGGTTTCGCGCCTGGGCTACACCAACACGGCCAAGTGCTATGACTGCCACGGGGCGCACGACATTCGGAATGTGAACGATCCGCAATCGCGCTTGAGCCGGGCCAACGTGGTGAACACATGCGGGCGATGCCACACCGGCGCCACCCGCCGCTTCGCCGGATACCTGACGCACGCCACGCACCACGACCCCGCGAAATATCCCTTCTTGTTCTGGACGTTCTGGGGAATGACAACGCTGCTGATCAGCACATTCGTGATCGGCGGCATACACACGCTGTTGTGGCTGCCCCGGGCGTTTCAGTTGCGCCGCGAATTGCAGGCCGAGGAAGCGGCGGAGCAGAACGGCAGCGCTTCCGGCAAGGAAGACGGCGAGGAGGAGAAACACTGATGGCGTCGCCCACGCAATCGCCCGAAGCGGTCATCAAGGCGGCCCGCGACGGCGGCCGCGGCACGAGCGCACAGCCGCGCGAGCTCGAGTATGTCCGCTTTAAGCCCCTGCATCGCGCCTTGCACGTATGCATGGTGATCAGCTTTATCACGTTGGCGCTCACGGGCCTGTCTTTGAAATTCTCGTACACCGGATGGGCATCGCGGCTCTCGCACCTGCTGGGCGGCTTTCAGACCGCCGGTTTCATTCACCGCAGCGCCGCGTTCCTCATGTTCACCACCTTCATCGTCCACATTGTGGACGTGTTGCGCGGTAAGCGTCGCGAGCGCCGCTCCTGGCGGGACCTGCTCTCCGGCCCCAACACCATGATGCTCACCCGCCAGGACTTGCGCGAGTTTGTTGCCACCATGAAGTGGTTCGTCGGCGCCGGCCCGCGTCCCCGCTACGGGCGCTGGACCTACTGGGAGAAGTTTGATTATTTTGCCGTGTTCTGGGGCATCTTCGTGATCGGCTGCACCGGCTTGACGCTGTGGTTCCCCATCTTCTTTACGCGGGTCCTGCCGGGATGGTTTATCAACGTGGCCACCATCATTCACAGCGACGAGGCGCTCCTGGCCACCGGCTTCATCTTTACCATCCACTTCTTCAACACGCACCTGAGGCCGGAAAAATTTCCCATGGACACCACCGTCTTCACCGGCCACATGCCACTGGCGGAATTGAAACGCGATAAGCCGAGGGAGTATGAGCAGCTTGTGGCCAGCGGCCAACTAGCAGAGCATCTGGCGGAACCGCATCCGCCCGTGGTGGTTAAGACTGTACGCGCCTTTGCCTGGATTGCGTTGATCACCGGCTTCAGTATCGTGGTGTGGATCATTTACGCGATGATTTTTGCGTATCGTTGAGAGCCGGCTACGAATCTACCACGGAGACACGGAGGCACGGAGAAAACGAGGAAATCTAGCCGCTGATGAACGCAGATAAAACGCAGATCAAAAGACGGCTGGGAGCATATCTGCCACCGCATGGCGCCTCGATGCATGATGTTTTCCTAAACGAGTGGCTTGTCCCTCTAGAATTGCTCTGAGTCTGCGTTCATCTGCGGCGATCTGCGGCTAGCTTTTTGGGCTTTTTCTCCGTGCCTCCGTGTCTCCGTGGTGGATTTTGTCTGACAGGTTGTGACCCCGGTCACGGTGCCTCTGGTAAACTTCACGCGATAATCAGCGGTCTTAATAACTGTTAATTCGCTTGAGGAGATTCCGCTCTCATGAATTGGCGCAAATGGCTCCGGCCAGTGGTTTATCTGTCCAACAACTGGATCAGCTTGATCGGCGTGGTGCTGGTCACGGCGGCCACGGTGACCTGGATGGTGTTCCTCCCTATCACACTTCGCGGCGGCGTCGCGCACCCTTATTTCGGGCTGGCGGTCTATTTGGTCCTGCCCGGCGTATTCATCCTGGGGCTTCTGCTGATTCCCCTTGGCATCTGGTGGAACCGCTGGCGGCGCAAGGCCAAGGGCCTGCTCCCGGCCGAGTTCCCTCCGCTCGACCTGCAGAACGCGGAGCTGCGCCGGCTGGTTGCGTTCATTGGTTTCACCACTTTCCTCAACATCATCATCGGCAGCCAGTTCAGCTACAGCGCTGTTACTTACATGGACAGCACCACGTTTTGCGGACAGACCTGCCACGTGGTGATGAAGCCGGAGTTTACCGCGCATCAGCGTTCGCCCCATTCGCGAGTAGAGTGCGTGAGCTGCCACATCGGGGCCGGAGCTTCATGGTTCGTGCGCAGCAAACTCTCCGGCGCCGGCCAGGTAGTAGCCGTGGCGCTCAATAATTACCCTCGACCCATTCCTGCCCCGGTACACAACCTGCGCCCGGCGCGTGAGACCTGCGAGACCTGCCATTGGCCGCAGAAGTTTGATGAAGACCGCCTGCGCGACATCGTGAGCTACGGCAACGACGAGCAGAACACGCCGACGCACACAGTGTTGCTCCTGCACTTAGGCGGCGGAAGCAGCCGTGTGGGGATCCACGGCCGGCACTTGGGCCAAGGTGTGACGGTTCGCTACTTCGCCACCGACGAGAAGCGGGAAAACATCCCTTACGTGGAATACACCAGTGCGGGCAAGACCACGGTTTTTAAAGCGTCCGGCGCCAAGGACCCCGATCCCGCGCAGATGCGCGTGATGGACTGCATCGATTGCCACAACCGGCCCACGCATATTCTGAAACTTCCTGAGCGCGCCATGGACGAAGCGCTGGACAACGGGGAGATCTCTCCTACGTTGCCTTTCATCAAGAAGCAGGGTGTGGAAATCCTGAAGCAGAACTACACAAGCACGGCGGATGCACAAGCCAAAATCCCCGCCGCGGTTGATGCTTACTACCGCAACAACCACGCGCAGGTTTACGCGCAGCGAAAGGATGAAGTCACGCAGGCGGCCAAGGGCGTGCTGGCCATCTATGAACGCAATGTCTTTCCGGAGATGAAGGTCACGTGGGGGACCTACGCCAACAACGTGGGCCATACCGATTTCACCGGCTGCTTCCGCTGCCACGATGAGTCGCACGCAGCGGCCGATGGCAAGGCCATCACGCAGGACTGCAGCGCCT
Organism: Candidatus Angelobacter sp.; assembly: GCA_036380095.1. Classification (GTDB taxonomy): domain Bacteria; phylum Acidobacteriota; class Terriglobia; order Terriglobales; family Acidobacteriaceae; genus Angelobacter. The sequence goes on along the minus strand of DASVFK010000087.1, from coordinate 5,433 downwards.
GCCACAACCTGCTCGCCTCCGATGAAAAGAGCCCGAAGGTCCTGGTGGACGTGGGCCTGGAAAAACCCGCGGCGGATGCTGGGAAGAAAGAAGAACCGAAGAAGAAATAGCAGGAAAGCGGTCTCGGGCAAGCCAGTACCCAATCCATTCCGCTAGGAGGGAGGCACAATGGAAAACGGACCGATTCCTTTCAACCGACAATTCCAAATCATGACCTATCGATGTAGCCACAGCCAGTTGCTTCTCAGAAGCGGTAAGACTGCACAAAGACCGACTCGAATTGATGTGCTGTTTAAAGATGTACGTGCGTTTGAACTCAGGACTTATCTTCGTGATCTAACTCTTGAAGAAATTAACCCAGCGCAGCTAACGGGTCACGCAGCACAAGTTCAGCAGGTCATGGAGGAAGGCCACAAAGTCTACTTGCTAAAAGCTGACGATTGGACTGGATATATTGTTGCGGGAGCTCTGTTCTGGCACGAAGACGAAGGCGAATTCGGTCAACCAAGCGTCTACATGCCTGAAGTTACTCTGCTGGGATAAGAAGCGAGTTGCAACTTAGGCAGGCCTCTCGATTGGAGCGAAGGTTTTGCCGTTGGCGGCTTATCTCAATCCGGCTCTACTTCACTCCCGCCGATCCATTTGCCGGCGACTGATTGTTGGCTGAAACCGAGCCGCCTTTTTGCAGCATCTCGTACGCCTGGCTGACGCTCAGATCATCGGGCATGCGCTGGAAATTGCTGAGCACCTCGTGCTGTTTGACGTTGATGCTTTTGAAAATGACCGCGTGTCCGGTCATGTTCACATCCGTCGAAACAACTTCCCAGTGATTGGGGCCGACCAGTTTCTGCACCACGTTGAAAGTGCCGCCTTTGTGCAGGCGTCCCAGCAGGCCCCAGCCAAAGGTCACATCTTCAAAGAGAGTGCCGTCAATTTTGGTCATGTGCCGGGCATTGCGATCGATCCACATCTTGCCCATCATGGCGTGGAAGACTTCCAGTTCACGGTTGGGTGCGTTGTAGCGCGGGTTGGGAGAGAAGGTGAGCCGCACAACGTCGTCTTCAACGCCGTCGTACTTGAAGATGAACGCCTCCGGAATGGCCTTGAGCATCTGTATGGCCTTGGCGCTGTCATCTCTCTCTCGCTTGTTTTTCCGGGCCCGCTCTTCCGGATCGGAGACGAACTTGCGCATCCGCTCTTCATCTTTTTGCCGCAGGTCCGCGGTCAGCGGCTGGCCGTTGATCAGCAGCGTGCGCGACAACTGGCCGTCCCTGGTCTGGATCACGTCGCGGTCAAGGTTGTTCTTTTCGTCTTCGCGATGGAGATGGTAGCGCCAGTGGGTGTGGTCGTTGTTTTCCACGGCGATTTCGTGCTCGATAACCTCGCGGACGTATTGCGTTGCGTCGCTGGGAAGAGTTGCTTGCGCCTGCACGGTGGCCGGCTGCGGCTGCGCAAACAGCGGCATTGCCAGGCAAACAAACAACAAACCGTGCTGGAAAATCCTTGAAAACATCCGAAACACCTGCCCGTTTCTGCTTAGACGCTCTGAATTCGGCCGATAGTTGCATTCTAGCACTCGCAAACAGGCTGGCTGCGGGCCTCTTGGCCCCTCAGGCTTTCCTTCTCAAGGAGTCAGGGCTTTTACTTGCATAAGGTACTGGAATCCACCATCCCTGTCGTTGCTTTTGCTGGCCGTTGCTCGCGCAACTTGCATCGTCACGATCCAGATGCAAAATGATGATGGAACTCGCCGGCCTCGTCCTTTTCTACGCAGGCTCGCCAGACTCCCGGACGCTTCAGTAAGATCCAGGGAATGTTGTTGGCTTCCGGGCTTGGTTGAAACTCACCCCGCTGGGCCAGTTGCAATCCCGCTCCAGCGCGCGGCGGCATTGGCTGTCCCCTTGGGAAAGCCTGCCTCAGCCAAGCCAAAAGTAACCGTTTGTTGGCCCGATCCATGGCTGGCAAAAGCAGCAAAGTTCAAATTCTTCAAGACTTCGCTGCCACTTGTGCACAAAGAGTTCCGGGTTTTGGGTGGTCATCTTCTTTCCGAAGTAACCTATTAATAACAAAGCATTTCGCCGTGTTCATGGCAGTTGGCTGGATGCGAACGAATGGGCTTTTGGGCGAGCGCAAGAGGAGCATGAGCTGGAATAGCGCGCTGATACGGCTCCGGGTTGAGCCTCAGGGTGTCACTCCTAGAGTAACTGGTGTTTGGCCCTAGGGCGCGAGTAAACTTGCGGCAAATTTTAGAGAACACCAAGGAACGTTCTATGTGGAAAGCACGTCCGGAAGACAATAAGCCTATGACATCAAATCCGCCGCAACCCTCGCAGACGGGCGCCGCGTCCAGCGCCGCTGCTTCGCCTACAACCAGCACTACAATGCCCCCGAAAGATAACTCCAAACCCGTACCCTCGTTTTCCGAGCGCGCCGATGTCGGCCACATCGGGAAATCGGTGGTGATCCGGGGAGAGCTCACCGGCAACGAAGATCTCTACCTGGATGGCGACATTGAAGGCACGATCGACCTGCGCGACCATAAGCTGGTGATCGGACCCAATGGCAAGATCAAGGCCAGCATCACCGCCCGTGAGGTTGTTGTTCACGGCAGGCTGGAAGGCAATGTCGCCGCTACGGACAGGGTCGAGCTGAAGAAATCCTGTACGCTGATCGGGGACGTGGGCACGCAGCGAATCATGATCGAAGATGGCGCGTTCTTCAAGGGCGCTATCGACATCAAGGAGAACCCGCAGCGCAGCAAGCCGGCCGCTCCCAGCTTCCCCACGGGCGCCGGCAGCAGCATGGGCTCCAGCCCGGCCTATAACGCCGCTCCAGCATCTCAGGGTTCCTTTTTGGACCCCAAGTAAGGTAAAGTAGGGGGAGCATGGGCTCCCCCAATCACACCTTTCTGCGATGGTTTCGCGGAGGCTTGGATTCCGCCTCGCCTGCGCATAAGCCTGTGCCTGTGGGCAAGACCAGCCGCCGCTGCACTGCTTTGGGCGACTTCATTCGCAGCCTGAGACCTCTGGGAATAGGGAACGAGGACGAGAAACTTCGTATCCTGGATCTTGGCCCCACCTCGCCGGCCAACATCGCCTTTCTTACCGGGATGGGGCTGCACGTTTACAACGAAGACGTGCTGCACGCCGCAAGAGATCCCCAGTATAGGTCGCACAACGAGGATGGGTCAGAAGGCATGGACCTGCCTCGTTTCTTTCGCGAGAATCTCGACTATCCGCAGGGAAAATTTGACGCGATTCTCGCCTGGGACGTCCTGGATTACCTGCCGGAAGCCCTGGTAGGTCCTCTGGTGGAGCGGCTGGCCTATGTGCTGCGCTCCCACGGCGCCCTGCTGGCCTTCTTCCACACCAAGGATGCGGGGGCCGATCTGCCTTACCACAGATACCGTCTGATCCAGGCAGACACGGTTGAACTCGATCCCAGGCAGGGATTCCGCTTGCAGCGCATCTTCCAAAACCGCCATATCGAGAACATGTTCAAGGATTTTGCCTCCCGCAAGTTCTTCCTCGGCCGCGACAATCTCCGTGAAGTCATCCTGGTCAGGTAAATTCTTCCTAAGCTAAGAACAAATTCTAAGTTTCACAATGCCGCTAAGTGGTATTGCGGTTCTCACTGTTGGGCAGGTCACCCTGAAGCTGCCGGAAGGCCCTCCCTTGGAGCAACAGCCTTGTGCTCTTGGTGCGCAGGCTTTAGCTGTTATTTATCAATGAGTTAACTTTGTATGCAAAATTCCATAGGAAGCCACGTTCTTTGGGCAACCGGATTGCTTTTGGGTACTGCAGCCACTTTTGACTGATGCATTAGACCCCCGATGGGCAGAAAAGAGGTAGATCGAAAATGGCAAGCAGCTTCCAGGGCGTTATCGAAAACTCAGGGCTCTTCGCTCCTGCGAAAGGGATACAGAAAGCCGAATACAGCGAGATCTACAACGAACACTGCCACAGAATTTATTCTCTGGCCTTTTGGATCACAGACCACGAGCCGGGCGCCGAACAACTTGCTCTCAATACGTTTCTGCGTGCGTTCGCCGGTCATGGCCGGCCCCAGGCGGAGCAGATCGATCAGGCCTTCTTGACCGAGGTCAGGGAATTGGTCCCATTGGGTGCGCTTTCGCTCAACGCGAGTATTTCCGCTGCGCCCGGAAGCATCCGGGGCAACATGAAGCGGGTACATCTTGAGCGCGCGGTGGTGCAGCTGCCCGCCACGGAAAAGCTCATCTTCCTTCTCCACGATGTTGAAGGCTACGAGCATCCACGCATCGCCAGGCTCCTGGGCATCAGCGACGATGAATCCAGATTAGGTCTGCACCAGGCGCGGATTTTCATCAGGGAACTTGTTTCTCGGATGCAGCAATAAGCTTGCTTTTGTCTCTCTCCTTTGTGTTTGCGCTTTGCCCCTCTTCGGAGGGGCTTTTTCGTGCAGGGCTGGACAGTCTTGCGAGATCAGATTTCTAAGAGGGCATTAAACTTCAGGGTGGTTCAATACTGTTTATTTATGTTAATTGAGCGCAGAGTAGGAAACTTTTTGTCGCAGATTTCGTCTATGTAAATAACAACATACGCAGTACCCCCACGTGGGCGTCGCCCCTATACCGGCGCCCACATTTCTTTTTTCGAAATACTTCAGCAGGACATTTTTTGAATGCGCGACCGCAACCCGTTCCTTCCCATATAACGGCACTTATATTTCGCAGCGGAAACCGGCGGCCCTATAATCGTTGAAGGCGCGTGCGCCAGGGCAACAAAACCTGTGCGGTTGAAATCTAACCAGTGGCGCGTTGAGCGAGGTTGTGCTGTGCAAAGCGAAACAGGGGTGGAGGACTGGGCAATGGATTGGAAAAAAGCGCTCATGTACGGCTCCTTTGCCGCGGGAGCGATTCTATTCATTACAGGGCGGCGGCCTGCCGGTTTGGCTCTGGCAGGTGTTGGGCTGGCCACACTGGCCTCAGAACACCCGGAGAAACTCGAGGAGCTGTGGCAGCGCATGCCGGACTACATCGAGAGGGGCGGCAAGTTCGTCGATATGGCCGCCAGTCTGTTGGAAAGACTCGGGGAGCGTTCAGGAGGCTATCGCAACATCAGCGTGGCCGGCGGCAACCGCTACTAAGAAAAGTTCCTGCAATCGCTTTCATGAAACCCGGCACAAGCGGCCCCCAAAAACGAACGCCCCGGATGGCCGTTTAACCATCCGGGGAATCTCGTCTGATCAAGCTGAGTCCTCTTTCCTCCCTTGCACCGTTTCCCCCAGGATTTTTTTTCAGCGCCTGAGAGGTCCGGAACTCATCATGATTCTGTAGTTAAGGTGAGGCGAGTATCCAGCTACTCGAGACTGGCAGGAATTCATGGAAAATCTTAGGGGCAAGGTGATTTCAACCTTAGCCGGCACATCCGGCTGACATCCCGCGCCGGTTGG